>WOYV01000085.1 GCA_011620585.1 Draconibacterium sp.
ATATTAATAGAAACCAACCCTTCACAATATAAGTTGTTTTGAAAAACTCAAAAATATTAGTGTATACCTGTATGAAGTTTAGTTTTGCTATTAAACCCCAAACATAGATTATAATCTGAGATAGTATAAAAATTAGTCCGGCTGCAATAACTTTACTCCATACAGAGTCTTCCCAAATCTTCCTAAGAAATTTATTTTTCATATAGGTTTTTATTTATTATGGCACACAACGTACGTGTAAGTTCATATAGATTGTTATATTTCTTATATCGTTCAATTTTTCTTGAATTATTTGTTCCAGTAGGTATGTATTGTTCATGTCTTGTTTTCAGGATTAAACAAATCATCTTCCACTAAATTTAAGGGGTTGAACTTATTTTCCAGATCTTGTTCAATGTCCTTGGTTTTTAAGGTTTTGTTAAAAATAGGCATAATAATAATTCATGCTCTGATCAACGCACGGTTTTTGATCTGTTTTCTTTAAAAAACTACAATTACGTTTATTTACCCGCACCCTGCCAATAAGCGATTTGTAACTGCGACCAACATCTTCACCACCTTGCGCCTTGCCGCTTTTTGCTTACTTTTACCATCGCAAACAAACAGCGCCATGAAACAAGTAGAAATTTTTTGTAAAAATACCAACTCATTCCATTCTTACCCTATGGGAACTTCGCTCCTCGAAATCAGCGAAGACCTGAACATAAAAGACGACCACTGCGTGTGTGGCGCCATTGTGAACAACCAGGTCAAGGAACTTTCGTTTTGCGTGGTAAAACCCAAAATGGTAGAGTTTATCGATGTGTCGCACACCGATGGGATGCGTCTTTATACCCGCAGCCTGATTTTTGTTTTGTATGCTGCGGTTAAAGAGGTTTTTCCGCATGTCGGTTTTAGGGTTCAGAACGGTATTTCGAACGGTTATTTTTGCGAACTCAATGGGTTGGGACGTGAGATCGACGAGTCGGATGTTTTTTCAATCCGGAATGAAATGCAGGCGCTGATCGATGCCGACCTGCCTTTTATTAAAAAGGACGTGATCACTCCCGAGGCAGTAGATCTGCTGATGAAACAGGGCCTCGAAGAAAAGGCGCAACTAATGGAACAACAGGGTTTGTTATATACACATCTGTATTTTTTGAATGACCTGGCCGATTATTTTTACGGCCACCTGCTGCCGGGCACGGGTTACATCCGCAATTTTGGATTGATACCCTATTACAACGGGCTTTTGTTGCAACTTCCGCGTAAAAGGAATTTCGAAAAACTGCGCCACGTTCATTACAACCATAAATTGTTCGAGATATTCCAGGAACACAAGGACTGGGCCGAGATCATTAAAGTATCGACTGTTGGCAGCCTGAATGAACTGATCCTGAACGGAAAAGGCGGCGATGTGATCAAGATTTCGGAAGCTTTGCACGAAAAGAAAATCGCGGAAATTGCCAATCTGATCTCGTCGAAACAAAATGTAAAAGTAGCGCTGATTGCCGGGCCATCGGCATCGGGGAAAACCACCTTTAGCAAACGACTGGGTGTACAACTGGCGGTAAACGGTTTGCGGCCGTTCCAGATTTCGCTCGACGATTATTTTGTCGACCGCGAACACACTCCCCGCGACGAAAACGGCGAATTTGATTTCGAGGCGCTCGAAGCCATCGATATTCCTTTCTTTAACCAGCAACTAATCGATCTGTTTGAGGGCAAGGAAGTGCGGCTTCCAAAGTTCGACTTTCACCTTGGGAAACGCACCGAAAACGGGCACACTCTTCAACTCGGCCCGGGCGATATTCTGATCGTGGAAGGCATTCACGGGATGAACCCCGACCTGCTTCCCAAAGTTCACTCCGAGAATACTTTTAAAATATTTATCTCGGCGCTCACACAGATCTCGATGGACGAGCACACGCACATTTCCACAGCCGACAACCGTTTGCTGCGACGCCTCATCCGCGACAGCAAGTACCGCGGGTACCGTGCCATCGAAACCATCAAACGCTGGCCTTCGGTTCGGAAAGGGGAGGAGCGGAATATTTTTCCATACCAGGAAAATGCCGATGTGATGTTTAACTCGGCTACATTGTACGAACTGGCTGTGTTGAAAAAATACGGCGAGCCTGTTCTAAAAGCCGTGCTCGAAAACCAGGAAGAATACAGCGAAGCAACCCGGCTACTCGAATTTCTTTCGTATTTTAAACAACTGAGCGAAGAAGAAATTCCACCTACTTCACTGATCCGCGAGTTTCTGGGGGGAAGTAGTTTTGCTTATTAATAAAAAAACTGACGAACAAAGTTTTTATAACATTGTTCGTCAGCATAATTATATCAGTAATCCGGAGTTACAAATTAATTTCGGAAGTCAGTCGCTTATCGCGTGATGAGGCAGCGGCGCAAATTTGGTAAACGCCTTCTTCGAGGGTCCATTCCGAGGTAGTTTCGTTCCAGTACGACAAGTCGGAAACCGGAATATTCAGCGATAATTCGACGCTTTCTCCCGGGTTGAGCAGCGGTGTTTTGGCAAAGGCTTTTAATTCCTGGACCGGACGGTCAATCATAGTTTCAGGTTTTGCAACGAAGATTTCCACCACTTCTTTTCCGGCTACCTCGCCGGTATTTTTTACCGAAACAGTGATGTTTATCGTTTTGTCGTTTACATTCACGTTCATATTCTCGTACCCGAAGCTGGTGTACGAAAGTCCGTAACCAAAAGGATAGGAAACATCCACATTGTTTTTATCGAAGTGGCGGTAACCCACATAAATTCCTTCTTCATATTTGGTGTAATCTACATCTTTTATTTGTTCAGCTTCCGGTTTTGCTTCCTTCGAAGCCATCATCGATCGGGTATCCATCGGAACGCCTCCCATCGGGAAATTGGCGCTCGACGCATGGTCTTCCAATGTTTTTGGGAAGGTCATAGGTAGTTTCCCACTTGGGTTTACAGCACCGCTCAAAATATCGGCTACCGAGTTTCCACCTTCCTGCCCGCCTTGCCAGGCTAACAAAATGGCATCGGGCTGGTCTTTCCATGACGCGGTTTCGATTACTCCGCCGATGTTAAGAACTACCACTACTTTTTTACCTGCAGCATGAAACTTTTCGCACACTTCTTCGATTAATTTTTGCTCATTGCCCGATAAATCGAAATCGTTTTCCTTCAAGCGGTCTTTTCCTTCACCACTGTTTCTGCCGATGGTAATTATTGCAATATCTGCTTCTTCTGATATCGGTTTTAGTTGTCCTTCACTTGGAATAAACTCTGGTGGATTGTATGAATTTATCATCGCGCTAAGTGTGCCTTCAGGCTTTTTAAATGCTTTGGCATTGGCTGCTTTGTGTGCCAGAAAAGCATCTTTGGCGGCCAGGTTCACCTGGTATCCCATGTTGGTCAAACCTTCTTCGAGCGAAACGGTATAAGCTTCTTTAACATCACCAGAACCGGTTCCCCCGGCAATAAAATCGTAAGAGAAAACGCCAAACAAAGCCACATTTTTTGCTTCTGTCATTGGTAAAGCTGCTTTATTTTTAAGCAGTACCATTCCTTCAGTAGCCGAATTTCGTGTGACTTGAGCGTGTGCTTCCAAATCAGGGCTGTCGGAGTATTTATAACCTTTCATTTTTTGCGAATTCAGGATCAGGCTGAGGATGCGTTTAACTGAAGTGTCGATGTCTGCTTCAGCCAGTTCTCCATTTTCGGCAGCTTTTAACAAGGTTTTATATTGGTTCCTGGTCCCAGGTTCAAAGAGGTCGTTTCCGGCGCTCAATTCCACCGGAGGGTTGGTTCCGCCAAACCAATCGGTCATCACCAGGCCTTCAAACCCCCAGTCGTTGCGCACAATATCGGTGAGTAAATCTTTGCTGGCCGAAACATGTGTCCCGTTTACCAGGTTGTACGACGACATGATCGTCCACGGCTGCGATTTTCGAACAATGATCTCAAAACCCTTGAGGTAAATTTCACGCATCGCACGGTCTGACACAATCGCATTATTATTGTTACGGTTGGTTTCCTGGTTGTTGGCTACAAAGTGTTTAACCGAAGTTCCCACTCCGTTCGATTCGATCCCGTTAACCATGGCAGCTCCGATCTCTCCGGTAACTACCGGGTCTTCTGAATAATATTCAAAGTTTCGTCCGCAAAGCGGGTTTCTGTGAATGTTTGCTCCGGGGCCTAAAATCACGTCAATTCCGTATTCCCTGGTTTCGTTTCCCATGGCAACACCTACCTGCTCTACCAATTCAGTATTCCATGTAGATGCAAGCAGCGATCCAATCGGGAAAGCGGTACAGTAATGCGGGTTTTTATTTTCCTTTCCGAAAGTAGAAAGACGAAGTCCGGCAGGCCCGTCTGATAGATAAAGGGTTGGCAGGCCCAAACGCGGTATCGGAACAATCGTTCCTACGGCTCCCGGTATCCCGTCTTTCGGGCCGTATCCGATTGCTGAACCCATTCCTGAACCTTTCACCAACCTGATTTTTTCTTCCAGTGTCATTTGCGACAGGAGATCGTTAACTCGGGCTTCGATAGGTTGACGGGCATCTTCGTAGATATCCAAAGCGCCGTTCCGGTTCAAATCCTTGAAAGTGTAACCATCGCTGCTCAGTTCATTAATTTCAATTTTACTGAACTTGTCTTTTTTATCGATGTTAAGGAAATTTTTGTTGATGTAGATCGCGGCTACAATCGCTACAATTACTGCCAATCCAAGTATTGCAAGGACTACCTTTAATAAAACTCTCAGGAACTTTTTCATAATGCGGAATTTTCGATGTATTCTGAATTTTAAATATGGCGTAAAAATAGAAAAAAATCGGACTAAGAGGCAAAATGCCTCAAAATAATTTTACTTTTGTCGAAAGTATTTAAGGTAATGACTGACAATAGTATCGAGGATTTGTTTGCCGGATATTTTTCGGAAGGTTTGGAAAGTTTTCTTTCTCATCTTTCGGTGAATTGCGTGGTACTGGCCTACAATCATCCCAATCTGCTGGTGCTGGTGCATAAAATGCCCGGACAAGAGTTCAGCCTGATACCCGGAGGTTTTGTTAAGAAGACCGAGTCGGTTGATGATGCAGCATACCGTAATTTAGCTTTACTGGGAATCAAAGAAGTTTTTCTAAGGCAGATTAAAACTTTTGGAGATATCCGCCGCGGTATTGAAATCCCGGATGCGGGTATGGTTCTGACGGAAGAAAACCGTAAAATATATGAATGGACGAAGCAGCGGTTTGTAACCGTGGCGTTTTATGGTCTCATTAATTATTCTGTTACACAAATTGTTCAGGGAGGATTGGCTTTTGATTTCGAATGGCTTAACGTTGATCATCTTGAAAATATGGGGATGGACCACGGAAACATAGTTTCGGAAACCCGAAAACTGCTGGCAACCGAACTTTTGAATCACCCGGTTTTATCAAATCTTTTGCCTGAAACGTTTACCCTGAATGAGTTGAGAGGATTGTTCGAAGCCATTCTCGAACGCCCGATCGACAGGGGAACATTTCGCCGCAAGATGCTGAAACTCGATTTGGTGGAGCAAATCGATCAGCGCAAAGACGTACTCGGAAGACCTTCGCATCTGTTCCGGTTCAAAACCGAACAGTACTACCGTTTTTTGGCTGAAGAAAATAAGTTTGGCTTCTAGTTTATTTAATTGATTCTCGACTTATTCTTCACTAAACTTCCCCGGAATAAACATTAATGCATACCTAGATGTCTTTATTTCAGGGCATTATTAATAATTTCTTCAGTTTAGGCTTATTTAAAGAATTGTTCGAACTGAACTAATCAAGTTTATTAATTTTGCACCGCCTTTTACAAAACAGCCGAAAATTTGAAATTCGTTAATGAATTATTTTACAAAATGAAAACAGGAATCTACATTACGAATACCGAACGCAGCACCGGAAGATCGCTGGTGGCGCTGGGTATTTTCAAATTATTGCTTTCGAAAGTAAGCCGGGTCGGGTATTTTCGGCCGATCATCAACGATCAGCCTCAAGGCAAACGCGACAATCACATCGAAACCATGTTGAAGTATTTCAACCTCGATATGGAGTACAAGGAAGCTTATGGTTTTACGATGTCGCAGGTAGTGAAGTACCTGAACCGCGATCAGGAAGCACGGCTAATCGAGAAGATTATTGAGCAATATAAGGCACTCGAAGAACGCTACGATTTTATTGTGGTGGAAGGAGCTGATTTTGCCGACCGTGGCGTGGCTATCGAATTTGAACTCGATATTGAAATTGCAAAAAACCTTGCACTTCCTACTATTTTGGTGAGCTCGGCCCGCGGCAAAGAAGTAAAAGATGCCGCATCAAATCTCGATCTGGCCGTAAAAACCTGTGCCGAGCTCGATGTAAATGTGGTGTCGGTTTTTATGAACCGTGTTCCCGGGAAGGATCTGGACGAAATGAAAAAAGAACTACAGGCAGTTATTCCGGCAGCTACAGCTATCGAAATTATTCCGGAAATTAAATTGCTTGGAAGCCCGACAGTAAAAGAGATTCAGGAAGAATTGGGTGCAACTGTTTTGATGGGGCACGATTTGCTAGGCAAACAGGTAGACAAGATTGACGTGGGAGCAATGCACCTTCGGAATTTCCTCGACCGTTTGGGAGAGAACAGTCTGATCATCACCCCCGGCGACCGTTCGGATATTATTTTGGGAGCGCTGCAAGCCAATGTTTCGTCAAACTATCCAAATATTTCGGGTATTCTGGTAACCGGCGGTCTTCCTCCGCGCAAGGCCATCCGGAAGCTGATCGAAGGGCTGAGTACCATTGTGCCAATCATCATGGTGGATGATGTAACTTTTGACGCGGCTAACAAGGTAGCCAATGTAAAACCAAAAATACGACCGGGAATCACCCGCAAGATTGATTTGAGTATTTCGACTTTCGAAAAGTACGTGGATACCGAATTTCTTGTCGACCGATTCCGTAATTACCATACCGATGTGGTTACCCCGCACATGTTCCAGTACAGCCTGGTAGCAAAGGCAAAATCGGGCAAAAAACATATTGTCCTGCCCGAAGGGACCGACAACCGTATCCTCACAGCTGCCATCAGCCTGGTGGAACAAAATGTGGTAGACATTACCCTGCTGGGTAAGCGTACAGAAATAACGGCCAAGGCATCGGAACTCGGATTAAAAATACCTGAAAACATCCAGGTCATCAACCCGGTAGAATCGGAACATTACGAAGATTACTGGCGCACTTATTACGAGTTGCGGAAACATAAAAATGTTCTGGAAGATATGGCACGCGATACCATGGCTGATGTTTCTTTCTTTGGAACAATGATGGTTTATAAAGGACATGCCGACGGAATGGTCTCGGGGGCTGCTCATACAACGGCACATACAATTATTCCAGCCCTGCAGTTTGTAAAAACCAGGCCGGGTGTTTCAACCGTTTCATCGTGTTTCTTTATGTGTCTCGACGATCATGTGTCGGTATTTGGCGACTGTGCGGTAAACGTAAATCCAACTGCCGATCAGCTGGCAGAAATCGCGGTCTCGTCAGCCGACTCGGCGAAGGCTTTTGGTATCGAACCCAAAGTAGCCATGCTGTCGTATTCATCCGGAACCTCGGGATTGGGTGCCGAAGTAGATAAAGTTCGCGCAGCTACCGAAAAAGCCCAGGCCTTGCGTCCTGACCTGAAAATCGAAGGTCCGATCCAGTACGATGCAGCGGTTGATCCAAGTGTGGGGAAGAGTAAAATGCCGAACTCTGAAGTTGCCGGGCAAGCCAGTGTTTTGATTTTCCCCGACTTAAACACAGGGAACAATACCTACAAAGCGGTTCAACGCGAAACCGGTGCATTGGCCATTGGCCCGATGTTGCAAGGTTTAAACAAACCGGTGAACGACCTGAGCCGTGGATGTACCGTGGAAGATATTTTTAATACGGTGGTAATAACGGCTATCCAGGCGCAGGAAGGGTTTTAAGAAGTACAGGGTCCGCCTGGTTGAACACCGTTCGGACGGGTTTAAGGTTGAAAGTTCAAAATAAATATAAATGAACATTTTAGTAGTAAATGCGGGGAGTTCGTCGATCAAATACCAGTTGATCGATATGAGTACTGAAAAAGTGTTGTCATCGGGTCTGGTAGAACGAATTGGCTTAGAAGAAGGCAGCATCACTCACAAAACATTTTGTAAGGACGAAGAGAAAAAAACAAAAGAAGTATTTGCCATTCCTGACCACACGGTGGGTTTAAAACGCGTGGCTGAATTGCTGGTCGACAAGGAGGTGGGAGTAATCAGCGATCCTTCCGAGATTAAAGCAGTAGGGCACCGTTTAGTACATGGAGGCGAGGCTTTTACCAAAACCGTCGTTATTACGGATGAAGTAAAAGCCAAAGTAAAGGAGTTGTTCCCGCTGGCTCCTTTGCACAACCCTGCCAACTTAATTGGGGTGGAGGTCGCGGAAAAGGTTTTCCCAAATGCCACACAGATTGGTGTTTTCGATACCGCTTTTCATCAAACCATGCCTGAAGTAGCTTTTCGGTACGCCATTCCCAATGAAATGTACACCGCTTTGGGAATCCGTAAATACGGTTTCCATGGAACTTCACATAAATATGTTTCGGAGAAAGCAGCTGGGTATCTTGGAAATAAGAATGCAAAAATTGTTTCTATTCACCTCGGAAACGGCGCATCGATGGCAGCTGTCGAAGGAGGAGTTTGTAAAGATACCTCGATGGGAATAGGCCCTTTGAACGGATTGATTATGGGAACCCGATCGGGCGATATCGACCCTTCCGTTATTTTCTACCTGGTCGAACAAAACGGATATTCGGTAAACGAAGTGTCCAAGATTCTGAACAAGGAAAGCGGGATGCAGGGTCTTACCGGAGACACCGACATGCGCGACATTGAAACCCGTTATCTGAAAGGCGACAAGGTTGCTATTCTTGCCTACGAAATGTACGCTTACCGTATTCAGCAATACATTGGGAAATATGCAGCAGCACTGAATGGCCTCGATGCAATTGTTTTCACAGCCGGAATTGGCGAGAACGACACGATCGTTCGAAGCCTGGTTTGTAAAAACATGGAATATTTTGGAATCGTTGTTGATGAGGCTAAAAACTCGGTTCGAAGCAAAGAAATTCGTGAAATCAATGAGAATAATGCCAAAACGAAAATTTTGGTGATCCCAACCAACGAGGAACTCGAAATCGCACGACAATCGTTTGAATTGGTAAAATAGGAATCAAAAAAAAAAATTAATAATGACAGAGAAATATACACCCGCAGTTTTAGGAGTTGGGAATGCGCTGATTGATGTAATCACAGTACTGGAAAACGACGAACAACTGGAAATATTTGGATTGCCGCGAGGAAGTATGACACTGGTGGATGCCGACCGTTCGAAACTGATTTATAATACGGTGGTAAACGAGGCCAGTGAAATGACCACAGGGGGTTCGGTGGCAAACACCATGCGTGCGATGGCCAATTTAGGCGCCCGCGGAGGTTACATGGGAAAAATTGGCCACGATGACCTGGGTGAACTTTTTCGGCACGATTTTGAAAAACGGGGATTGAACACTCATCTTTTCTACAGCGATACCAGCGACACCGGGCGTGTGATGGCTTTGGTGAGCCGCGACTCGGAACGAACGCTGGCCACTTATCTTGGGGCTGCGGCCGAAATGCAGGCTTCCGATTTTTCTGTCGATATGTTGAAAGGTTACGATTACATATATGTGGAAGGCTACCTGGTTTTTAACCATTTATTGATCGAAGCTGCCGTGGAAGTGGCACATAAAGCCGGTTTGAAAATTGCTTTCGACCTGTCGAGCTATAATGTGGTGGAAGCCAATCTCGATTTTCTGAAAAATATTCTGGTAAATTATGTCGACATTATTTTTGCCAACGAGGAAGAAGCGCGTGCTCTAACTGGCCTGGAACCCGAAGATGCTTTGCACGAGATAGCTAACTATTGCGAACTTTCTGTGGTAAAAATTGGGAAGGAAGGTTCACTGATCAAACACAATGGCGAAGTTACCCGCGTGGGTGTGATTCCTGCCAAAGCGCTCGACACTACCGGGGCAGGAGATGCCTATGCCGCCGGATTCTTTTACGGACTGACAAATGGTTACCCCATGGAACAATGTGGAAAGATCGCTGCATTGGTTTCCGGGAAAGTAGTGGAAGTGATGGGGCCAAATTTACCCGATTCAGCGTGGCCCGAAGTGAAGGCCGAAATTGCGAAAATTGTAGGGTAGCACAGATTCCCGTTTTCTGTATGAGGTTACAACTTATAATCGGGTAATCGCCATCAGTTTTCAGCCAACTCAAATAAAAAGAGCCAGCTAAACCCTAATTTGCAGTATCTCCAAAATCAAATAGCTAAAAAAGACCGTGAATTTGTGCGTCGATTCGGTCGATTACAAAACTGAGGTCTTCCGGGTTAAGTGTAAAATCAAGATCATCCACATTTATCACCAGTAGTTTTCCCATTTTGTATCCGTTAACCCACGTTTCATAGCGGTCGTTTAATTGTTTCAGATAATCGAGCCGGATCGAATTTTCGTATTCGCGTCCGCGTTTCTGGATCTGGTTAACCAAAGTAGGGATCGATGCCCGAAGGTAGATCAGCAGATCGGGTGGCTGGATGAGACTTACCATCAGGTCGAACAAGGTTTTATAGTTGTTAAAATCGCGGGTGCTCATTAAACCCATGCTGTGCAGGTTGGGTGCAAAAATTTCGGCATCTTCGTAAATAGTACGGTCCTGGACAATGGTTTTTCCCGAGCTCCGGATATCGATGATCTGCTTGAAACGCGAATTTAAAAAGTAAATCTGCAGGTTAAACGACCAGCGCTGCATATCGTTGTAAAAGTCATTCAAATACGGGTTTTCATCCACATCTTCGTAATGTGGTGTCCATTTGTAGTGCTTGGCAAGCAGTTCGGAGAGCGTAGTTTTTCCAGCCCCAATATTTCCAGCGATCGCTATGTGCATTTTGTAAATATTAATTGAAAATCTAAAGTATAAAATTTTTAGCTTTTATCGGATAACATGTTCATAAGTTCGTCGAGATACTGCCGATCGTTGGCTAATCTCGGGATTTTATTCTGGCCACCCACTTTTCCGCGCTGTTTCATCCATTTATAGAATGTTCCCCTGGGCGCTGTTACAATGTGCGGCATCTCGAGGGTGAGGTTTTTATGACGTTTGGCTTCGTAGTCCGAATTCAACATTTTCAATGTGTTGTCGAGTATCTGTGTAAAATGGTCGATATCTTCCGGTTCACGTGCAAATTCGATAATCCATTGGTGTGCTCCTTTTTGGTTTTCGCCAATAAAAATAGGACCGGCGGTATATTCATTAACAATGGCATTGCTTTGCTGGCAAGCAACTTTCAACGCGTTTTCGGCATTGTCGATGATCACCTCTTCTCCAAAAGCGTTGATAAAATGTTTGGTTCGTCCGGTAACTTTTATTTTAAACGGAAATTTGCTGGTGAATTTTATCGTGTCGCCAATAATATAACGCCACAAGCCGGCGCTGGTCGAAATTACAATGGCGTAGTTGGTGTTGAGCTCCACATCTTCGAGACCCAGCACAGCTGGATTTTCCGATCCAAATTCGCTCATCGGTATAAATTCGTAAAAAATACCATAGTCGAGCATCAGCAACATGTCGTCCTGGTGTTCGTTGTCCTGTATTCCAAAAAAACCTTCCGAAGCGTTGTAGGTATCAATGTAATGCATTTGTGACGAAGGAATGAGCTTCCGGTACTGCTCGCGGTAGGGTTCGAAATTTACGCCTCCGTGCGCAAAAACCTCGAGGTTTGGCCACACTTCCAGTAAATTTGATTTTCCGGTGCGTTGCAGTACCCTTTTAAAAAGCACAAGATACCACGAAGGCACACCGGCAAAAGCAGTAACATTTTCATCGAGTGCTGTTTCAATAATGCGTTCGATTTTTTCTTCAAATTCTTCGATCAGTGCAATTTCGGTAGCCGGTGTTCGTATCAGGTCGCTCCAGAATGGTCTGTTCTCGAGCATGATGGCAGAAAGATCGCCGTAATATGAATTATTTTCAGAATTATTAACGCGGTGACTTCCGCCCAGAGTCAGTGTTTTCCCTTTTAATACTTTGGTATCGGGATGGGTTTTTATATAATTAAAGAATACGTCTTTTGTTCCGCGCAGATGGCAGTTTTCGAGTGCATCGCGGGTAACCGGAATAAACTTGCTTTTGTCGCTGGTAGTTCCCGACGACTTGGCAAACCACTTGGTTCCACCCGGCCACAACACGTCGCGTTCCCCCTGTCGTAAACGATCGACATAAGGTTTTATATCGTTGTAATCCTGCAATGGAACAAGTTTTTGGAAATCTTGCAGCGATCGTATTTCCTCGAAATTATGTGCTTTGCCCCACTCTGTATCACGAGCGGTTTGCAAAAGATGAAAGAGCATCTCGTTCTGAATTTCGAGGGGATATTCGCGATAATATTGTATTTCGTCGCTTCGCCGGGTCGTGGCCCACCTGATAACGGAATTGATGAGTGGCATAGAGAAATCAATTTTGTTTCAGCCAAATTTATGAATTTACTGTTAAACGAAGCATGATAAATTACTCTTCTTTGATGATTGAACGGTTAAAAAAGTCAGCTTCCCGGTTTGTAAGTTTTTTTCTTATAAACGAATCTTTATTTTTACACTTGTTTACTTTTCTGACAGGCAAGTAAACGGCAAAAACCTTATTGAATTAAATTATGAATTACGTCGACATTATCCTGCTTATTCTCCTCGTGCTTTCGGCAATAAACGGTTTTCGGAAGGGCTTGATTTCTGAAGTGGCTTCACTGGCAGCTTTGATTCTTGGAATTTGGGGAGCCATCGAATTTTCGTACATCACCACCGAATTCCTGGTCGAAAACTTTCACCTTACAACCGGGTACCTGAATATTATTTCGTTTGTGGTGACTTTTGTGGTAATTGTAATCCTGGTTCATATCGTGGGAAATACGGTAAGCAAACTGGCAGAAACAGTTATGCTGGGTTTTGTCAACAAGCTGGCAGGCCTTGTTTTCGCGGTACTGAAATCGGCTTTGATCCTGAGCATCATTCTGGTTGTTTTTGATAAGATCGATCAGGATGTGAAGATCCTGCCGAAAGAAACCAAATCGAATTCAAGGATGTATGAACCAATCCGGTCGCTGGCACCATCGATATTTCCTTTTATCGAGAACTGGGATATGAAACTCGACGGTAAAAAAACAAGTACCCCGAATGTGGCCTAAGCTGGAAGAAGGCCTTAAAAGGAAAGAGTCTAAGGTGGCTTTTGAAGACCACGTTTGTAAAAATTGCGGCCACTAATTTTCGGGGCATTATTGTCCGAATTGCGGGCAGGCAGTTCGCGATTACGATAAACCTTTTACTTTTATCTTTCTGTATAACTTCATAATTTTAATTGTACTGCTTATTGCTGTGTTCAACGCATTGAGCCTGATCTGAAAAAAAATAAAAATTCTGCAACATTTCTGAAACTTGTGTAGTCAAACGCTCAGAAAATAATTTAAAAACAAGAATTATGAATACTGAATTTTTGATTGTAGGAATCGTGTTTTTCTCCATTTTTCACATATTAAAACTGATTTCGGGACATCTCTTAAAACGCAAACTTATTAAAGCCGGGCAGTACGACCGGCCAGGAATTCTCGATGAACCAAAATCAAGTGAAGAACTTGATCGCTTTCCATCGTTAAAATGGGGTTTGGTGGCCTTAATGACAGGGCTTGGGTTTATCGTAATTGATACGCTGAAATTATTCGATCGCGAATGGATTTCGGGTCAGGACGCAGTATTGCCACTTGGTATTTTACTCGTGTTTGTGTCGGCCGGTTTTCTGATTTATTTCTTTATTATGAACGGAAGGAAAAAGTAAGCCCTCTCCGGTTACAATTACCAGTAATGTCATTTCGAACGAAGAGGGAAATCTTTTTAATACAGATTTTTAGCTCATTCTTCTCTCGAAATGACATTTTTATTGGAACCGGTATTCGGAGATTTGTTGAAATCCCCTTAAAAATTCATCCACCTGCATTCGTTTCTTCCCGGCAAGTTGCAGGTCGGTAAGTTGCAACCAGCCATTTTTACAGGCCACTTTTATAAATGTTTTTCCGTCTGTTGCAATGGTTCCCGGCTCACCGGCTTTACCTTCAGCATGTATGGCAAAGAATATTTTGGTAGAGAATTCCTGCCCATTTGATTTGTGTACCAGTGTCGTCCAGGCAGTTGGGTAGGGCGAAAGTCCCCGGATGAGGTTTCGTACTGTTTCCGCTTCCTGCGACCAATCGATCCGGCAATCATCCTTGAATATTTTTGGAGCGTGTTTTATCTCGTCGTCAATCAGTTCCTGTTGCGGAATGGCTTTGCAGTTTCCTTTGGCCAGCGCTTCCACGGTTTCAACTACCAGTGTTGCGCCAATTTCCATCAGGCTGTCGTGGATGCTACCCACTGTATCGTTTTCCCAGATATCGATTTCCTTTTTAAACAGAATCTTCCCGGTATCAATTTCATGATCGAGCAAAAAGGTGGTAACTCCGGTTTTGCTTTCACCATTGATCACAGCCCAGTTTAGCGGCGCTGCCCCGCGGTATTGTGGCAAAAGTGATCCGTGCAGGTTAAAAGTTCCGAGCCGGGGCATGTTCCAAACCACTTCGGGCAACATCCTGAACGCCACAACTACTTGTAAATCGGCTTTTAACGAGCGCAATTCTTCCAGGAATCCGGGGTTTTTTAGTTTTTCGGGCTGTAGTACTTTCAGGTTCTTTTCAACAGCATACTTTTTTACAGCCGGTTCAACCAGTTGTTTACCACGCCCTGCAGGCCGGTCGGGAGCAGTGATCACACCCACAATCTGGTAACCATTTTCGTGAAGCTTTTTTAAGCTGGCCACCGCAAAATCGGGCGTTCCCATAAATACAAGCCGAAGTTCTTTTCCTGTCATTACGCGTTCTTTCTTAGTTTGGTGTTCCCTTTTTGTGCCTTTGGCCAGTATGGACAGTGCCGGCAACCATTGGCACAACAGTAGCCACGGTCGGTGAGGTAGGTTTCAGTCATTACGCGGTAACCATTTTCCGTATAAAAATCTTTTTCTTCCTCCAAACCGTCACTAAAACTATCGTTAAAAAGGTCGTCGAAATATCCCATAAACCAAATTTCCTGCAAAACTAAGGATATTTACGAAATGCATGAATGCTTAAATGCGGCAATGCATAAATGTATTGAAATGTTTCTGATCCCCGCCGTTGTTACAGCCAATAATGATTCAACTTAATTAATAGTGATTACCTGAAAATCGCTACATTTAATAACTTAAATTCACTAAAGGTAATTATGGGTATTGAACGCGATTTCTTGATGCGCCAGATGATGCAGCTTTTTGATGTCCTTCAGCGAATATTAGGCCACCGGGCCAAAGGTGAAAAGGAGGAAGCCGAAAAACAGATCCGATATTTTTATACCATTCTGAAGTGGGACAGCGATATTCGTAAACTCAACATCGAAGAATTGATCACGTATGTTAGGGAGGAGAAAAAACTGGGCAACGATCAGATCGAGGTTTTGGCTTTTGTTTTGAAAGAACAGGGCGAATTGGCGGATCGGGAAGATGAACGGCTTGACTTTTTTCGAAAAGCCTGGTTTTTACTAAATGAAGTAGAACGCGAAAGCGCCGTATTTTCGATGGGCCGTCAAATGAAACTCACCGAACTGAAAGCCTATTTGAATTGAAAATACAGCCTGTTTCTGATTTTGTTTTTATCTTTATTCGTCGTTAACTAAACCGAAGTAAACCATGAAAAAGCTTCTTATTTTAATTGGCATTCTTTACGTTTTTTTCGTTCAAACCGAAGCCAAAGTAGTCCCTGTAAAACTCACTTGCGAGTATCTCGAAAATCCTTCAGTCGTTGATGTTCTGCAACCCCGTCTTTCGTGGATTAACATAGCCGGCGATGGCGAACGCGGCCAGTTTCAAAGCGCCTGGCAAGTGCGTGTAAGCAGTTCGAACCTAAACATGGAACAAGCTGATTTGTGGGACAGTGGAAAAATTACGGGTCAGCAATCAACACGGATAGAATACGATGGAAAATCCTTGCAGTCACGTCAGGAATGCTGGTGGCAGGTGCGTGTTTGGGATAAAAACGGGGAAGTTTCAGCGTGGAGCG
>WOYV01000089.1 GCA_011620585.1 Draconibacterium sp.
ATAGATTGACATACTGGTTTTAAAATTTAGTGCGTTTTCTTGCGGAGACTAAATAAGGACCAACCTATAGTCCATAGGTGAAGAGGATCTTATAATTCCGGAATAGATGACCTTTCAAGCTTTTAAGAAACCATTGCAAGTTTTCCGGAAGGTAGAAAATCCAGTCCTGTATTCTGAGGTGGATACGTAACTCATTATAACTTGAGGCATCGAAAGACCTCAAGTCATTCATGAAAGACCTCAAAAAGTGTATCAGATGATTAATAAAAGCCAGGCAGGAAAGGAAAGTATCAATCTGGAAGAAAAATGGAAAACAAATTAGCAGTGGTCATCAAATCATGGAATACAAACTGATCCATTAAATCTTTCTATTTTCAGTACGATGAGCGAATCCTTAGGATTATTTATTTGATCAATGATGTTGAGTGATCATATCGTGGCACGAAAAATTACTAATACAAAAGCTGTTTTTTCCAATGATCTGCTTTGCTAAATGAATTATATGTAATTGAGAACATCTTTAGAAAATAGACTCAAATGCTTCACGCTGGGATATGATTAAGATTTAAATCACAGAGTTTTAAAAAAAGGCGGCCGAGGATTATTCATTTTGTTTTTTATCGCCCTCTGCAATAAAAAAAAGGCCGCCTTCTAAACTAATAACAATTGAACTAATTAGCTCAAAAAATGTGATGTCTTGTTTAATATGAATCTGAACAATAAAGGATTAAACTGAACTTGTAATCATAAAATTTGCTTTTTATCTTATACTCCAGGCAAATGCCATGGATTTCTATATTTTGACACAAGATATTGTTCCGCAATAGGATTATTCACGAAATTTCTTTCTTCCGGATTGTATACAATTCTTGTTTCCGTGCGATATGAAATATTTGCCATGTGTGCCAGAATTGTCGCAAATGCCCCCTTTTCAATCGGACTATTCGTTTCAATGTTATTTTCACGAATACAACTAACCCAATTCGTGGCGTGATTATCTACACCACCTTCTTCAAACGGCCCATCAAACCTTCTTGGTTCCAAGGCAGCTGTTCCATCGCGGTCTATTGTTGGGATCAGTTCAAAACCATCCCTGTTGCATACAAGAGTGGCGTTACTTCCAATCCAGGCAACACCTTGATTTCGGTTGTACAAATACGCAACTTGTTGTGTCCATTCAATGTGAAATTTATCATACTGAAATATTGTTGTCTGGCAGCTTGGTGTTTCATTAAAGGTATCGGGGTGTTTAAAGGCTGTTGAAAATACAGCTTTAGGGAACTCCCTGTTTGACAACCCTAAAGCCTTTAATCCGTCAAAAGCAGAGTCTATCCAATGCACTCCCCAATCAGTTTGTTGCCCACCTCCGTAATCCCAGAATCCACGCCAACCACGGAAAACAGATTGGTTAAATTGTCGTTGTGGAGCAGGCCCTAACCACATATTCCAATCCAAAGTGGAGGGGGCTTTCGTATTTTCAGAGCCTGCTCTTGGATTAGTACTGCTTGAAAGCCATAATTGCACTTTATATACATTGCCCAGGATTCCCGTTTTTAAAATTTCGTTTGCCTCAACAAAATACTTTTGACTGGTTTGCCACAAACCCGTGGTTACCACCTTCTGATATTTGTTTTGCAAATCCATCATCAAATTGCATTCATGAATGCTGTTTGCAACAGGTTTTTCAACATAAACTGATTTACCTGCTTTCAATGCTTCGGCAAATATATAAGTATGCCAATGATCCGGAGTTGCAATGATTACACCATCAATTTCCTTATTTTCCAAAAGTCTACGAAAATCGGCATATAATTTCATGTTTGAAGTCTGTCCGGGAAACTGCTTTTTAAAACTGGCAGCTTGTTCTTCCAGTCTTTCTTTATTTACATCACACATGGCAATGCAATGAACCCACGAATTTGTGAGAGCTCCCTGCAAATCCCTGCATCCCATCCCCAGGCCAATTACGCCAATATTAACTCTATCGCCCGGAGAATTGTATGTAAAGTTTGCCATTACATTATTTGGTATTACTGATGACAATCCCAATCCGGTGGCTGCGAGTGTTGAATTCTTAATAAAATTCCGTCTGTCAGATTTCATAGCCTGAAATTATAGATTTCTTAACCAGATATTTCGATATGAAACTTTTGTTCCATGATCCTGAAGGGTAAGTGGCATACGACCATGAGCAGTATATTTTGGTAATCCTGTGTAGGGTGTGTTTCCTTTCAGGATATAGTTATTCTGAACAACAATGCCATTAAGTACTACAGTAACCATAGCAGGTGATTCCAATTCGTCATTAGTACCAAACCTTGGAGCTTTCCAGTAGATATCATAAACCTGCCATTCTCCATTTTTTGTATATGCATTTGCTGAAGGTGCGTTTTGTTTATAAACACTACCCACCATACCATTTACATAAGTTGAATTGTCATCTCCATCCAGTACCTGAATTTCGTAAGTACTTTGTAAAAATATACCGCTGTTACCCCTATTTTGCCCATTATAATTTTCTGGTGCAGGAGATTTAAACTCTATGTGCAACTGGCAATCTCCAAAGTATTCTTTTGTGGAGATTGTACCTGTACCAGGCTCTATAACCAAAGCATCACCTTGAATAGTCCACTTAGCAGGTTCTCCATTTCGGTCTTCCCATTTGGAAAGATCCGTTCCATCAAAAAGAATTATAGCATCTGATGGTGGATTATTTCCTTCTCCCGGCTGAACCTTAGGCGGTACCGGATAATGCCACTCTGTACTCTCCGGCTTCCATTGCTGTTGTCGTGTCTGTCGTTGTTGTGCTTGTTGTTCGGGATTATTGTTTTGCTGGGCTTGTGTGATAACAAAAGTTAGCATCAACACTGAAAGTAATACTGCATTTTTCATTTTTAAAATATTAGGTTGTTTAATAAAATTAAAGCAATTCTCTTCCTTCTTTATCAGGATCATTTTTTACCTCACATACATCATTCAGAATCATTACTTCGCCATTTTCTGCTGTGAATTTTGGCCATGTTAGTAATGTGTTACAGTTAGGATCACCGTTTTTCATAAAAGAAAGCAGAGCGTCTGACATTTTTTCTGAAAGTTTTCGAGGACGTGCACCACCACCGGTATGTGTCAACATCAGGTCCGTGTTGTAAAACCAGAAACAAATATCTGAGCAGTGAAAAGCTCTCATGCGTCCGTCGAATAATGGTGGTTCCCAGCCAAACCAGGCTACATAAACCGGCGCTGGTTGATTTATTTTAGCAGTGGCAGTTTTTACTACCCCATTTCGGTTACTGGAAATCAATGTCATTATTTCATAAGATGTAGCACCGGGGAAAGCTTTGGCATAGGCATCGTATACAGCAGCAGCCTTATCTCCCAATCCACCTCTCCTAAGACCTGTACCTGACTTCATCATCTCTTTTGCTTCTTCTGCCGTAATTTTTTCCAGCTCAGGATTTATCCTGGACGTTCCCCATTCATGGAAAGTGCTGCAGATAATCATAGGTACAGTGGATGAAACACCATTTTTTTCAGAATAAAATATTCCTTTGGGAATGTTAATTCCGTCAGCAACCGGGGAAAATCCAACTCGTACTCCTCTACCGCTATTTTCCTGAGCAAATTCCCGGCTGGCTTTATTGGTCAGTAAAATGTACTCTTTCCATGGCATTTCCTGTAATTTATCAATCTCGGAAGGTTCCAAACCGGCTTCCTTTAAAATATATTCTCCGAGTTTACGGGAAACATCCTGATCCATTGCTGAAGTAGTTGAACCACTTAACGGAACCGCTTTGTGTATCAGACCATCTGCTGCGGGCATGGCTGCTACGGTACAAACCTTAGATCCACCACCCGATTGCCCCATAATTGTAACATTATCCGGGTCGCCACCAAAATTGGCGATGTTTTCTTTTACCCATTTGAGCGCTGCCACCATATCGAGCGCACCTACATTTCCAGAATCCTTGTATTTTTCGCCACCGACACCCGACAAATCAGAAAATCCAATCGGGCCCAACCGGTGATTTATGGAAACAAAAACCACGTTTCCTTTGCGACTCAGGTTTTCCCCCATGTAACCATCCTGTTCAATTCCGTTTCCATTGGTGTAGCCACCACCGTGCAGCCAAACTAAAACTGCACGTTTATTGCTATCGATGGCCGGTGTCCAAACATTAAGTTTTAAACAGTCTTCGCTAACATCATCGTAATTCCAGTGGTCGGCAAACGAAGAATAGGAATTGGCATACCGGTTATCCATGATTTGCGGTGCTGTATTTCCCCACCAAACTGCCGGGAGAATATCATCCCATGGTTTTGGTTTTTGTGGAGACATAAAACGATTCTTCCCACTTGTATCTGCACCATAAGGAATACCGCGAAACTGGGTTATTCCTCGAAGGATAAATCCTTTTACTTTCCCATAAGCAGTATCGGCAATGGCAATATCATCTCCGATGAAAAGAATTTGATCGTCCTCCTTTTCAGAAGTTGATGTTGCTGGTGCTGCACACGATGCGAGTGGAAGAGTCGAAGCTAATCCAAATCCGGCAGCACCAGCTCCCATGGTTTGAAAAAAATTTCTTCTATTGGTTTTCATAATTGTTGGTTTAAAGTTTATTCCTTCTCTCTGGTTTCTTAAAAACCCAAATTAACTCTATTGAAAATTTTGACGAGGAAGTAAGATATACAAATCGAGATAACTGAAATCTAACGGTATTTCTGAATGCCTACACTTCACTAATATTGAATTTTTAAATATTTGTGTTTACTTTCTCAAAACAAGATATGTGAAGGATTCTAAAGAAATTTCAGATGACAATTCAACCATTCCTCCATTCATAACATCTGTCCATGAAGTATTAACCAATTCTGAATTCAACTTATATTTAATGTTTTTATCTCTGCAATTAACCAAAACCAGCACTTCTTCATCGTTGTATTTTTTACTGAAAGCACAAACGTCATCCGTACAAAAGGAGGTTAATTCTCCACGCCTGATTGGCTCGCTTTCGTTTCTGAATGCAATAATTTTTTTGTATTCATTTGTTATGTCCGGATTTATATTCCAGTCAATGGTTGTTGAGGTAAACGGGAAGGTCAGACGGTATGGTGTTCCCACTTCCTGTCCGTTGTAAACCATCGGCACACTTTTCATATAAGCCGCGATAACAAATGCTGCCATAGAACCTTTTTCTCCTCCAAACAAGTCGAGTGGGGTGCCATCAGAACTATTTACATCGTGGTTTGATGTATATCGTATAATCTGCTGGCCATCAGTTGCACCGGTATAATCCAAAGCATTTAATTCTTCAATGGATTTTACCGAACGATCACGTTCAAAGATCCTTTTTAAGTTTCCAAAAAACTGAAATCCAAAATTGAAATCAAATCCGGCTTTATAATGGTCACTTCTCCGACCTTCAGCCATCATTAATAATTTGTGGTTTGGAATATTTCTTAATGTATCCAGTGCCTGTTTCCAGAAATCGTAGGGAGGTCCATCGGCATAATCACACCGAAATCCGTCAACATTGGCGGTAAGAATCCAGTATTTCATCGATTTAATCATTTCACTGCGCATGTCTTGGTTTGAAAAATTCAATTGGGCAACGTCATTCCAGCCCATTCCGGGTGGACTTACAATATTACCCGTTGAATCCTGCAAATACCACGATTTGTTTTGAATCCAAACATTATCATACGAAGTGTGGTTGGCAACCCAATCTAAAATAACGGCCATGTTATTACGGTGCGCTTTATCAACCAGCATGCGTAAATTTTCCAGGGTACCAAATTCTTTGTTTACCTCTACATAATTTTTAATGCAATAGGGCGAATTCACCGATTTTACTTCACCTACCGGATAAATTGGCATCAGGTAAACGACATTTGCACCCAGGGCACTAATTGAATCTAAGCGATTGGTTACCCCGTTAAAATTTCCCTCTTCACTAAAAGTCCGAATATTGACCTGGTACATGGTTACATCCCTGCGATCCGGAACATTGTCGAAAGGTGTTCCGTACTGAACTGCAACTTGCTGGTTTGAATCCGAAAGAGCAGCTTTTTCTTTGGAGCCGCATGAACTTAACGAGATACAGATTAAAGCGATGGATAATATGAAATATATCTTTCTCATTGGATTTGTTTTTACATTCATTTTACTTGACGAATTTTATATCTTTTGCAAATTCCACCTGAAAATCAGCATTTTTCATGCTTGTCAGAAGTTTATTCCCAACATAACAATTGTCGAACGTTACATCTTCCACAATGTGATTATCAAAAGGAATACCTGCAATAACAAAGGGTTTATCCACATTCTCCCAGTGGATATTTTTCAAATAAACTCCTTGAATATGTCCCGGCGTATTATTGGTTCCATACCGCTGACCTTCCGTAACAATCAGCTCAAGGTTCTTAATTTCAATGTTTTCTTCTACCCTGATGTCTTCAAAACGTACATTTCTAACTTCGCCAGCGTTATCACAAACAATACTAAAAGCAGCATGACCACCGGTGTGTCCTTGTCCGCGGGCATAGAGAATATCGCAATTCTTAACCAAAATGTTTTGCATCAAACCATCAATATTAAAACCTAAAGTCACCCCATCGGCATGCTGCCAACCTACTAGCAAACAGTTTAAAACGGTAATTGAGTCTGTTTTAATTTCCCTATCGCGGCCCGATTTTATGGAAATGCAATCATCACGTGTACGTATAAAACAGTCGTCAATCAGAAAATCGGTACACGAAACCGGATTGATTCCATCAACTCCCCAAATAGTTTTATACGAGAACACTTTAACATTACGGTAAACACTGTGCGGACAATTTGTGAGGGTGTTGGTCCAACCACTGCTGTTGTGACAGATGAAAATATCGGAAACCTCCAGGTTGGATGTACCTGAAATCCGAACATTTCCGTGTAAAATACCGCGCCCTTTAATCTTAACGTTCTGAAGATTGTTACCCCGGATATTGGCATACACAATTGCACCTGCGGCAATATATATGGTCTGGTTGCTTTCCAAATTTATGACCTCTCTTTTATATTCTCCGGGAGCAAAATACAAAACACCGGAATCGCCCTGTTTGGGAGGATTTATTTCCAGCTGATCGGCAAAAATAGCCAGGTGTGGTAAGCTGTCAATTTCAATGTATAATTTTTGAGGCCCCGAAACCGTAAAAGTTAATTCTTTACCTTTTACATTAGATTTAATTTTCAGGTTTTTGGGACGTATCACATAGTTTTTTATTTCAGATGGAGCCGTTATCTTGATTGTTTGTTCTCCGGAACAAGCAAACCTTGTTACATTCAAATCTTCCATTCCTCCATCACCAATTCTCTGAGTCCAAACTTCAGAACCATTTACATTAACTTTGAAATCCGGACTGGTTTCAAGGCCGGGAGGAACAAGATAAGTAACGATTTCGGAACTTGTTTCAGACAATGATTCCCGATTACCACTTTCTTTTTGCCATTGAGTTGAATAACCATTAAAATCCATGGCAAGAAAAAAGCCTGTTAGAAAAAGTGTTGATATTAAAGCATTCTTTTTCATAAAAGTAGTTTTACGATGATTTCAATTTACCCATAAGAAAATGTGGTTATTTTTTCAGAATTACCGTTGAATATTCCGGTATATCAACCTGTTCGTTATTTATACCTACCTTTTTATCGGCATAATACGAAGTATAATAACCCTGTAATTCGGCTGTTAATTTGAAAGATTGTCTTTTACCCGATAAATTATGAAAAATAAGAAGAGACTCGTTTTTATCCGTTCTTAAGAATGCACAAATTGCAGGATTATCTGAAGTATTAACATTTTCAAGATCTCCGTAAGTGAGTGCTGAACTATGATTTCTGAGGTTAATCAGCGATTTGTAATGATTTAATAATGAATTTGCTTCCTTTTCCTGTTCTTCCACCGGGACTACGGTTGTTTCCAGGGAATATTTCGGAGTTTCCCACGACGTTCTGTATTTGTCATTAGAAGTTCTATTCCAAAGAAAAGGCTCCCTGATGAGCTGATCGGGTTTTTTACCAAGCATTCCTATTTCTTCGCCATAATAGACATAAGGAGATCCGGGAAGTGTAAACAACAGAGAAGCAGCAATTCTGGCTTTATTCATATCATCGCCAACACTACTTAAAATTCTGTTTTGGTCGTGATTGGTTAAAAATGTGCAGTCGACATAATCTGGATTAACCGATTTATAAAAATCAATTATCTTTTTGTGTTCTAAAACCAGGCTATCGGCATTTTCTTCATTTACAGCTTTGATAATGGTACTTCCCATATCAAAATTAAACAAGGCTGGAATACCTTTAAGAAAAGGTGCTACCAAATCAGAGCCAGCCCAAACTTCCCCGACAATGTAAACATCCTCTTTCACTTTTTTCATTTCCTGCAGAAAGTACTCCCACCAGGCATGGCTGTCAACAGCCCGGTAATCCGGAAAAATGTGCCTTGCCGCATCGAGTCTGAAGCCGTCGACTCCAACATCCTTCAACCAAAATTTACCCACTTTAAACATTTCCTGCTGAACAAGAGGATTGTCGAAGTTCAGGTCGGGCATGTTTCTGCCAAAATGTGCAAAATACATGTAATCGCTACCTTCCACTTTGTTCCAGTTGCTTCTCCATCTTCTGGGTGTACCATCTGCCGAAACAGGTGGCTGAACTTTTGGATCATCTTTATGAGCCCAGACATAATATTCCCAATATTTGTTGTTTGGACCTTTTAAAGCATCCTTAAACCAAATATTATTATCTCCTGAATGATTGATAACCAAGTCAATTACTACATGAATTCCTCTTTTATGTGCCTCTTCGACAAATCTTTTAAAATCGTCCAAGGTTCCATAATCAGGATGAATGTTGTAATAATCGTCGACATTATATTTATGATACGAAGTGGATGGATTAATAGGCATTAACCAGATTCCTTCAACACCTAAATCCTGAAGATAATCCAACTTTGATGTCATTCCATTGATATCTCCAATTCCATCTCCATTTGAATCGGCAAAGGACTGGACAAAAATTTCATAGGTAACACCCTGTGGCCAGTTACTCACATTTTCATTGCTTTGGGCATTCACAGAATTGAACCAAAACACTAGAATAAGCGATATTATAAGATTGTTGAAATTTGATTTCATTTTTAATATTTTAGGTTATTTGAGATCAAGTACAAATACTCCCCTTGCAGGAATATTGATTGGAGAAGTTAAATCCACAACCGTTCCAGTTGTTACTTCCTCTCCTTTCGTGTAAGAGCCGATAACATTTCTGAATCGCTCCATACCCAGCTGCTGGTCATTGTCGCCACCGTTTAAAATTATCATCGAAGTCCGGTCATCTTTAATCCTGGCATAAACATAACAATCATCGTTCCCGGGAGCATAATGAATCAATCTACCTTCCGTAACTGCATTGTTATTTTTTCTCCAATCGAGTAGTTTTTTCATATAGTTCCAGGCTTCATTTTGTTCCGGAGTGCGCCCTTCTTTTGAGAAAGCATTTACCGGGTCGCCTTCCCACCCCCCGGGAAAATCGGTACGGATAACACCATCGCCTTCTGCTTTAGTTCCGGTCATTAGAATTTCGGTCCCATAGTACAGTTGAGGAATTCCCCGAGTGGTTAAAATGAATGCGATGCCTTGTTTATATTTTCTTAAGTCAGCATCCTCTTTCAGTGAGAAACGTCCCAAATCGTGGTTATCAAGGAAAACCAGAATATTGTTTACATCGTTATATAAAAAATCCTGAGCTAAAGATTCGTATATTCTGAAAAGTCCTTTTGATTTGCCGTCACTCGGGTCATTTTCTTCAATAAACGCATTCTGACAAATAAATGTCAAGTTAAAGTCCATAACCGTTTTCAAATACGAATTTGAGTTATTTACTTTTGAATCGCGTTGCCACCATGCCGAAAAACCGGGACCGGAAGGATACCATGATTCACCTACAATGTTAAATTCCGGGTATTCTTCGGTTACCTCTTTACACCATCTGGCCATGAAGTCATAATCTGCATATGGATGCGTATCCTGACGAATACCATCAATTCGGGTATATTCAATCCACCAAATACTATTCTGAATCAAATAGGTAGCCAGGTGCCTGTTCTTTTGATTCAGGTCAGGCATACCCCTGTTAAACCAACCATCAGAAAATTGTTTTCTCTCTGATTCAGCTGCATGAATATCTGGGATACTCCATTTATTATGAGAGGTTTGCATGTACGTATTATTGTTGTTGAGCCAGTCGCTTGTTGGCAAATCTTTCATCCACCAATGATCTGCTCCACAATGATTGAAAATCATATCCATAACTACTTTCATTCCCTGGTTATGAGTTTTCTCAATCATTTCAACGTATTCATCAAGGGTGCCATAGCGCGGGTCAACATCATAAAAATCGCTGATAGCATAACCATGATAGGATCTGGGTCCGTTTTTTTGAACCGGATTCAGCCAGATGGTTGAAATGCCCAAATTCTGCAAATATTCTAAATTATTAATGATACCTCTGATGTCGCCACCATGACGACCACCTGATCGTTCTCTGTTAACTTGCACCCCTTCAAGATTATCGTTTGATGAATCTCCGTTGGCAAAGCGATCGGGAGTTATTAAATAGAGTACATCAGCCGGAGAAAAACCTAAAGCCCCTGGTTTGGGATTACGCTCTTTTAATTCAAAAGGCTGAATAGTTGTTTTACTGCTTTTTGTAAATTCAATATTCATTGTGCCGGGTTTAGCCAATGTAGTAATATCGAGGTAAATAAAAAGATAATTCGGATTTTCAACGCTAACTATTTCTTTAACATTTATTCCCGGGTAATCGATTTTAACTTTACTGTCGGAGATATTTTCACCAGATACTAAAATCTGTAATTCGGTGTTTTTCATTCCTGTCCACCAGAATGCAGGATCGACATGCGAAATTGTTACAGCTAAGGAGTTTAAAGTACATCCCAATATCAAAGCAGTAGCAAAGTACACTGTGTTCAGTTTCTTTAAAATTTTCATAAGCCTTATTTAATAATTTGAATTTCTGAGTTTTAGCTACTCTTAGAAGTTGAATAATAGAGTTCTGCAAGAGTACGATCTTATTTGAAAAGAATTGAAATCCCCCGGTAATAACCAGGGGATTGTCAACAATCTAACTAAACTATGCCTTGCAAGAATATTAAATCGTTATTGAAATAATTTAATCGATTCTATACAAGATTAACAAAACTAATAATAAGGATTCTGTTTCAATTTTGGATTAACACTCAGTGCCCTTTCAGGAAGCGGAAACCATTCATATTTACGATCACGTGTTGCTGGTAGGCTAACACCATCGTCATTGGCACGTCCAAAAAACCACCACTGACCTTGTGTAAACTTATCAAAACGTCTCAGGTCGGTACGACGGCGACGTCCTTCATCCAAAAATTCAATTCCCCATTCACTCAACATCCAATCAGCATCATAAGCTGCGAAACCACGGCTTAATTCGTCTTTTGCGGTTGCCCAATCTTCTGGTGAAAAATAACGTTCACGAACCTGGTCTACCAAATCCCTGGCACCTGCAACATCTCCGGCACGAAGTTTACATTCGGCCAGTGTATAATAAACTTCGGCTAAACGAAACTCAACAGCGTCGGCTTCACGAAAGTCTATTCCTGCTTCTTCCGGAAACATAGGATACTTGATATAACGAATGCCTGAGTTCGTTTCTCCCCATCGGGGTGACATAACAGTCTCCAGATTTCTACCTTTATTTAAAAATGTACCAACCTGGTCAACAAAAATCAACGGTTGATTTTTTCTGTCGGCATCTGCTTTAATTGTATCCCCTGTTCCGTAATTTTTTCTTAAGACACCTTTAACAAACTGTCCTACGTAATTTCCGGTATTGTCTGCAAAATAATTTTTACGTCGAATATCTTTCGGATTGAATCGTTGAAATACTGCACCTAATTTGTCATTATAGGGAGCATCAAGAAAACAAGTTGCCTCTTCATCGTCTGCGCCATTGTAAAAATTGGCTGAATTATCAAATGACGGCGCTAAACAAACACAATTCCATCCGGAATTTGGAGTAGGGCCATTAATATAGTCTTTAATGGTATAGGGGAGAAACGGCATATCTCGTATCCAACCAACATTTTGATGTGCTGCGTCACTGGCATATGCAAAAACAATTTCATTACAATCCTGATTATTTGGACCATAAATTTCCTGGTAATTGGGTGCAATCTGATAAGAACCAAATTTACCATCAATAATCTCCTGGGCTAATGTAGCACATTCCGAATACTTATTGGCACCGATAAAAAGCTCAGAATTGAGAAGCATTCTCATTTTTATCATTCGGTTCGCTGCCTGATTCATTCTGTTTATACTGTTTTTAGGCAATAAATCAACAGTTTCATCAAGTTCTTTTACAATAAAATCATAAATAATTTGACAACCTTCCTCAAAATTGTCTGATACACTTCCAGGTATTTCTGAGGTCGTTACTCCTGTACTTAGAGGCAAGACACCTCCCCAAATTTCGTAAATATTGAGGTAACAATAGGCTCGGAATGTTCTTACTTCTGCAATATAAGCCTGTAATTCCATATCTGTTAACCCAACACTTGAAGGGTCCAGGTTTTCCAGATCATAAATCACATTGTTGCACATTCCAATGGCTGTCCATCCTTTTTCCCAGGTGACCCTGATTACTGTTGACTGTGAATCCCATGTATGAGTAGAAAGTACATATTTATAGGCTTCGTCCCAGCCCCAGTTTCCACCATTCCAGGTTCGCCAGGCAATCTGATCTGCCGAGAATTCCTGCATATACCAATAATATTCTGCAACATCTAACATCTCCTGTGCATAAATTGCTGAAATTGCAGCCAGAACTGAACTTTCATCGACATAAAACTTATCGGGAGAAAGCTGATTATATGGCTTCTCCTCCAGGTCAAAACAACCTGTAAAAGTAAAAGTGAGAAGCAATAATATTATACTCGAAATTCTTATATTTTTCATAATAGTGTGATATAGAATTATTAAAATTTAATTGATGCCCCTAAGGTAATTTGTGTCGCACTTAAAGTAGAAGTACCAGAGATACCGGGAGTTAGTCCAATAGAAGTAACCGTTGATGGATCAATTCCACTAAACCCTGTGAAAGTGTGAAGATTATTTGCTGAAACATACCAGTACATACTTTTAAGATATGTTTTCGATTTCAGCGGTACATCATAGCCTAATGTTACCCGGTCAATCTTAAACCATGCACCATTTTCTAAAAAGAAAGAAGAAAGAATTGCTCCATCAGAGTTTATATAATCATATGTTGTGTAAGCAGTTCTTAAAACATTCTCAGAAGTAGATCCCTTTAGACCGATGCCGAAAAGTTGTCCATTCCACATATCCATTCCCGCAGCACCGCGACATGTTACGCTTAGATCCCAGTTCTTATACTTGATATTATTATTCCACGAGAAGAAATGTTTTGGAGCAGTGTTGCCGATATATCTTTTATCTGAATTGTCAGCTGCAGTTTTTGGAATTGCCTCTCCATCTTTGTTATAAACCAACAACTCACCATTCTCGTCTACACCCGCGTGTTCGTAGCCATAAATATTACCAATTGTACCCCCTTCTTCGATGCGGAAATAGTATTCGGAAGTTCCTAGGCCACCTCTTTGATAAAGGTCAAGATAAGAAGCCTGGTAGACATCATTTGAAAGTTTAGTCAATACTGTTTTCCCTGATGAATAGGTGCCATTCATTATCCAGCTGAAATCACCTTTTTTCATGATATCACCTTCCAGTGATATTTCTATACCCGTATTTTTTGTTGATCCCAGGTTAACGAGTATTGATGAATACAGAAATGGCGGCTGAGGAGCAGTATAGGTATACAGCAGGTCCTCAGAACGACGATCAAAATATTCAACCGAACCACGAACCCTGTTGAAAACATCAAAATCAACACCAATATCCGTGGCCACACCAAGTTCCCATTGTAAGTCGTAATTGGCATTTTTACTTGGAGCATATCCTACGACCCATTGACCATCCATAAAGTATTGATTTCTTGACCGATAAGTCTGCAATGATTGATAATTTCCACCAGCTCTCCTACCAGTAACTCCATAAGAAGCTCGTAGCCTTAAGCTATTAACCACATCTTTCATATCAGCCATGAAAGGCATGTTGGCAATTTCCCATGCACCTGAAATAGCAGGAAAGTATCCCCATTTATTATTGGATCCAAACCTCGAACTGCCTTCGTAACGCAATGAAGCGGTTGCCGTCAGGAGATCTTTCCATGAATAATTTACTCTTCCAAACAAAGCCACCAATCGGGAAGATTCTTTGTTGGAAGACATATCTGCTTTACCAGCTGCCAGGTACGACCCTGAACCCATGTCGTTGTAAAGGAATTGATCAAATTGAAAATCGTAATTGGTCATAGACATGTTTTCTGAGAAATCTTCAGCAAATGAGTAGCCCGCCACAGCTCTCAATAAATGATCATTACGATCCAATGTGTAATTAACTGTCCACTCAAATTGTTCTAACCAATATCTTGAATGATCCAGGCTTGCTTGTCCGGCATAACCATTCCAGGCAGAAGTTGCATGTGTAGACGGGAGATAATAATAGTGTTTTCTATTATTAAAGTCTATGGTATAGTTCACTGAAGTAGTTAATGTTTGTCTATCCTTGTTGATAATATTGATTTTTGCTCCTACTGTACCTAATACATATAACTGATTGTTACCATCAGTAACATCCTTTGCATTTTCAACCGCATTGGTTGCTCCTGTACTGGTTGTGGGATGATAATAGGTACCATCTTCATTTCTGATAGGCATGGTAGGATTCATCGTGACTGTTCTCGTAATTCCATTTGCACCAGTATCAGCGTCAACACCTCTTACATTAAATGTAGTATTAAATTCTACCAGGTTATTTAAAGCCTTTTGAGAGAAAGCTGCTCTGGCACCATATTGTTTTGATGCATTTGCAATATCTAAACCGGCCTTTTCGACATAGTTTATTGAAACACTATACCTGCTTTTATCAGTAGAACCGGTAAGTGAGATATATTGGTTGTTATCAAAAGAAAAATCGCGTTTCAGTTCTCCCAGCCAATCATCATGGTAACCATAATCAATACTTCTTTCTTTTTCAATAAATTCCTGATAACCTAGCGTCTCCGGAAGATCATGCATTAGGTTAATCGCGAAGTAGCTATCGTAGGAAACCTCAAATGTACCGACTCCTTTGGCACTTTGTTTGGTTGTAATAAGAATAACACCATTCGCACCACGGGTACCGTAAATTGCTGCAGAAGCCCCATCTTTTAAAACCGTTATTGATTCAATATCCTGTGGAGCAATATTATTCATATTTCCTCCGGCGATGCCATCAATAACGATAAGCGGAGAGTTTCCACCAGTTATTGAGGTTGCGCCTCTAATTTGGAAACTGGAAGTCGAGTGTGGTGAAGTAGATGATCCGTCGATATTTAAACCTGCAACTTTACCAACAATTAATTCAACAGGATCTGAAACTGCTCCCTTTTGGAAATTTTCTTTGTTTACATTGACGATAGAACTGGAAATTTCCTTCTTGCTTAAAGAGCCGTATCCAACTGCCACAACCTCCTCAATTCCAATGCTTTCTTCTTCCATTGTAACATTGATGCTCGATTGCCCATTGACTTCAATTTCCATCAGTCGCATACCTACAAACGAAAACTGTAGTGTGGCATTCCCTGGAACATTAGCCAAAGAATATTTCCCTTCCGAATCGGAAACCGTACCTTGAGTTGTACCTTTTACCACAATTATAACTCCGGGTAAGGGTGCTCCTGAAACATCCACAATTTTTCCCGAAATAGAAACTGTTTGTTGTGTTTGAGTACCAGAAGTAACATCCTCGAGATTAGAAATTTCTGAATTTAGAGGATTCGCTGCTTTCTTTGCTAAAATATTGGTTTGGCATAAAAATAATGACAATATTGTCAAGAATCCAATCCTAAAAATCCTTTTCAGAGTCGTTCCTTTAAAAGAACGTGAAAAGAACAGAACCTTTAGCGTTCGTAGTTTTCTCATAAATTTAAATTTTAGTTATAATTGATTTTAAATCTACTTAGTAGTGATTAGAACTGATTAT
>WOYV01000112.1 GCA_011620585.1 Draconibacterium sp.
TAAATACTTTTGCTGAAATTAACGATCGGGAGTGGCGAACGGTAAACCTTGGTGATGAGTGCATGTGCAGCGACGGTTCGGAATATTTTCTTTTTGTCAGAAAAGGAAATTCCAGTAACCTGCTTATCCATTTTTCGGGGGGCGGCGCCTGCTGGGACGATTTTACCTGCACTAACCCAAATACCCTTTACAAAGCTTTAACCCAAGGAGATTCCAAAGACCTGAAGGCCTTTTACTACCCGGTTGTGTACGACTTTTTTAGTAAATTTCTGAAAGGGGTTTTTGACAATACAAAAGAATCGAATCCTTTTAGGGACTGGAACATTGTTTATATTCCGTATTGCACGGGCGATTTTCATATCGGGAATAAAACCATGAACTATAAAACGGAAGACGGCGATGAAATGGAAGTTCATCACAACGGGCAAACAAATGTAACAGCAGCGCTCGACTGGATTTATTCCAATTTCGGGAACCCGGAAAAAATTCTGGTATCGGGCGAAAGCGCCGGTGGTTTTGCCTCCGCATACTGGGCGCCATTTGTCGCTAACCATTATAGCAATCACGATAAAATTTACCAGCTAAGCGATGGCTCACAACTTACGTCCAAACGTTGGCCTGCTATCATCGATACGCTGTGGAACAGCAACAGCGAGTCGTTTTTTCACTTTAAAATTGAAGACGATGCGTATACCGACGTAATACTGAACCGGCTCGATTCTGCGAACACTCGCATAAAACACCTGAACAGCAACACCTTGTACGACGTTATTCTTCCTCGCTTTTACGCGGTCCTTAACAACCGGTCAACCGACCAAAACGACTACATTTACAACTGGTCAGACGATATGCGGAATTCGATACAAAAACTTGTAAATTCCAACATTAATTACCAGTATTTTCTGACTGAATGCCAATACGACTCGGTTAAAGTATCAACACCACATACATTGATGGCTTTTTCCGATTCAACTTTATACTATTTCAAAACCGAAGGTATAAGCTATGCCGACTGGCTGCGCCGAAACGTAATCGAAGATGGTTCCATATCGGTAGGAAGCAGTTTGCTGAACTTTCCTGAAGAATAAAAACTAAACATAGAATTGAAAGCGAAATGAAAAAAATATTTTACATCATCATTATCATTTTTGAGATTCTTGCAGGGCTGGCCGCCGTTGTGCTGCTGTTTGGAACTTTTGCCAACTGGCCGATGTATGTGGGTGGTTACGCTTCGTTGTTGGAATCACATTATTCCGTACAAGTTTTTCTTACAGCAATCCTTTTACTCGGCTTCACTTTTCTTATTTACCGCGTTAAACGTGCTGGTTTGACAAAGTTTTTTGTAATCTTTTTCAGTATAATATTTATCGGGCAAAGTGCCGTTCTGATAAAAATATATCATCGGGCTTCGTCTAACGATTTGTCCCTGTCTTTTATAAAAGCTTTAAAAATTGATTTTGGAGAAAAACTACAGCCTGATGAAACCTGTTCTTACCTCACTTTAAACGGCAAGGAATATTTGCTCGATGTGTACCGCCCTGCCCAAAACACGAAACCGTCGATTCCACTGATACTGGTTCACGGAGGTGGATTTGTGGCAGGCTCACGTACCGACGACCGGCACCAGTACTGGTTTACAGACAGAGGACTTACGGTTTTTGATGTGGATTATCCTTTGGCCAATGACAGTATGCAAACCTGGGAGTCGGCAGCAAACGCGGTTGCCACTTCGATAAGTTTTATCATGGAGAATGCAGATAAATACCACCTCGATACCACGCAGCTTATTTTGTGTGGGGGGTCGGCCGGAGGTGGTTTGGTTATGCAGGTTGGTTACGGTTTGGGAAACGGGAATGTTACATCCTATTCTGCCACAAGGCCCAAAATTCCAACCGCCATTATTGCCATTTATCCACCTGTTGATTTGACGGGAATGTGGAATGCCGCACCAGGAGAAATGCTGGACTTAAAACCGCTTGCCAGGCAATATATTGGCGGCTCACCCGGCGAATACCCGGAACGCTACGCAAAACTTAATATGGTTAATTCATTGCGCGAAGGTTTGCCCAAAACCTTTATTATTGCCGGAACTTACGACCATGTGGTTCCTGTGCGGGGAAGCCGGAAGCTGGTGAAGGAATCGCAGAAACTTCAACAGCCCATTCAACTGCTGGAAGTTCCGTTTGGTGAACATTATTTCGACGGAAATGCGAACAGTCTGAGCGCCCAAATAAAATGGCAGGCAATGGAGAAATTTTTAAAAGAGAATCACTTTATAAACCAATAAAGATTAACATCTCAAAATGAAATTATTTAGTAATAGAATTTTAAATACGGTTGTTCTTACAGCGATGATGGTGGCACATTTTGCTTGTTCATCGCTTCAGAAACAGGCAACCAACCTGCCGGAGCAGAAACTGAACGATGTAGAATACGGCTCTGATGAACGAAATATTATGGATGTTTACCTGCCTGCGAACCGCGGTGTTTCAACACCTTTTGTTTTGCTGATTCATGGTGGTGGTTGGGTTGGTTACGGCAAGGAATACATCCGTGAATACCAGGATACTTTGCTTGCGAATGGAATTGCTGTGGCCAGCATCAACCATCGTTATGCAAACGACAGCACGGTTCATTACCATGAAATGATAACAGATGCTGAAACAGCGCTGGATTATTGTTCAGGGCATGCTGATGAATGGCATACCCGCAACAATGATTTTGTGGTTACCGGCGTAAGCTCCGGAGGGCATCTTGCCTTGATGACGGGGTATTCTTCCAGGAAAAAAATTAAAGCAATCGTTGAATTCTCGGCGCCTGTAAACTTTGCAGACACCGCCTTATTAAATTATTCAAGGCAGGTAAACCTGCTCGACCTCATTCAGAAAATGACGGGGAAAATTTACCGGATAAACGAACCGCTTGACGCCGCTTTTTCGGATGCAAGCCCTGTTATTCATATTAAAAAAGATATTCCCGTGCTGATTGTTCACGGCGATGCCGACCCTGTGGTACCTTATGCTCAGGCACTGCTATTCAACCAAAAGCTGGAAGAAGTTGGAGCGGTTCACAAATTAATTACACTGCCTGGTGTGGGACACAGCCTTCAACCCCAGGATTCGCTTTTAAATAAAATAATGTATTCCGAAGCGGTAAACTGGATACTGAAACATGGTTGCGACACAAACTGAAATCAAATATCTTTGAATAACAAACTTAACCCACATTGCAGGATAAATCCTGTAATGATTTGATTTTAAGAGCTGTTGCT
>WOYV01000014.1 GCA_011620585.1 Draconibacterium sp.
CCATACCCAATTTTCATTCTCTTGGGTGTTAATTTATTGTCATGTAGGTTTCATAGTTTTTCAATTAGTTCGATAAAAGATTCTTTTCGAAACTTAGTAAAAGTATCTTATTCTTCATTACAAATAAATAATAAGAATGTTTGAAAATTTAAAATTATGGTTTGGAATATTGAAAAGAATGGATGTGACGGGGTGACAAAAACTTTTAGAATGTATCTTTGTTTAGGCAGTTAACTTGAAAATCGAATCAAACAACAATTTTAATGCATATAACATGAAAAAACTCTTAATTATTCTATTGTTATTCCCTTTTGTGGTATTTGCCCAGGATGCAGTAAAAGACACACTTTGGAAAACTTCGGCTACTGCTACTTTAAATTTCTCTCAGGTTACTTTAACCAACTGGGCTGCAGGGGGTAAAAGTTCCATGTCGGGACTGTTTATGGTAAACTATGCAGCCAAGTATAAAAAAGATAAACTTAGTTGGGACAATAGTTTCGACCTGCGCTATGGATTTATCAAGGAGAAAGAGGATGATGCCCGTAAATCGGACGATTTGATCGATATTAGTTCTAAACTGGGAATTGAAGCTGACGGAAAATGGAATTATGCGGGGATGTTAAATTTTAAATCACAATTTAGTCCTGGTTATGACTACGATGCCACTCCAAAAAAGGAAATCTCGAAATTTATGGCTCCGGGTTATTTAACTGCCGCGTTGGGTATGGATTATAAAACCGATGGTTTGTCTGTTCTCCTATCCCCGGTTTCTGGAAAGTTTACCTTTGTAACCGACGATTCATTGTCATCAGTGGGCGCTTTTGGAGTCGACCCGGGGAAAAAAACAAGGGCAGAGTTGGGCGCCACTGTAAAAGTAGATTATGTGAAAGAAGTTCTAAAGAATGTAACACTGGATACTGAATTGAGCCTGTTCTCGAATTACCTGCACAATCCGCAAAATATCGATGTTGACTGGAAAGTGCAATTCAATTTGAAAGTGAACGATTACCTGTCGGCCAACCTGATTACTCGCATGATTTATGATGATGAAGTAAAAATAGCAGACGCTTCAACCGGTAAAAGCAGTCCGAAACTCCAGTTTATGGAATCGTTTGGGGTTGGATTAACCTTTAAGTTATAATTGTGCTAAAAAAAATGCAAGAGCCGCTTCAATTTAAGGGAGCTTTTCATTTGCCATGTTTTAGTTCAGAAAATAATCGATTTTGAAAGTAGACTTCTATTCCTCCACATTAATATTGTACTTCATTAACAAGCCGGGTAAACTGGCGACTGAAAATCGTGCGCCCGAGATATTGTTTTTTTCGGGATCGAGAACAAAACCGGTAGAAGAATAAAGGTCGGCATTTCGAAGCGAGGTATTCCCAAACATTGTACCCGTCAAGTTACATTCGTAAAAAAGAGCATCGTCCAAAATGGTTTCGCTTAAATCCACTTCCTGCATCATACATTTTTTGAAAACCGTTCCCTGAATTTTGAGTTGATAGAATGAAGAATAATTCAGGATACATTGATCAAACTGAAAAGACAATAAAAATGGATGACAGGTATCGAACTGAAGACCAATGAGTTTTGATGACCGAAAACGAATGTTACGGAATGCTGACTGATTTATATTAGTGTTGCTTAAATCACATTGTTCGAAAATGCAATCTTCAAAATGTCGTTGGCTGAATGAAACACGCTTCGGCGAATTGAAACTTTCGTGCCTTAAATAGTAACTTCGAAATAGAAAGTTGTACCTTTTTCGGGTGAACTGTTGAACCAAACTTTTCCTTTAAGGTATTTCTCCCCAAAAAGTTTCATACTATAGGTCCCAATGCCCCTGCCATTTTGTTTGGTAGAGTAAAAGCGTTTGAACAATTCGGATTTAACTTCTTCAGTAATCACACTGTTATTATGGACTGAAAACCGGACCTTGCTTCCATTTCCGATGCACCCAATCGAAATCAGATCATCCGGAACAATCGCTTCCACAGCATTCTTAACCATATTCCCGAGGATACGTTTAAGAATGGTACGATCGGTTACAATGGAATAATTTTCATTGTTTTCAACTGTAATTATTTTGCCTTCATTCAGGCTGTGATTGCTGTATAATCTTTTTAATTCGTTTAAAATATCCTGAGTCTGTACTTCTGAATAATGTAATGTTAATTCGCCTCGTTCAGCAGAACCTAGTTCTCTTTGTATCTGTATTTCGTCAATCAGGTTTTGCGAAGCACCAACAATAGTATCGGCAATCTCCCGCATTTCTACAGGGTTGTCAATATCTTTTAAAATTGCAGATAAACCTGAAATTCCCCCTGCAATATTTAAGATGTCGTGGATAAAAATACGCTCAAGCGAACGGCGTCTTTTCTCGTGACTGATATCGATAATCGAGAACATGGTAAGTTCTTCGTCTTCGAAATTTAAAGGGCTAGCGGTAACCCTTAAGTCAATGGTGTCGTTTTTCGAGGTAAGAATTTTACATTCTTTTGTTGACCGGTTTCCGGCCAAGGCTTCGATAATAGCATTGGCTGCCCCACACGATTTACAGAATTTTGTGGTTCCGCAACCGTATTTTGAATACACGGCATTTCTGCATGTAATCGCATCTCCGGGTCTTTTCCCGAGAAAAAATGCTATTTCAGGAGAATTAAAAAACTCACGATAACTTTGGTTGGCATAAACAATCTGGTGGCGTTTATTTAATATCAGAACCATTTGTGAAATGGATTCGACAAAGCTTACCAATTGTTTATTTTGGATAATTTGTACCGGTTGGTCGGGATGGTAGCCAATCATGGCATGAGATCCAACTTCCGATGTTACAAGGTTAATTTCTTCAAACATCTCAGCGTCCAATTAAGAGTTCGATTGCAAGATAGTATACATTTTAATAATAACAAAATGTTTCGTTTAGGAATAACTTATTGAGAATGAGTATTGTTAGCTATGTTAAATACGATTTGCTTATTCATTAAGGAAGGATGGCCCGGAAGCATTAAAAAAGGAATACCCGATTCTGAAAACAGAATGATATTCCTTATCATGTATTGTAATGTTATTGAGTTTTATTTTATCCCACCCGGTTTGATGTATTCTTTATTTGGCAGATCGATTAGCAACTCGCGTTTGTTTGCATCGAAACGCGAAAAGCCACGATCAAAAATCCGGTAATCGGGATGTGGTTTATGAGCGCTTTTCATCGCACTTACTACTGGTGTGCCGGTTATGTCTTCTACTGCGGCTGCAAAAAGTGGGTCGTTCAGGTCACCTAATGGATAAGCATTAAAAAGATCGTCAAATACTTCAATGTCAGGTGCAAAACCATCTTTAAAGTCGGTAACTCCATAGGCATTTGCATAACGCAGTACAATCGGTTGTAACCCCCAGTTATCGATTTCTGCTGCATCCGAATCGGAGTAAAAATCTTCCGGTTTTAGCGTGATGGATGCAGTATATTTGCCATAAGTCGTATCACCTAGCGTTGTAACAGCCATATAGGGGCGTAACCCTGTTATCGTTAATTCAGAAGCAGATGCAGTCCCTGATCCGGTTAAAATATGAATGTGATCAAGGTTCATTTTAACTGGAACAGTCTTATCGAAGTCGACTTCAATCTGGTTCATGATCTGACTACTTGTCCAGTAATCCTGGTATTTATCGTTCCATTGATAGGTAACCAGTACATCTTCATTGTTAACATTGGAAGAAGGAGCCAGCACACTGCAAAGATGCTGGGCTGCAGTAATTGTTCCTCCCGGATTATAACGAAGATCTAAAACAATATCATTAATGCCCTGATTAACAAAATTTTGCAATGCCGAATCGATAGCATTATTGTACTTGGCAATATATTGTGCATAAAACAGGTATCCGATTTTTGTTCCTTCGTATTCAACCACCGAAGTTTTCATTACAGGATTGAGGTTCAATTCGAGGGCAGTTAAATTAACACTTTCGGCAGGGGCAATTCCTGATTCGGTTCTTTCGCCCAATGTAAATGTTAAGTTTTCGCCATCCAAAAGGTCGGTGTAGTTTTCGTCAGTAATGTCGCCCCCGTTGATAAGCATTATGATATCGCCCCTTTTGATTCCGGCCGTTGCTGCCGGGGTGTTAGGATATACATATTCAACAATGGCAAAATAAGTTCCGGTATTCGAAAAAACACCAAATGCCAGCGACCATCCATACGATTTTTCAATTCCCTGGAAACTGTTTTCCAACGCCTGCACGTCATCGGTAATATACGACCATTTATCATCTTTGTACAGGAGTTTTTTGAAATAGGCCTTCGAGTCGGTTTCGTAGCTATAATCAATATTGGGCATTTTATCATACCATAAATAAATATCGGTCATGGCTTCGTTAATGAACTTATTCACTTTTTGGGTTAAATCCGGATCGGGAACTTCTCCGTTTTTGTCGCATGCAATAAACGAACCGGCAAAAACAACTGCCAAAAGCAAAAGAACAATCCGACTTTTTCTCATAATCCTGAACTTGTTTGTTAAAAATGTAGTTGGTTCCTACGCATTACAAGTATAGTAAAGTTTCTATTTCATAAACGTTTCGGAAAAATATTTCGTACGGCAGAACAAAATATTTTCATTTTTAAGATTTCTTGTCTTCCGGGTATTCAATCCGAACATGGTAGATGTTCAGCAGTTTTTGTAAAAGTGTTTCTTTGATCGTTTTAATGTCGCGGAAAGTCAGGTCCGATTCATCCAATTGTTTATCATTGATTTTTTGATCGATCATCTTATTAATTAGTTCTTCCAGTCTATCGTGCGTTTTTTCCTTCATGCTTCTCGATGCAGCTTCAATTCCATCCACCAGCATTACCACTGCGGCTTCTTTGGAGTGGGGAAGTGGCCCTGGATAAATAAATTGCTTTTCATCCACTTTTTCATTAGGGTTGTCTTCCTTGTGTTTCAAATAAAAATATTTGGCCTTGGTTGTCCCATGGTGTGTGGCAATAAATTCGATTATTGGTCCGGGCAGTTTGTATTTTTGTGCCATCCGAACTCCGTTCTTCACGTGATCGATAATTACCTCGGCGCTTTTTTTGTAATCCAGTCTGTCGTGCGGATTCATACCAATAACCTGGTTTTCGATAAAAAAATTGGGATGAGCAATTTTACCAATGTCGTGATAAAGCGCTCCGGCCCGTACCAAAAATGGGTTTCCGCCAATTTTAAGAATTACTTCCTCGGCCAGGTTGGCAATCTGAATCGAATGCTGAAAAGTACCGGGAGCTTCTTCTGCGAGTTTTCGCAGCAGCGGCTGATTACTATCCGATATTTCAATCAACGTTACATCCGAAATAAAACCAAATAATTTCTCAAAAATATAGATGAGAATGTATACCAACATAATCAATACGCTACTTATGGCAAACCATTTCATAATGCTTAGGTTGAGCAATACAAACGTACCTTCGTGGATCAGGTTCAGGGCAGTATAAACAATGGCATAGGTTAAAAATACCCACAATGCCGCAAGTACGAGGTGTACCCGTCGGTGCATTTTATTCAGACTGAATACGGCTACAATTCCTGCCGACACCTGCAAAAGGATAAACTCATAATTATTTGGCGCATAAAAACCAATCAGGAGGGTAGTTATAAATAGTGTGAAAATAGCGGTTCTTGAGTCGAAAAACGTTCGAACAACAATTGGAAGTATGGCAAACGGGACCATGTAAATATGGAGGTTCGGAAAGGTATCTATAAAATGACCGATCAAAACGGTTCCGGTAATCAACATCAGTAAAAATAGCAGGCGGTTTAAATAGCCAAGAATATCGGGCCTGTAAATATAAAGGAACACAAAAATTAGTCCGAGTAAAACAAGAATCAGTAAACTCTTTCCCCCGGCTACCATGTATCGGTTAAATTCCTTTCCTCGTTCCTTTTCATAACTGGCTTTTAACGATTCCAGGACCTGGAATTTCTCGCTGTCGACAATTTCCCCTTCCAGCACTATTCGCTCACCCATTCGGACCATGCCACGTGTGAGTGAAATTTTTTGCAGCTCTTCATCGATATCCTTTTGAGTGGTGCTCTCATCATAAGTTAAATTGGCAGAAATATAATGTTCCAGTGCGAATGAATTCAGCCAGACAGTGCTTTTCCCCTGGGATTTTAATCCAAGAACAAAAGAATGTAGCCTGTTATAAGCTGTTTTTTCGGAATACAAAGAAGAGGTGGGAACGCGGGTTACACTGGTACCTCTAATTATTCGGATACTACTTTTATCAGCTAATTCATTGTACGAATCGATTGAAAATTGAAGAATTCCTGCTGCATACAATGCCTTAAGCTGATCTTTAACGGCTTGTAAAACAGTTGTTTTTGCTTCATCCAGCTCAATTTCTGACGACAGAATGTCGTGGTCAAATTTTTGCAGGTTGGTATTGGCAACGTTGGTATCGCAAACAAAATACGGAATAACCGATTTAAGCTGTTCCTGTTGTTCATCTTCCAGTTCGAGTGGGGTTTTCAAAATGGCGAAATCGAATGGCGCCACCAGGTTGTCGTGTTTCCATGGAAATCCCTTCTGGTATTCGTATTTAAATTTTGGTTCACCTGGTAATATCAGGTAAAGCGCCACGGCAGCTACCAAAAACATCGAAATCTGTACTATTATTTTGGTATATTTTTTTAGCCTGTTGTAAAATTTATTCATACCTACGGGATTGAGTAATTGTGGTTCAATTTATAATATTTGTTCGCACAAACAGAGTAAAACCTCTATTTTAAATGAAAATTGAACATTTTGTCCGTAACCGGTTTTCATTTTTTTATAGATTTGTGAGAAATCAATACCAGGGCGCCAGTTCTGTTATCAAAAATAAAATTAAGAAATAATTGATGAATTACGGCATTTCCAACCTTAGTATCATCCCGGTACGAATCGAACCTTCGGAAAGAAGTGAAATGGTAACACAGATATTGTTTGGCGAGCACTTTGAAATGCGTGAGCAAATGGTTGGCTGGACCAACGTGAAACTGGCATACGATGGCTACGAAGGTTGGGTTGATTCGAAGATGATCGCCCCAATTAACAACCGAACTTTCAGTAAGATAGAAAATAGTCCCTTTGCGATTACATCCGATATCATCACAATCGTTCCGGTTACCGACGAGCAAAACCTTATGTTGGTTGCCGGAAGTACCCTGCCGGTTTGGAGGCCATATTTGAAACAGTTTTCGGTGACACGCGAAACCTACCTGGCCACGGGAAAAGTACTTTACGGTAAACCAAAAGATGCACGTGAAATTGTAATTCAACAAGCTTTGAAATATTTTAACGCTCCGTATTTGTGGGGAGGAAGAACCCCGTTCGGAGTTGATTGCAGTGGACTGTCGCAAATTATTTACAAAATGATAGGGATAAAACTTCCGCGAGATGCCAGCCAACAGGTGAAAGTTGGTACAGCGATGAGTTTTGTGGATGAAGCTGAACCTGGCGATCTCGCATTTTTTGATGACGACGAAGGAAACATTGTGCATGTTGGAATTATCTGGAAACGAAATAAAATTATTCATGCTTCGGGACAAGTGCGTATCGATAACATGGATCAGTTCGGAATTTTTAACATCGATACGCAACGCTACACTCACAAATTACGTGTAATGAAGAAAATAATCGGAACCAATGGAACATATTGAGTTTGTAATATATGTATTGATTTTTGTGGCCATTATTTTTTTGGTAATTAAATACTGGAAAACAGGTCGAAGAGATTGATTTCTGCAACCTGACTGATATTCATTTTCTTACATTTTAATCGTTCGAAATGTATACATATTCATATCCACGCGCAGCTTTAACCGTTGACGCCATTGTTGTAGCCAAAAACAACAAACAAAAGTATATTCTGCTTATTGAACGTGGACGCGGACCTTTTAAAAGTAAATGGGCTTTGCCGGGTGGTTTTATTGAAATGGATGAAACCCTGGAGCAGGCATGCATTCGTGAATTGCATGAAGAGACGGGGCTACAGGTGAATAAGATGGAACAATTCAGGACTTACGATGCCCTCAATCGCGATCCACGCCACCGCACTATTTCTGTAGTATTTTCGGTTGAATTGGATGAATTGAGAGCCGTTACCGGAAGCGATGATGCCAGTCAGGCCAAATGGTTCGCGGTAAATGACTTACCCGAGCTGGCTTTCGATCACCAGCAGATTCTTGACGATTTCTTTTTAAGTAAATTTTAATGGCTATCGATCGAATGAAGCATTAAAAACGAGTGCATTACAATTTGGTGGATTTCGGATAAATATTCGTGAACTGCCTTGGTACTTCCGGGAAGCGAAAATACAAGTGTTTTGTTTTTCACCCCCGCCTGCGACCGGCTCAACAAAGCATTTGGTTTTTCGGCTCCGTACTTCAGCCTGATCATGTCTATAATTCCCGGAATTTCGAAATCGATGAATTCAGAAATCACACGTGGCGCAATGTCGCGTGGCCCGATTCCGGTGCTGCCGGTGGTGTAGATAATATCGAAATTCTGCCCCGCTGCCAAGGTCAGTTCTTTTTCCAATACCGTGGTTTCATCAGGAATTACGGTTCGGTTGGTTTCGCATAAATAACCTTTCGGGTTGAACCAGTCTTTGCTGAGTTTCTCGATAAGTGGGCCACTTTTGTCATTGTATATACCTTCAAATGCACGGTCGCTCAAGGTGATCACTTTAATTCTGAAAGTCTTCGGAACATATTCAAGTACACTTTCGGTAGTAAGTTTTCCGGGTTTTACAACCCTGCAAAAAATTCCTTCTGTTGGCATAATGCAGCTTCCTGCCTGCTGAAAGATTTCGCAATTATCACCGTGACATTTTTTACCTATCTGGGTTACTTCAAGTTCTATATCGTTACAAACAAAACGGTCAAAAGGCCGGGTTTTGTGTACTTCGAACCCTTGTGTGGTGATATTTTCGGCGAATTCGCCGTATTTAATGGGCCGCCCCAACCGGCCTTCAAAACTTTTAATACTTTCATCGGCAAGTAAACTCACCTGGCGATGCCATTTCCCGGCGTGTGCATCTCCCCGAATTCCTTCGGGTGTCAACACTATTTCTTCAACAGGTTTTTTTATTGTTCCTTTCTTTTCTGAAATATTGAGGGAAACTATTTTGATGAACTTTTTATCCATTATTTATGTCAATTACAGGTCGGTTTTTTCTTTCATATCAAGTTTGATATCGCGTATCCTCATTTGTTTATCGACTGCCTTGCACATGTCGTAAATCGTAAGTAGTGCAATGTTTACAGCTGTTAACGCTTCCATTTCGACACCAGTTTGGCCGATACATTTTGTAAGGCTATTAACACGAACCCCGGAATCTGTCACTTCGGCTTTTACTTCCACTTTACTTAACTGGAGCGGATGACAAAGCGGGATTAGTCGTGAAGTTTCCTTGGCAGCCTGGATGCCTGCAATTTCGGCAATCGTTATAACATCGCCCTTCTTTATTAGGTTTTCGCGAATGAGTTTTACGGTTTCGGCTTGTAATTCGATAAACCCGGATGCTTGTGCAATCCGCATCTGTTGTGGTTTGTGTCCCACGTCAACCATGTTGGCTTTGCCTTTGTTGTCGATGTGTGATAATTTGTTCATAAGTTATCCTCCAATATTTGAAAATTCGTGGGTATCTGTTCCAAGCCCGGTTTTTGGTTTATTCTGAACGGCTTGCCGATAGGCATCTTCGATGCCAAGTTCGCGCACATTGTATCGTAAATTAGAATGTAAACACGGAACCAGATAACCATCGGCTGTAAGACGCAACCGGTTGCAGATGCTACAGATTCCGCCTTCACCGCCTTCCACAGTATAAAATTCGCCAGTCCGCAAGTCCATCTGTTTGATAAAACGTATTTTCAGATTTCTCGCTTTACAAAATGCACGCACTGTTTCTTCGTCCTTTTCATTTTCTCCCTTTATCCGAACAAAATTTATTTTTACAGGCAAGAGTTCAGCTTCAATGGCTGCATCAATCCCTTTCAGTGCGTCTTCGAGGTTTCCCAACCGGGTTATCTTTTTAAACTTTTCCGGATCAAGCGTGTCGAGACTGATGTTCACACGCGATAAACCCGCGGCTTTTAGTTCTTTGGCATATTTTGGAAGAAACACGCCGTTGGTGGTCATCCCAATTTCATCGATTTCGGGAAGCAACGAAAGCATGCTGACCAATTCAGGAAGATCTTTTCGTACCAGTGGTTCTCCTCCGGTAAGTCGAATCTTTTTTATCCCCAGTTTTGTGCCGGCCCTTACTACATCCAGTATTTCGTTAAAACTTAGTATTTCGTCACGGTTTTTCCACACCACGCCTTCGGCGGGCATGCAGTATTTGCAACGGAAATTACAGCGGTCGGTAACCGAGATTCGCAGATACGTAATATTTCGGTTAAAGCGGTCGAACATGGACAGGGGTACCTTTTTCTAAATGGTTGATTTCTGTCGGAACTTCAAGCAAAGCGTTAGCGCTAACCAGTGCGTTGATGTGCGCCGAACCATGGAACGAAATCTCGTCGACGGTCCCTTCTTCGTTGATAATTACCGGTACAATTGCAAGGCGGTCCGCATTTTTACGGTGATAATCAAAATTTATCGTCGACAATATTCTCAAGGGTCTGAAATTGGCGCCGAGCAGTTTGTAAATTACAGGTTTAGCGATAAACTCAAACTGGGCAAGCGACGAAACAGGATTTCCTGAAAGTCCTAAAACATACTTCATCCCTTTTTGTGAGAAAGTCATCGGATTGCCGGGTTTGATACCGGTGCGGTCCCAAAAAATCTGAAAGCCGAGTTCTTTTAACAGTTCCGGAATAAAATCGAAATCACCTACCGAAGCTCCACCTGTGAATATTACGATGTCGCTTTTTTCCAACGATTCCAGGAAGTGTATTTTTAGATTTTCATAATCGTCGGCCAGCAACAAAGTATCAATAACTTCAAGGTTCATTTTGTACAGTTGCGTTACCAACTGGTTCGTGTTGCTGTTTCGGATCTGTCCCGGTTTTGGTGTTTCAGAGGGATGGACCAGTTCGGTCCCGGTGGAAATGACGGTGATTTTCGGACGACGAGATACCTGAACACCCGCATAACCTGCACCCGAGAGTACTGCCATTTGCGGAGTGTTTATGATTGTGCCGCTTTTTATAAGCAATTCTCCTTTTTGATAGTCTTCTCCCCTGAAACAAATGTTATGAAACGTTTTTGGATTCAGACAACAGACCCGGTTTTCGCTGATCTTTTCAGAATCCTCCACTTTGAAAACACAATCACAACCATCGGGGACAGCAGCACCTGTCATTATTTTAACGCACTGGTTTTTACCTACTTTTTTAGAGGAGACCATTCCTGCCTGAATTACGCCAAGTACTTCCAGTTCGTTGTTGATGTCATCGCGGTGGCAGGCGTAACCATCCATGGCCGATTTATGAAAAGGTGGCATGTCCATGTCTGCCAAAATATCTTCGCGCAAAACGCGGTTAAAAGCTTTGTCAAGCGCTACTTCTTCGCTTGCAAACACAGCCTGCATATTATTTATTACGCCTTGTATTTCTTCAAATTTGTTCATCCGATGAATTGTATTTTCTGGTTCTGAAAGACTATATTTTCAAGGTTTAAATTAAAGTGCCGGCCATCGTTTTCGACTAAAACAGGATGGTGAAGCAAATGCTTGTGTTTTACGATTTTTCTGCCTTCTAAATTTACAAATAAAAAGAGTCCCGGTTGCACTAACTCATGCAATCCCCCCGATTCACAAACAAGGGCTGAAGAAGGCAGTAGCTCGGCCAGATTATCAAAAGCTTCGCGCAAATGTGTTTGTTCCGCCATTACAAAAAATACTTTATCGGCGCCTGCCTGCAACATCAGCGAGCTGTCTTTCCAGGTGTTTTGAGTTTCTTCCACAATCACGAAATTTTCACCTTTTCTAACAACCTCGTTTTCTGAGTATGAATGAAAATGTGATGAAATTTTTATCCCGATAACCGGGGTCGATTCTGAAAGTTTTGCAATGATTTGACAGGCTAATGTAGTTTTGCCCACATTTCTGCCGTTGCCGGCAATCAGCAAAAGATGGGGGAGTAATGTTTTTTTCACCAGGGTTTCTGTCATAACCTGTCTTTATTAATTCATTTTCAGGAAAGCAGACAGCAGAATCACAGGAATTGGATTTACTGACTCTCCTTTCCAAGTTTGTTTCTGAATTCAGAAACGCGGGAGGACAACCTGTTTCCGGGTTATCCCTTCGGCCGAAACACCCTGGCTCACGCTTTAGGTGTGGCGGCTCGGAGATTGATTTGCAAATATAGTAAAGAATATAGATGAGTGGATATGTTTGAGGGGTAGATTATTTATTTGAAGTTGTTCAAAATAGTTTCAAAGGGAGACAGGTTTTCATTATATTTAAGCCGATGTCAACAGTGGTAATATAATGTTTAAACTACAGTTTTTTATCGGTTTTATCCTCGCGATATGTTTTGTAAACGTACAGGAAGTAAATGCGAAATCGCTTTTTCAATCGGAAAGATTGGATACTACAATTTACCACTTACAACCCGATACGACGGTTGGGCCTTTTAATAGTAGGTACGCTTTGCTTCCTGGAAATGATTTCAGAAAGAAGAGTTCCTTTCTAAACGACTTGAGAGTTAATTTGAAACACGCCGAAATCGAATCTTCAGGTTGGCAACTCGACAGCATTGTTTTTACTGCATGGAGTGAAGAATTGCAAGAGATTGTAAAATCGCGACGACAGGCTTTTTTAGCGAACGAACCTGAAAACATAATGCAGTTGCGTAATTACAACTGGGACAGCGAAAAAGATCACTGGATTATAGATGAGGCGCAATATTATTTTTTAAATGAAACAGGTCAGCTCGATTCGTTGGAGATTCAAAAACGTGTAACTCTCAATTATATTTTGTACACAAAGAAAATATATTCCTATCAGGAAGGGTTGTTACACGATGAGATCACAAAGGAAAAATTTGATGAATTTGAGGATTGGAAATTGCTTCTTCGACATGGATATGAATACGATTCGCTAAAACAACTGACCCGGGTGTATACGCAGGAATGGGATAAATTCTCAGGTAATCATTGGTCGACATACGAGTACGTTAAATACGATTACGACTTGTCGGGGAACCTAATTTTGGAGACGGGCTATGATTATGACGATTACGAAATGATTGCGACAAAAAAATATGCGATTGAATATTCGTTTAACGAGTTCAACAAGTTAACAACAGCAATTGAATATGTAAAAGGCTGGCAGGAAGGAATGTTTGTGGCCGGACGAAAACAGGAAAATACCTATGATTCAGGAAGTAGGTTAATCGGGGAAATTTACTACAATTGGGATTACGATATGGATAACTGGTTGGAAGAGTCGCGTAAATGGATTGAATATACGGGAAGCACAACACTGCTCCAGAGTATCAAAACCCAGGAGTGGACAGGTGAGTGGACCGACAAGTTACTGGCCGACTATCTGTCAGAAATGGATATTTCAGTAAATGGCCTTGCGAATTACGCTTTTGTAACTTCGTTTTTGCCGGTATTTGAAATTGATGGTTTGGTTTGCGATCGTATCGATCATTTTGAATCGATAAATTCTTCATGGCAGTCGAGGGGAGCGGCCACTTATTATTTTTCACAGGGTTGGCCGGTCGGAGTTTCTACTTCCTATCGAACAACGGTAAAAGTATTTCCTAATCCTGTAATCGATCGGTTACAAATTACCGCGGATTCTCGTCAGAAAATAGACTGTACACTTTTCGATTTGAATGGTAGAATATTGTTCCGCAAAACTTTTACCGGAAATACTAATATCAATCTGCAATCGCTGGTTCAGGGCGTTTATCTTTTGGAATTGAAAGAAAATGGCAGTCGAATTTTAAACGAAAAAATCATAAAAAAATAGGGGGCTGCACTGGTGCACTATCTCATAAACTGTGTAAATGATTAACGATATTAAAATGGTTTAATTATCATTTATGCAAGGTGGTTTTTCCAGTCTGACTGAACCTTCCTGCCTGCATACGGAAGTATGTACCTGTGGGTAACCCGGATGCATCCCATTCGATTTGATGAGTGCCAGGATGAACCGCTTTATCAACTAATGTTTTAATTTCCCTTCCATATAAATCAAATACTTTAATTGTTACCTTTTCTGTATGGGGCAAGGTGTATTCAATTACGGTTGTTTGACTGAAAGGGTTCGGGTAACTTTCGCCTAATTCGAAACCACTGGAATGATTTGCATTATTCGCGCGGAACTCGAACTGAACCGGATATGGCCTTCCGGGAATATCACGCCACATTGCCATAAACGATATCGAATAGGTTTGACCGGGTTGAAAAGGAGTTGTAAGTGTTTGAAAAATAGATTCGCCATTAATCCCGTTTCCCCACATGCCAATACTCACGGTATCATTGCTGCTGCATTTTATCCTGCTCACATCAGGAGATTTGGAATTAGGCCATCTGGTCCAATCAGAAACGGAACCCAGTGGCATTGGGCCGAATATTGGATTCTCATTAAAATTCCAATTTCTAAGTAGATTGTGATCACATTCTTCCAAACATACCGGGTCGGCCGGGCAATACTTAACCGTAAAAACATCGCCATAAACCCAGGTTGCGTAGTTTTCTTCCTGAACATAAACCTGATAAGTTCCAGCCGGGAAATTAGATGGAATATTCCAAATTTCATTTCCATCGTTTATCGTACTTGAATTTACAACTGCAGTAACAGCCCATGTGCTGACATCGATTAGATAGACAAGCACATTCCAGGCTTGGTCACCGCCAGTCCAGTTGATTGTAATTTCTGTGCCAGCACAAATTGAATCGCCATTGAAAACCAAATCGTTTAGTTCAACCGGTTCGGGGCTGATGATTCGAAGTTGAAGCGTTGACTCGTCACACTCTTCTATTGGCTCTAAAATTGTTTCGTCGGGCGGCAGAGGTCTTGGGCACCAATCACGATCCCAATCATTCATGGAAACAATCTCAACATCTCCAATCACATCCGGTGGAATTTCCAAATCGAACCTGCCGTTAAGGTCTGTAACAGTTTCTGCAATTAAAGTTTGGCCTTCAATGGTCCGCATTACCATAAGAATGCCTTCCAGGTTAACTCCCTCCCACTTGGGTTGCAATACGCCTTTAAATGTATTTCCGGAAAGCATATACTTAAAAGTTGCCTTTCCGCTGCCACCACCACCGTAAACAAGCAGTCCATTTTGCAGGTCTTCGCACTGGCTTGTATCGAAAACTGTACCTCCGGTTGCCAGTAAATCGCAGGGGGTTTCTAAAATATCTTTAGACCATGTAGCGCCATAATCAGTTGAAGAATTTATGCCTCCTCCGTTGTTGTCAATCGATTTTACAGTTTCGGCCAGCGCTTTGCCTGCTTTAAACTTCCCGGCCCTTAACGCTGAGGTATTGGTTCCGGATGATACCACTTTCCATGAATTTCCACTGTCAAAGGGGAACACTTTAAATTCTTGTGGAGTTTAACTATCTCAAAAGCATATTTAAAGCT
>WOYV01000025.1 GCA_011620585.1 Draconibacterium sp.
AGATTGACATACTGGTTTTAAAATTTAGTGCGTTTTCTTGCGGAGACTATTTATATTCATCCCAGCTTTTCACTTTAATATCTTCCATTTTGTATTTACAAATACCGTAAAGGAAAGCACTGGCCACCCGGGCATTTGTGATTAGCGGAATATTGTAGTCGATGGCACTTCGGCGAATATTATATCCGTTTTTCAACTCACGGTTGGTGTGGTTCTTCGGAATATTGATCACCAAATCGATCTTTTTTTGTTTGATCATGTCGATTGTGTTCGGCGATTGTCCTTCTTCATCCGGCCAATAGATCAAGGTATTTTCAATACCATTATCGCGGAAGAATTTATGGGTTCCTTCGGTAGCATAAATAGTGAAATTTCGTTCCACCAGCATTCGCGCACTGTTTAGTAGCTCGAGTTTGCCACGCGACGGTCCCGATGAAATCAGAATATTCTTTTTGGGGAAGTTATATCCCACCGAGAGCATTGCTTTCAGAATGGCTTCGTAATATGATTCTCCGATACAACCTACTTCTCCGGTCGACGACATGTCGACACCGAGTACAGGATCGGCATTTAATAACCGCGCAAACGAAAATTGCGGCGCTTTTACACCCACGTAGTCTAGTTCGAACAACGATTTATCAGGTTTCGGAACATCGATCCCGAGCATTACTTTAGTGGCGATCTCGATCAGGTTCAGTTTCATCACCTTCGAAACAAAGGGGAAGCTTCGCGAGGCGCGCAGGTTGCATTCGATAACTTTAATATCATTGTCTTTGGCCAGGAATTGCATATTGAATGGACCTGTAATTTCGAGTCCCTGTGCAATTTCGCGGGCAATTCTTTTAATTCGGCGAATGGTTTCGACATACAGTTTCTGTGGGGGGAAAACGATGGTTGCATCGCCCGAGTGCACCCCTGCAAATTCAACGTGTTCCGAGATGGCATAAGCAATCATCTCACCTTTATTGGCCACTGCATCAATCTCGATCTCTTTTGCATTTTCGATGAACTCGGTAACAACCACCGGGTGTTCTTTCGAAACATTAGCAGCCATCACGAGGAAGTGCTCCAACTGATCGGGGTTCGACACCACGTTCATGGCGGCTCCCGAGAGGACATACGAGGGGCGGATCAAAACAGGGTAACCCACTTCATCAACAAATTTGTGAATTTCTTCAATAGTTGAAAGACGCGCCCAGCGTGGTTGGTCAACTTTTAAGGTATCGAGCAGGGAAGAGAATTTTTCACGGTCTTCGGCGTTATCAATCTTAATTGGAGAGGTGCCTAGTACCGGAACATTCTGGCTGTGCAGTTTCATAGCCAGGTTATTCGGTATTTGTCCACCCATCGAAACCACCACTCCAAACGGATCTTCAAGATCGATAATATCCATCACACGTTCGAAACTCAGCTCGTCGAAATACAAGCGGTCGCAGGTATCGTAATCTGTACTCACCGTTTCAGGATTGTAGTTGATCATGATCGAGCGGTACTTTTCTTGTTTAATGGTTTCGATCGCGTTAACACTACACCAGTCGAATTCAACCGAACTACCAATCCGGTATGCCCCCGAACCCAACACAATCACCGAACGATCATCGTGGAAAAACCCGATATCATGTTCCGTACCGCTGTATGTCAGGTACAGGTAATTGGTTTGTGCAGGATATTCACCTGCGAGCGTATCAATTTGTTTTACTGCGGGCAGAATGCCGTTGGCTTTTCGGTAATCGCGTACCCGCAGCAGATCGGTGGTAATGCTTTTATTTGGGCTGTTGAGCGCAAGCCGTGCAATCTGAAAATCGGAGAACCCGGCTTTTTTCGCTGCTTTTAAAAGCGGAACAGGCAGGTTTTCAAGTTCTTTTATTTCCTGTAGTTCAAGACTTATTTTGTAAATATTATTTAGTTTCTGTAAGAACCAGCGGTCGATCTTTGTTTTATCGTGAATTTCATCGATCGAATATCCTTTATTGAAGGCTTCTGCAATCGCAAAAATCCTTCGATCGGTCGGGTTGGTCAGTTCTTCTTCAATCGCAGCAATGTTAATTTCTTCGCGGTTGGCTACAAATCCGTGCATCCCGAGTCCAACCATTCTTATTCCTTTCTGAATGGCTTCCTCGAAAGTTCTGCCAATGGCCATAATTTCGCCGACCGATTTCATCGAGCTGCCAATATTTTTTGAAACCCCCACAAATTTGCTCAAATCCCAGCGGGGAATTTTCACCACACAGTAATCGAGTGCCGGTTCAAAAGCGGCGGTAGTAACTTTGGTTACCGAGTTTTTAAGCTGGTGCAAGCCATAACCCAAGCCGAGTTTGGCAGCCACAAAAGCCAGCGGATATCCGGTTGCTTTCGAAGCCAGTGCCGAAGAACGCGATAAACGGGCATTCACCTCGATCACACGGTAGTCTTCCGAATACGGGTCAAGTGCAAACTGTACGTTACATTCGCCCACCACACCAACGCGGCGGATAATTTTTATCGAAATGGCACGTAGTTTATGATATTCAGAGTTTGACAAAGTTTGCGAAGGAGCTACCACGATACTCTCGCCGGTGTGAATACCGAGCGGGTCGAAGTTTTCCATGTTACACACTGTAATACAGTTGTCGTAGCGGTCGCGAACCACTTCGTATTCCACTTCTTTCCAGCCTTTAATCGATTCTTCAACCAAAATTTGCGGCGAATACGAGAAAGCGCTTCCGGCAAGTTTTTCGAGTTCTTCTTCATTTTCACAAAAGCCCGAACCCAACCCTCCCAAGGTATAAGCGGCCCGGATAATAATCGGGAACCCAACAATTTTAGCGGCTGCCATTGCTTCCTCCATAGTTGAGGCGGCAATGCTTTTTGGAGTTTTAATATCAATTTCGCCCAACATTTTCGCGAAAATATCGCGGTCTTCGGTATCGATAATCGATTGAACCGGGGTACCTACCACTTCAACATTGTACTTTTCGAGCACCCCGCTTTTAAATAGCGCTACACCACAGTTCAGCGCAGTTTGACCCCCAAATGCCAGTAATATCCCCTGGGGTTTTTCCTTTTTGATCACTTCCTCAACAAAGTAAGGAGTAACCGGCAGGAAGTAAATTTTGTCGGCTATGTTTTCCGAGGTTTGAATGGTAGCAATATTCGGGTTGATCAAAACCGTTTCAACACCTTCTTCTTTTAATGCTTTTAATGCCTGCGAACCCGAGTAGTCAAATTCTCCGGCTTCCCCAATTTTAAGGGCGCCTGAACCAAGTACGATCGCTTTTTTAATATGAGTATGTATCATGATAACTATTGATTTTCGAATGATAATTAACGATTTAAGATTTTCGGTTGAGTGGTCTCGATGTAACTATAATCGTTTGTTACTGCACTTTTATTCTTTTTTGCTGTTTCGATACTTTTTACAAAAATGGATATCAACTCATTGTTCTCAATAAAACATTTTTCAACTAAGTCAGGTGTTACATCCAGACTGGAATATTTAATGATCTTGAGAGCAACAAAAGTTTCTCTGAGTTCTTTAAGGCTAATGCTCATTTTATGAATGAAATCTTTTTTTGATTCAGCGCTTTGAGCCTCGCCATAATTCAATGCCGGTGATGTTCCTGAACGAACGATCTGACCTTTCATATGATTGCCGATGGGAGAATTTGGTAAACTTTCGGCCAACTGAATTATATTGGCAGCAAACTTAATCAACCTTTCTTCCAAATCAAATCTGTTCATATTCTTAGCTTAAATCAAAAATCCTAAATCGTTAATCGATATTCTTCAATCCGTATTATTTTTTCTTATATTCTGCAACGCTGTTCATAAAATCATCAAACAAAAATTCAGTATCGGTTGGTCCGCTCGATGCTTCAGGGTGAAACTGTGTCGAAAAGAAGGGTTTCGTTTTGTGCCGGATTCCTTCGTTGGTGTTGTCGTTTACATTGGTAAACAGCGGTTCCCAATCTTCAGGTAAGGTTTCGGTAGCCACTGCAAAACCGTGGTTTTGCGAGGTGATGTAACACTTGTTGGTGCCTTCGAGCAAAACCGGCTGATTGTGGCTGCGGTGTCCGTATTTCAGTTTGTAGGTATCGCCACCTGCAGCGCGCGCGAGCAGTTGGTTCCCAAGGCAAATTCCCATGATCGGCTTTTCTTCACCAATCACACTTTTTATATGGCCGACGGTTGCCGAACACATGGCCGGGTCGCCGGGGCCGTTCGAGATAAATACCCCATCGTAATCTTCCTTTGTGAAATCGTAATCCCAGGGCACACGAATTACAGTGGCATTTCTGTCGAGCAGGCAGCGGATGATATTGTTTTTTACTCCGCAGTCGATCAAAACAACTTTGTATTTTCCATCGCCATATTCTTCGCGAGTGGTGCAACTGGCAATGGCTACTAAATTCTCCTGGTTTGGGTCGTAAAATTCAATTTCTTCATCGAATTCAATTTTTCCAAGCATCGATCCTTTCTCGCGTAAAATTTTTGTTAAGGCTCGTGTGTCTATGTCAAAAAGGCCCGGAACTTCGTATTCTTTTAACCAGTCCGACAAACTTTTTTCGGCATTCCAATGGCTGAACTCAAACGAATAATCCGAGACGATCAAGCCGGTGATGTGCAGTTTATACGACTCGAAAAATTTGTGGATCCCATTTTCCTGCCGATTTACCGGAACCCCGTAATTCCCGATCATCGGGTAGGTTGAAACCAGTATCTGTCCGGTGTACGAAGGGTCGGTCAAACTCTCCGGATAGCCGGTCATAGCAGTGTAAAATACCACTTCGCCTGCTACCGATTTCTCGCTTCCAAACGATTTTCCCGTAAAAACGGTTCCGTCTTCCAATGTTAATTTGGCCTGTCTTACTTTATACATATTCCGGTATTATATTTAAAAAAAATGCGTTTGCCTTAAATACAAACGCATTTCAGTTCTTCTGTAATTATATCCACACAAGTAATCTTTCGCATTGATTAAGATCGCAACATTAAGTTAGAATCAATATCGATGCAAAAATAGTAATTATTCTGAATTATTTATTTGATTTTTCATCAAAATGAATAAATTTGCACAAAAAATGTATAAATATACAAATGAAGAATAAAGTACAACGACTGCTCGAAATCAGGAAAATAATTCAGCAGGGGCAGGTTCACAGCCAGGATGAATTATTGTCCACCCTAAAAGAGAAGGGTTATGAGCTGACTCAGGCTACCTTGTCGCGCGACTTAAAAGTGTTACAGGTGGCAAAAGTACCACATCCTTCAAAAGGATATGTTTATACGGTTCCGGAAACTGTTCGGGAAACGGGAGTGGCCGAACAAAGCAGGGTAAATTATCTGGCCGACGGTTTTCAGGACATCCAGTTTTCGGGGAACCTGGCAGTAGTGAAAACGCTTCCGGGTTACGCCAACAGTATTGCAGCAGTTATCGACCAGGCAAAAAGCTGGGAAATTATAGGAACAGTTGCAGGCGACGACACCATACTGATTATTGAGAGAGAGGGGATTTCTAAAAACGATTTGATGCAGGCATTAAAACGAATTATGCCAAAATTGAATGAAAGATTTTAAGCGAGAAGAGAAGAATGAATAATCTGGACAATATTAAAGTTCTGGTAGCAGGGGAAGAACATTTGAAATACATCGACGACATCAACGATGCCATCGATCTGGCTTCTAAACAACGGGGTACCGGGATCGCTCGTCGTACCAACGAATACCTTACCATGAAAATGGAGGAAGGGAAGGCAATTATTGCACTCGATGGTGACAAATTTGCCGGCTTTTGTTATATCGAAACATGGCAGGAAAAAGGTTTTGTGGCCAACTCGGGTTTGATTGTGGTTGAAGAATACCGTGGGAACGGGCTGGCGAAAGCCATTAAAAAGAAGGCTTTTGAGCTTTCGCGAAAGCGTTATCCAAATTCTAAAATTTTTGGTTTGACAACCGGGTTGGCAGTTATGAAAATCAACCACGAACTGGGTTACCGCCCGGTTACATTCTCTGAACTGACCCTGGACGATCAATTCTGGAAAGGTTGTACAGGTTGTGTGAATCATGATATTTTGGAACGAACAGGGCGAAGCAAATGTTTGTGTACCGGAATGTTGTACGATCCGGCCTGGGAAAAACCTGCAGTAACCAACAACAACCCAATCAAAAAACGCAGCTTGCTGGACCTGATCCCGAAGTTTAAACCTGCAATGGTGGCGAAAAAGAATAAGATGTTGAAAAAAGGAAATGAGAGTGACAGCTTCTAAAAACAGACAGCTACAGGTTTATATTTTTATGCGGTCACTCTTTCATAGAAAAGATAATTATGAACAAAAAATTGGTTTTGGCATTTAGCGGGGGTTTGGATACTTCGTTTTGTGCAAAGTATTTAAAAGAAGAAAAAGGATTTGAGGTGTACACAGCCATTGCTAACACCGGCGGGTTTTCGGATGCGGAACTAAAGACAATTGAACAGCGTGCAATGACTTTGGGCGCAGTAAAGCATGTAACACTCGATGTAACTAACGAGTATTACGACAAGTGTATCCGCTACATGGTTTATGGAAATGTTCTGCGTAACAATACTTATCCGGTCTCGGTGAGTTCGGAACGCGTTTTTCAGGCCATTGCCACCATTGAATATGCCAAGGAAATTGGGGCCAAATACATTGCTCACGGAAGTACAGGTGCCGGCAACGATCAGGTTCGTTTCGACCTGACTTTCCAGGTGCTGGCTCCGGATATCGAAATTATCACGCCAACCCGCGACTTAATGCTGAGCCGCCAGGAAGAAATCGATTACCTGAAAAAATTTGGGTACGAAACCGATTTCAAAAAAATGGAATACTCTATCAACCAGGGTTTGTGGGGAACCAGTGTAGGTGGTAAAGAAACTTTGACGGCGAACAGGAATCTTCCTGAAGAAGCGTATCCCAGCCAGTTGGAAGCCAGTGGCGAAAAACTCATCGAACTGGGTTTTGAAAAAGGCGAACTGGTTTCGCTGGATGGAGAATTCTACGAGAACGGGCCGGATATCATCCGGGCACTCGACAATGTGGCATCGAAATTTGCGATTGGCCGCGACACGCACGTGGGCGACACCATAATCGGAATTAAAGGGCGCGTAGGTTTTGAAGCCGCGGCTCCGATGATTACGATTAAAGCACATCATTTGCTCGAAAAACATACGCTCACCAAGTGGCAAATGTACTGGAAGGAACAATTGGGAAACTGGTACGGCATGTTTCTGCACGAAGCCATGTATCATGAACCGGTAATGCGAAATATTGAGGATTTCCTCGAATCGAGCCAGGAAAATGTGACAGGGAAAGTTTTTGTAAAACTGAAACCCTATCATTTCGAATTGGTGGGAATTGATTCGGAACACGATCTGATGAACTCTGGTTTTGGCCAGTACGGCGAAACTGTGGAAGCCTGGACCGCCGACGATGTAAAAGGCTTTACAAAAATATTATCGAACTCCTTGAAAATTTACAACAAGGTTAACAAGGGGATTTAGAATGTCGAATGATGATTAACGAATTAAGATTTGAAGAAGTAAATCTGCAATCAAAAATCGTTAATCTGCTATCGTTAATCAAATGATAAAGGTTGGAGTCATAGGAGGGGCCGGTTATACCGCCGGCGAATTGTTGAGGATATTGATCAATCATCCGGGCGCAGAGGTGGTTTTTGTGCAAAGTTCGAGTAATGCCGGAAACCCGGTTTCGGATGTTCATGTCGATCTGCTTGGCGAAATTGACCTGAAGTTTACTGCCGAAATGCCTTTCAATACCGTGGATGTTATATTTCTGTGTATGGGTCACGGAAAGTCGAAGGAATTCATGCAGGAAAACAAGCTTCCGGAAAACTTGAAGGTGATTGATCTCAGCCACGATTTCAGGTTGAAAAGAGAGGGAAACAACTTTGTTTACGGGCTGCCGGAACTAAATCGGGAACTGATAGCAGGTGCGCAGTTTATTGCCAACCCGGGGTGTTTCGCTACAGGAATCCAACTGGCTCTCTTGCCGCTTGCTGCTGCCGGGTTGTTGATTGATGAGGTTCATGTTCAGGCCATCACCGGATCGACCGGGGCCGGACAAAAACCAACCGAAACTTCCCACTTTAGCTGGCGCAATAACAATTTGTCGGCTTATAAAGTTTTTGAGCACCAGCATGAAGGCGAAATCATTCAAAGCCTGAAACAGTTACAGCCAAGATTTTGGTACGATTTTAATTTTGTTCCGGTTCGCGGAAACCACACTCGTGGTATTTTTACCACGGCGTACACAAAGTTTGAACGTACTTTGCCGGAAGCAAAAGAAATTTATGAAGATTATTATACGGACCATCCATTTGTTTTTGTAGTTGGCTCCAATCCTTCGTTGAAACAAGTGGTGAATACAAATAAAGTGGTGGTTTATCTTGAAAAACACCGGAATAAACTGGTGATTATTAGTGTCACCGACAACTTAATAAAAGGAGCTTCGGGGCAGGCAGTTCAGAATATGAACCTGATGTTTGGCCTGGATGAAAAAGCCGGTCTGAACCTGAAGCCGGTAGCATTTTAGTTTTTGCACAGTCCTTTAGGGCTGTGATTAGAGATCTGAGTATAGTTTGGCTTTAGCCATTAATTTGATATTTAACGGCTAAAGCCAGGGATTTAAAATAAAATTAAACACCAAGCTAAAGCATGGTGCAAAAAAAGGAAAGGAAGATTGCTTCCAGCTTGAAACTTCCGACTTGAAAATATGAAACTATTTGACGTATATCCGCTCTTTAACATTACGCCTGTAAAAGCCAAAGGTTGTCAGGTTTGGGATTCAAAAGGAAACAGGTATCTCGACATGTACGGGGGTCATGCCGTAATTTCGATCGGTCACAGTCATCCGAATTATGTCGATAAAATATCAAATCAGTTGACGCAGATCGGTTTTTACTCGAATTCGATCCGGAATCCGTTGCAACAGGAATTAGCTGATAAATTAGGGGCCTTGTCTGGCTGTAACGATTACCAGCTTTTTCTGTGTAACTCTGGCGCCGAAGCAAACGAGAACGCGCTCAAACTGGCTTCTTTCATTACCGGGAAGAAAAAGATTATCAGTTATAAAAAAGGTTTTCACGGGCGAACCTCGGCAGCGGTATCGATTACCGATAATCCGAAGATTATTGCTCCGGTCAACGAAAGCGACAATGCAATCATTTTGCCTTTCAACGATATTAGGGCCACCGAAGAAGCGCTTAAAAACGGGAACGTGGCAGCGGTAATTGTGGAAGGGATACAGGGAATTGGCGGAATTCATGTACCGGATGCCGGATTCTTGGTTGAGCTTAAAAAACTAACCGAGAAATACGTGGCTGCACTCATCCTCGACGAAATTCAGTCGGGATACGGAAGAAGCGGTAAATTCTTCGCTTTTCAGCATACGCCTGTTAACCCGGATATCATTACGATGGCCAAAGGAATGGGAAATGGATTTCCGGTTGGTGGCGTACTTATTCAGAAAGAAATTGGAGCCTGGCACGGAATGTTGGGAACAACTTTTGGAGGAAATCACCTTGCATGCGCAGCTTCGATAGCTGTACTCGACGTAATGAAAAACGAGAAACTGATTGAGAACGCGTCGAAAATCGGTAATTATATAATGCAGGAACTGGCAGCGATGGATGGCGATTTTGAAGTTCGCGGCTTAGGCCTGATGATTGGAATCGAGTTTACGTTCCCGATTAAGGAAATCAGAAACCGTTTGTTATTTGATTATGGAATTTTTACCGGAGTTTCCGGACAAAATATTATTCGTTTGTTGCCACCTTTGAGTTTGACGGTACAGGAAGCTAACGAATTTCTGGCTGCCTTTAGTGAAGTATATGTAGATGTTGCACAGTCGCTTGACTGATTATTGAATTAAAATACTGGATATGGAAAACAAAAAAATAGCGATTATCGGAGTTGGAAACATGGGAGGCGCCATTGCGGCCGGTTTATTAAAATCGGGTTTTGTAACTGCTCCCCATATTTCTGTTTCCGACCGCAAAGAATCGACGTTGAAAGCCATGCAGGAGTTGGGCGCGAACACATTTACCGACAACTTTGATGCGGCCAAAGATTCCGATGTAATAATTGTTGCAGTAAAACCATACCACATCGAGAGTGTGATTCAGGATATTAAAAAAGCGCTGACGCCTGATAAAATTCTGATCTCGATTGTTGCCGGTGTTGGTATTGATGCACTTGGTGAAATGGCCGGGACGAACATTCCGATCTTTAGAGTGATGCCCAACACTGCCATCGCCCTGCAGGAATCACTAACTTGTATTTCGGCAAATGCAAACACCGCTAAACACCGCGAATACGTGCTCGAGATGTTCAATAAAATGGGCAAAACAGTTGAAATTGGTGAAGATCTGATGGCGGCAGCAACTGTGCTTTCGTCGTGTGGAATTGCTTTTGCTTTGCGTTATATCCGGGCTGCCATGCAGGGTGGTATCGAAATTGGGTTTGGAGCCGAAATGGCACAGTTTATTACCGCTCAAACAGTTAAAGGGGCAACCGAATTGTTGCTGCAGTCGGGGCACCATCCCGAGCGCGAAATCGATAAGGTGACTACCCCAATGGGAATTACGATTACCGGATTAAACGAAATGGAACACAAAGGTTTTAGTTCTTCATTGATACAGGGAGTGATGGCTTCGTATAATAAGATTGATAAATCAAAATAAGTAAGTGCAGCTGCGGTATAAGAAAATAACAGTTAAAGTTGGTAGCAATGTGCTGGCAAAATCCGACGGAACGCTAAATGTTTCGCGGATCGCACATTTGGTCGACCAGATCGCGTTTCTTCACAAACAGGGAGTGGAAGTGGTATTGGTATCGTCGGGCGCAGTGGCTGCCGGCCGCGCTGTAATGCAGCCTTTAAAGAAAACTGATGCGGTTTCGCAACGGCAGTTGTGGGCAGCTTTGGGACAGGTGAAACTCATTTCAAGGTATTCCGATTTTTTCCAGGAAGACGGGCTGGTATGTGCCCAGGTGCTTACTACGAAAGAAAATTTCGCGAGCCGCGGACATTATCTGAACATGAAGAACTGCATTACTACGCTGCTTGAAAATAAAGTGATCCCAATTGTAAATGAAAACGATACAATTTCGGTAACCGAACTCATGTTTACCGATAACGACGAACTTTCAGGACTAATCGCTTCGATGGTCGACTCCGAAGCGCTGATTATTCTAAGTAATGTGGACGGGGTTTTTAGCGGACATCCGGCCAACAAGGATGCCCGCCTGATCGAAAGGATCGAAACTTCGCAACGTGAACCCGAAAATGCGATTTCGTCAGAACAATCGAATTTTGGAAGGGGAGGCATGCACACCAAGTTCAGAATAGCAAAAAAAGTAGCGGCCGATGGAATCGGAGTTCATGTGGCCAACGGAACCAAAGACAATATTTTAATCGATTTGCTTGACACGAATAAGAAAGCAGACCACACTTTTTTTGTTCCGAATGAAAAACCGTCGAGTGGTGTTAAAAAATGGATCGCATATTCCGATGGCTTTGCAAAAGGGCAGGTGATACTTAACGAAGGAGCTGTAAAAGCGCTAAATTCAGAGAAAGCCGTGAGTTTATTACCCGTTGGGATTGTCAGGGTTGAAAGCGAATTCAAACGTGGCGACCTGATTAGAATGATCAGCGAAAGTGGCAAAATTATTGGCTTGGGAAAAGCGGCTTACGGTTCAGAAAAAGTGGAAAAGGAAAAGCATTCGGAAAAACAAAAACCGGTCGTTCATTACGATTATATGTATTTGGAAAACAGGATAAAAGGTAAAATCCAGGATGGATTGTAAAAAATAAAAAACAGCTCAGGGTAAATTATTGACTGGTTTGCCGTTTCCTGGCAACTATTCATTCTCCCTTTTTTTTTGATGCCTTAATTTGAACATATTCTGAGCTCCCTCTCCCGCCCCTCGGGAGGGGGTTTTAAATTGAAAGGACAGATAATGAAAATTAAAGAACAGCTGCAAAAATCACTCGAAGCTTCGCGAAGCCTGAACCTGGCCACAAACGAACAGGTAGAAGATGTTTTACGGGAATTGGCAAAGCAGGCACGTTTGGATACTGCTTTTATCCTGGCAGAAAATCAAAAAGACCTTGCCCGGATGGATGCGGACGATCCGAAATATGACAGGTTAAAACTTTCTGAAGAAAGAATTGAAGGAATTGCGTCGGATATTGAAAATGTTGCTGCTTTGGAAAGCCCGGTTGGTAAAGTTTTAAAAGAAACAACCCGCCCGAATGGTTTGAAGATCCAAAAAATAACCGTTGCTTTTGGTGTAATTGGCGTTATTTACGAAGCCCGGCCTAATGTAACTTTCGATGTTTTTGCTCTCTGTCTGAAATCGGGAAATGCCTGTGTTTTAAAAGGAGGCAGCGATGCTATTTATTCGAACCAGGCCATTGTATCAGTCATTCAAAAAGTACTAAGGAAATTTGAAATTAACGAAAATACGGTGACCTTACTTCCGGCTGGCCGCGAAGAAACCAACGAAATGCTTCGCGCACACGGATACATCGATCTTATTATTCCCCGTGGCAGCCAGGGACTGATCAATTTTGTACGCGAAAATGCAACCATTCCGATAATTGAAACAGGTGCCGGAATATGCCATACCTATTTCGACAAATATGGCGATGCAACAAAAGGGCGCGAAATAATTTTCAATGCCAAAACACGTCGTCCATCGGTTTGTAATGCATTGGATTGTTTGTTAATACATGAAAGCAGGTTGGCCGATTTAAATGATTTTGTAAAAAAATTAGCAGAAGAGCAGGTCATTATTTATGCCGATGAAAGGGCCTACAATCAAATTAAAGATCAATATCCTTCCGATCTTTTGTTTCAGGCTTCGGAGGAATCATTTGGCACTGAATTTCTTTCACTTAAAATGGCTGTAAAAACTGTCGACTGTATTTACGATGGAATCGAACACATTAATAAATACAGTTCAAAACACAGCGAAGCCATTATTTCTGAAGATAAAGAACGAATAGCGGTTTTCAGAAAATTAGTGGATGCGGCAGCCGTTTATTCCAATGCATCCACTGCTTTTACCGATGGTGCACAGTTTGGCTTGGGCGCCGAAATCGGTATCAGTACACAAAAACTCCATGCACGCGGCCCGATGGCGCTCGAAGAGCTGACCAGTTATAAATGGATTATTGAAGGAACCGGGCAGGTTCGGCCCAAATAAAATTAACTATGAAGAAATTTATCTCGGTAAAAGATATCCCAGGTATCGAAGAAGCCATAAAAACCGCATTTGAGGTAAAAAAGAATCCGTTTGGATTTCAACATCTTGGAAGAAATAAAACCATGGTTTTGGTGTTTTTTAATTCCAGTTTACGCACTCGGCTAAGTACTCAAAAGGCTGCCATGAACCTGGGAATGAATACGATGGTGATGAACGTGAACGAAGATAGCTGGCAACTGGAATCGGAAATGGGAGTAGTGATGGATGGAAACACTGCCGAACACCTGCGTGAAGCAATTCCGGTTATCGGAAGATATTGCGATGTGATTGGTGTACGCGCATTTGCCCGTTTTGAAAGTAAGGAAGCCGATTATTCAGAGCGAATCCTGACGCAGTTTGTGGATTATGCCGGTGTTCCGGTGGTGAGTATGGAAGGTGCCACACGTCACCCTTTACAAAGTTATGCCGACCTGGTTACCATCGAAGAATTCAAAAAAACAGAGCGCCCAAAAGTAGTGCTCACCTGGGCGCCACATCCGCGTGCCTTGCCGCAGGCGGTCCCCAACTCGTTTGTGGAATGGATGCGCGAAACCGAATATAAACTGGTGGTTACCCACCCCGAAGGATACGAACTGGCCCCCGAATTCATGGGCGATGTTAAAGTGGAGTATAATCAGAAAAAAGCCTTCGAAGGCGCCGATTTTATTTATGCCAAAAACTGGGCTTCCTACTCGCGTTACGGGCAGATTTTATCCAAAGATTTTGGATGGACCGTGGATGAAGCCAAAATGGCATTAACCAACGAAGCCAAATTTATGCACTGTTTACCGGTTCGCCGAAACGTGGTTGTAACCGATGGTGTAATCGACAGCGCCAATTCAATTGTGGTGGAACAGGCATATAACCGCGAAGTTACAGCGCAGGCCGTCTTGAAAATGATTTTAGAAAATTCGTAGCTATCTTTGCATCGGATGACTAAGAAAATTGAAATAATTCCGGCTATCGATCTGATTGATGGAAAGTGCGTGCGTCTTTCACAAGGCGATTACAATCTGAAAACCATTTACAACGAAAATCCGCTGGAAGTAGCCCTTATGTTTGAAGACGCCGGGATCCGCAGGCTACACCTTGTCGACCTCGACGGCGCCAAGGCCAGGCACATTGTGAATCATAAAATCCTCGAAACAATCGCGACAAAAACATCACTGGTTGTCGATTTCGGTGGCGGGTTAAAATCGGATGAAGATTTAAGAATTGCTTTCGAATCGGGAGCTGCCATGATTACAGGTGGTAGTATTGCCGTAAAAGAACGCGAAATATTTCTGAAGTGGCTCGGGAAATACGGAAGCGGTAGAATTATTCTCGGGGCCGATGCCAAAGACGGAAAAATTGCGGTTAGCGGCTGGCTGGAAAGTACTGAGTTGGCTGTAATTAAATTTATTTCTGATTACCAAAAACAAGGGATCAGCAAAGTGATTTCAACCGATATCAGTCGCGACGGAATGCTTAGTGGCCCTTCGTTCGAACTTTATTCTGAAATCATGGAAACATTGCCAGGTGTTGAGATTATCGCCAGCGGAGGTATTGCCACAATGAATGACATATTAAAATTGGATGAAATGGGAGTTCCGGGTGTGATCACCGGGAAGGCCATTTATGAGAATAAAATATCTTTGAAAGAAATAGAAAAGTTTATCACAGCCCCCACCAGCTCCCCCGGGGAGTGAAAAAAGGAAAGCAAGGGCTGTATTTTAATTTATATGAATAACAATTCGTAGCAAACTCCTTCCCCAAGGGGAAGGTTGGGAAGGGGCTTTATGTTAGCAAAAAGAATTATACCATGTCTCGATATTAAAGACGGACAAACCGTTAAGGGAATCAATTTTGTGAACATCCAGGAAGTGGGCGATCCGGTTGAACTGGGGGCAAAATACGCTGCCGAGGGGGCCGATGAATTGTGCTTTCTGGACATAACTGCCACACACGAAGGACGCAAAACATTTGTTGAACTGGTAAAACGTATTGCTGCGCACTTGAATATTCCGTTTACTGTTGGCGGCGGGATCAGCGAACTTTCGGATGCGGAGAAACTGCTCAGCGCCGGTGCCGATAAAATTTCGATCAACTCTTCGGCGGTTAGAAATCCAAAACTGATCGACGACCTGGCGCTCAATTTTGGGAGCCAGTTTGTAGTGGTGGCAATCGATGCCCGTGGAGACCAAAACGATCACTGGACGGTTACTGTGAACGGTGGCCGGATACCAACCGACAAAGAACTGTTTTCGTGGGCCAAAGAAGCCGAAGATAGGGGCGCAGGCGAAATTCTGTTTACTTCGATGAACCACGACGGAACCAAAAACGGCTTTGCCAACCGACAGCTTTCGCACATGGCCGAAATGCTCAAAATCCCGATTATTGCATCGGGTGGGGCAGGTACTAAAGATCATTTCTTTGATGTATTTACCAAAGGAAAAGCCGATGCCGGACTGGCAGCCAGTATATTCCATTATAACGAAATACCGATTCAGGTACTTAAGAATTACTTAAGACAAAAAGGCATTGTGGTTCGATAATCGAAGCATTGTGTAACTTCACACCGTATTTAACCATGAAAACAGATTAATTTTATTGTTTGCCAGGTGTTTGGGCAATCATTAAAATCGACCACAAATAGAGGAATTTGCGCCCGTGGTGTAAAGAAACCAGAAATTTAAATTTGACAAAATGAAAACATTAAAAGAAATATCCCAACTCGATTTTACTAAAACCGGCGGATTGATTCCTGCCGTTATTCAGGACGCTGAAACACAGGTTGTACTCATGTTGGGATACATGAACAGCGAAGCGCTTGCCAAAACAGAGGTAAGTGGCAAGGTAACTTTTTTTAGCCGCTCTAAAAACCGTTTATGGACCAAAGGAGAAGAATCAGGAAACTTCCTGAATGTAGTATCCATTGGTGTTGACTGCGATAACGATACTTTGCTGGTAAAAGTAAACCCGGTTGGCCCGGTTTGCCACACTGGTAGCGACACTTGTTTCGAAGAGGTAAATGCCTCAAACGAAATACTTTTCCTGAGTTATCTTCAGGATTTCATCGATAGGCGAAAGGTGGAAATGCCCGAAGATTCGTACACCACCAAATTGTTTCGGGAAGGTACACGCAAGATTGCCCAGAAAGTTGGGGAAGAAGCTGTGGAAACAATTGTTGGCGCCATGGCCAACGATGATGAAAACCTTATATACGAAGCCAGCGACCTGCTTTACCACCTCATTGTACTGCTGGCCGACAAAGGACACAGAATTGAAGAAGTGGTGAACGAACTAAAATCGAGGCATAAATAGCACGTCGCAATCCTAAATAAATTTGTTTCCATAAAGCCAATTAGACAAATGATTTCGGCAAATAGCCTGTGCTTTAAACGAATCATTTGTTCAATTAGGGTTTTGTATAACATTGTTTCTTAACATAGTTGTAAAACATTGAAAATAACCTTTTTATAGTTAGGCTTTTTTATACAGAGTGCATAGCTTTGTTCTATCAACTAACTGCAAAAACCGTTTTTTATGGAAACTCTAACCATTTGTCCAACCAGCACGGCAACGATTTTGGCGTGTCAAAAAATTGCCAAAACCTTTAAGGAGAATATTTACGAACTCTCAAGTGTAAGGAAGGAGTGGGATCCGGAATATGCTACTTCGCTAAATGTTTGGATCGACGATACCATTGAAAAGCATTACTCAAATACCCTAAGCGCCTTACAGGAAGAGCGTTATCGCCAGTGGCACGAAGTGATGGTGGCAGCCTTGCAGCACCTCAAAGTTTTACGAGCTTCTATCAAAATCGATTTTAAAAAGGACAAACAATTTATGAACGATTTTTTTGAGAAGACCGGGTATAACGAGTATTTCAGCGATGCAAAAAATGGTGACCATCTCAGTTTATACAAATTTCTGAAGGCCTTTGCTGCCAATCTTGATGAGGGTACACGTCAGAAGATTGTGGATAAAGGAACGATGGATTCGTTATTTGATAAAATTATGGTTTGCGCCAACAGAGTGAATGAATTTGAAGATTGCTTTGTTGCTCTTGAAGGTGAAGCCCAACTCGATAACTACGGAAAAAATGAAGTGGCCAGTATTTATTCTACTATTCAGGATATTTGCAGGGTCGCTATAGCGTATTATCAGTTCGATGCCAAATTGCGAAACAACTTTAACTATTACAAAGTGTTGGTAAATCTGTAATCACCTAATATTTAACTTAATAAATTGACAATAGCCTGCTCATTTCGGAGAGTAGGCTGTTTTTGTTTGATATAAAAAAGCCCCGGATCGTGAAAATCTGAGGCTTCATATAGTTCGTACAAATATTTTTAAAGGATCAGCATGGCATCGCCGTATGTTCCAAAGCGGTAATTTTCTTTAATTGCAGTGTGGTAGGCTTCCATCACAAAATCGTAACCGCCAAATGCTGCCACCATCATCAATAAAGTAGAATAAGGCAAATGGAAGTTAGTAATCATCGAGTTAGCAACACTGAATTCGTAAGGAGGAAAAATAAATTTATTGGTCCATCCTTCGAATGGTTTTAAATGGCCCTGTGTTGAAACCGAACTTTCGAGTGTTCGCATCACTGTGGTACCAACTGCACATACGTTTTGTTTGTTTTCCTTGGCGTTGTTTACAATGGTACAGGCTTCCTGGTTGATCCATATCTGTTCCGAATCCATTTTATGTTTAGTAAGGTCTTCCACATCAACACTGCGGAAATTACCCAATCCCACATGCAAAGTGATGTACGAAAAATCAACCCCTTTTATTTCAAGACGTTTCAATAGTTCGCGACTGAAATGAAGACCCGCCGTTGGGGCAGCAACTGCACCTTCATGTTTCGCAAAAATGGTTTGGTAACGTTCTTTGTCTTCGGGCTGAACATCCCGGTTAATAAACCTTGGTAGCGGGGTTTCACCTAAACTGTACAAGGTTTTTTTGAATTCGTCGTATGGCCCGTCGAATAGAAAACGCAATGTACGGCCACGCGAAGTAGTGTTGTCAATAACTTCGGCAACCATTAAATCATCGTCGCCAAAATAAAGCTTGTTCCCAATACGGATTTTTCTGGCCGGATCAACCAATACATCCCAAAGACGTTGTTCGCGGTTGAGTTCGCGGAGTAAAAATACCTCGATTTCTGCACCTGTTTTTTCCTTGTTCCCGTATAAACGCGCCGGAAAAACCTTGGTGTCGTTAAAAACCATCACGTCTTTGTCACCAAAATAATCAAGTAAATCTTTGAAAAGGCGGTGTTCGATTTTCCGGGTTGCCCGGTTAAGAACCATTAATTTCGACTCATCGCGATTATCTGCCGGATGAAGTGCAATTTTTTCTGGCTTGAGTTCAAACTTGAATTTTGATAATTTCATTCGTTATATTTTTAATCCGTTATTCGTTTTAAAGCGACAAAATTAGCACAGTTTTTTGTTTTTTGTTCAGCGTGTGTGGTTTACGTACTAAAATCTATTTTGATTCACCCAAATTAATATTTTCCAGAAACCCATCTACCGTAAACGCATCATCGATACTGTAGCTGCCAATTCTGGTTCGTTCGAGTGAAGTTAAATAAGCCCCACAGCGGAGCGCTTCCCCTATATCTCGGGCCAGCGCACGGATGTAGGTGCCTTTTCCGCAGTTTACCCTAATCCTGATATGTGGCAATTCACATTCTTCCAATTCGATCGTATGTATAACAATTTTTTTCGACTGAAGTTCTACCTCTTCTCCTTTTCGTGCATAATCAAAGGCACGTTTCCCTTTTATTTTCACAGCCGAAAAAACAGGCGGAACCTGATCGGTTTCTCCAACAAATTGTTGAATAGCTTCTTCTACTAACTTCCTGTTGATGTGGCCGATATTGCTTGTTGAATCTTCCTCAGTCTCTAAGTCAAAAGAAGGAGTGGTGGCTCCCAGTTTTAAGGTGGCTACGTATTCTTTTTCAGTTTGCTGAATCTCCTCAATCCGTTTGGTAGCCTTGCCGGTACACAATACGATCAGTCCGGTAGCCAGCGGGTCGAGCGTACCGGCATGCCCAACTTTTAGCTTTTTAATCCTTAGCATCCGGCAAAGATTGTAACGTACTTTATTTACTACGTCAAACGATGTCCAGTTTAATTCTTTATTAAATAAAAGAACTTCGCCTGCCGGGAAATCATATGTTGATTTGAATACGGGCATAAGGAATTCTCTGTTATTCAGAGAGTTGAATTAAATTTTTCGAAAAATCAGGCTGCAAATATAGCAATTAGGCCAATAAGGGCACAATAAATGGCAAAATAAATCAATTTTCCGCGCTTAACGATTTTAATCATCCACGAGCAGGCCAGCAAGCCGGAAAAAAAGGCGGCAAGAAATCCAACTACCATCGGAAGTACTGCAACATCGGTTTGCGCAGTGAGATCACCCGAAAGTAATTTCAACAGGTTAGCTCCCAAAATAGGGATGATAACCATCAGGAATGAAAATTTTGCCAGGTCATTTTTATTGTTTCCTAAAATCATTCCGCTTGCTATGGTCGATCCGCTTCGTGATATGCCAGGAATTACGGCCATCATTTGGGCAATACCAATTATAAATGCATCGATAAAACGAATTTTACGTTGGCCATGGCGCGCGAAATTGGCAAAACCCAAAAGAAGAGCGGTTACAAGCAGTGCCAGTCCTACCCATAAAAGGTTCCCGAAAAAGAGCGACTCAATTTCTTCCTCAAAAAGAACACCGACAATACCTACAGGAATAGCCGACACCAAAAGTTTGGCTGTGTATTGGGTCGGTTCGTTCCATCTGAACTCAAAAAGCCCTTTGAACAGTTCCAAAATATCTTTGCGAAAAACAACAAGGGTACTTAGTACAGTGGCGCCATGTAAAACTATGTCGAACAGAAGGCTGCTTTGGCCTTCAACTCCAAACAACACATGGCCAATTTCGAGATGACCGCTCGAACTTACGGGAAGAAATTCAGTGAGACCCTGGACTAAGCCCAGAAGCAGGGCTTGAAGTTCGTTCATTTACTTGGGTTTACTGGTCTTCTTTTGGTTTTTTCATAATGGCGTAGATTTCGAAAATGAAACCTACGAGCAAAAGTACCGGGGCAATGGTTAAACGCCTGAAACTAAAAATATCTTCGCTAAACACGTTTGGATCGTTGCTTCCGCCACCAGCCAGTAAAATAAAACCTAAAACAATAATGGCAAATCCAATCGCCAGTAATTTATAATTCTCTTTTCCCAGCGCAAAGCCAGCTGTTTCTTTTGAATCTCTTATTTTTTTTGCCATTGTTATTGAAAATACGTGTGTAAAGATAACTAATAAAACAATTCATCAAATTTGAGGCGGAGGAATTTGTTCACTGCCAGCCAGGTCGATACAAGCGAAATCAATATTCCAAGCGCCCAAACAATTCCACTCATACTCAGGATTACCCGCAGATCGGTAATACTGATCAGCCCTGACAATTCTTTTTCGTAGGTGTAAATAATTCCGATCAGAATAATATTTGCCAAAGCAGCGCCGCTTACACCAAGCCAAAGACTTCGGCGCAGAAAGGGTAATCGGATATAGTTTTTTGTGGCGCCCACCATCAGCATGGTATTGATGGTAAAACGCTGGGCATAAATCAACATTCGAATTGTGTTGTTGATCAATCCAAAAAAAATGACGAGCAGCAAAACACTCACTGCCGAAATCAGCAAACTGATCTTTTTTAAATTCTTGTTGATAAGCGTGAGCAGGTTTTTCTGGTAGTAGACCTCGCTAACCTGAGGGTATTTTAAAAACTTCTGTTCGAGCATTTTTAAACTGTCGCTTTCGGTGTACGCAGCGTTTAGTTTTACATCGAGCGAAGCAAACAAGGGATTGTATCCCAGGAAACCGGTGAAATCTTCACCCAGTTCTTCGGTGAGTTCATGTGCAGCTGTTTCCTTATCGATATAACGCGTCGATTTAACGTACTCTCCGGTATTCAATACCTTTTGCAAACGGAGCACTTCTACTTCTTTTATATTTTCGCGGAGCACAAGCGTGAACCCTACTTTTTCGCGAATATATTCCGTCAGGTGCCGGGCATTAATCAGGATCAGGCTTAACATCCCCAACATTACCAATACCATCGAAATACTGATCAGCGCGGTGAACCACGAATTCAGAAAATGTTTTTTTCTATGTGCCGATTTAGCCTGTTTCATCTTTTTTGAACGAGTAAGGCAAATGTAATTATTTCTGTTTGCAGCTTTTTGATATTCAATACTATTTCTAACGGGTTTTATCAACACAAACACGAAATTAACTTCGCACAACTAATTTTGAACGTTGAAAATGTACCCGGCCGGAAACATTTTTTAGAAATCCTTCAGGCTGGTTTAAGATGGATTTAACTAATTGAAAATTTGATCTTTATTTCTTTGGAAATACGAAAAAAGAAAATACTTTTGCAGTCCCGATTGTTATCCTTAGATTTAAGGAGTGTAAATAGTTGATTTTCTTGCAGTAAGCAGATTTTGATGAGAAAATTCCGTTGAGTCAGAATAAAGCGAACTGCGTGAATTTCGAAAGTGTAGAATACAAAAAAATAGTAAAAAGTGGACACACTTAGTTATAAAACAATTTCGGCCAACAAAGAAACCGCCAATAAAGAGTGGGTTCTTGTTGATGCAGAAGGACTTGTTTTAGGACGTATGGCAAGTGAAGTTGCCAAAATCCTAAGAGGGAAAAATAAAGCAAATTTTACTCCGCATGCTGATTGCGGAGATAACGTAATCGTGATTAATGCTGAGAAAGTTGTATTGACCGGTAAAAAAATGAGCGACAAGCAATATGTACGTCACTCAGGTTACCCGGGCGGACAACGCTTCCAAAACCCTCTGGACCTTTTGAAAAAATATCCGGAGCGTATTGTAGAAAAAGCCGTTAAAGGGATGTTGCCTAAAAACAAACTGGGCCGTCAGCTTTACGGAAACTTGCATGTAGTAGTTGGCGCCGAGCACAAATATGAAGCTCAGAAACCAAAAGTTGTTGATTTAAAAATTAAATAAGCAAGATGGAAGTAGTTAATACATTAGGACGTAGAAAGTCAGCAGTAGCGCGTATTTACGTTAGCGAAGGTAAAGGAAATATTACCATTAATAAAAGGGAATTAAAAGAGTATTTCCCATCAGAAATTCTGCAATACATTGTATTACAGCCGCTGAACCTGCTTCAGGTTGCTGAAAAATACGATATCAAAGTAAATCTTGATGGCGGTGGCCCAAAAGGACAGGCAGAAGCCTTGCGTTTGGCTATCACCCGCGCCATGATGGAAATTGATGCGGAATCGAGGCCACAACTGAAAGCTGCCGGCTTTGTAACCAGGGATCCACGCGAAGTGGAACGTAAAAAACCGGGTCAGCCAAAAGCAAGAAAACGTTTCCAGTTCTCAAAACGTTAATATCATTTATATTATTCACTTATATGGGTCTAAAACGGCTGAGATCTCTGCGAAAGGGCTACTCAGCGGTTGCTTTTAGAACATAGAAAAAAGTAAACAGATGCCAAGAACAAATTTTCAAGATTTATTGGACGCAGGTGCACATTTTGGCCACCTGAAAAGAAAGTGGAACCCAAACATGGCTCCGTATATCTTTATGGAGAAAAACGGTATCCACATTATCGACCTTCAAAAAACAGTAGTAAAAATCGACGAAGCTGCTGCAGCCATCAAACAGATTGCAAAATCAGGCCGCAAAGTTTTGTTTGTTGCTACTAAAAAACAGGCCAAAGAATTGGTTGCCGATTTAGTAAAAGAGGTAGGAATGCCTTATGTTACTGAACGCTGGCCAGGTGGTATGCTTACCAACTTCCCAACTATCCGCAAAGCGGTTAAGAAAATGATCTCCATCGATAAAATGATGAAAGATACCAGTTGGGATAACCTTTCAAAACGTGAAAAACTGCAGATTACACGTCAGCGCGCTAAACTGGAAAAAGTACTGGGATCGATCTCAGACCTGAGCCGTTTGCCTGCTGCCTTGTTTATTGTTGACGTTTTGAAGGAGAAAATCGCAGTTCGCGAAGCACAGAAGCTCGGAATTCCCGTTTTCGCAATTGTTGATACCAATTCAAATCCAGACGATGTTGATTTCGTGATTCCGGCAAACGACGATGCTTCCCAGTCGATCCGTTTGATTGTAGGCGCTATGTGCGACGCAATTAAAGAAGGTTTGAACGAACGCAAAGTCGAAAAAGAAAAAGATGAAGCCGACGGCAGCGATAACGATGACGCCGAGGTGGAAACTGAAGTTGACGAAGAATAAACAAAGGATTTTAATTACAAACATTTTAAAAAGATAATATCATGTCTTTTACAACAGCCGACGTAGTAAAACTGCGTAAAGTATCAGGTGCCGGAATGATGGACTGCAAAAATGCCCTTGCCGAAGCAGATGGTAATTTTGAAAGAGCGCTTGAAATTATTCGCGAAAAAGGAAAACTGATTGCCAACAAACGTGCCGACCGCGACGCTGCAGAAGGTGTCGCCTTGTCGAAAGTTACTGAAGATGGTAAATTTGGTGCCCTCGTTGTATTGAATTGCGAAACCGACTTTGTTGCTAAAAACGAAAGTTTTGTTGCTTTTGCTGAAAGCATCCTGAATGCAGCACTTGAAAACAAGGTGGAAAGCCTGGAAGCACTGAAAGCAGTAGAATTAAATGGCAAAAGCATCGATGCTTTGGTAACCGAGCAAACTGGTGTAACCGGCGAAAAACTAGATCTGTCATACTTCAAAAGCCTGACTGGTGAAGCCGTTGTTTCATACATTCACCCGGGTAACAAACTGGCTACCATGGTTAGCTTCAACAAAGCTATTGCCGATGTTCAGGTTGGTAAAGATGTTGCCATGCAGATCGCTGCAATGGCTCCTGTCGCTGTTGACGAAAAATCAATTCCACAGGCTGAGATCGACAAAGAACTTGCATTTGCTAAAGAAAAATACCGTAACGAAGGTAAACCTGAAGAAATGATTGAAAAGATCGCCTTGGGTTCGCTGAACAAGTGGTACAAAGACGTAACTCTTTTAAACCAGACTTACGTGAAAGACGGAAAAATCTCGATCAAAGATTTCCTGAAGCAAAACGATCCACAATTGACAGTTACAGCATTCGACCGCTATTCTCTGACGGTGTAAGAAGCTGAAGAATATAAAGATAAGGCCGTTCAATTTTGAACGGCCTTTTTTATGGCCATTAACTATTGAATCGCTTGAATTAAAACTATTTCCGTTTCTCAAACGTACATAAATGTGAATTGTACAAATGAAAATGTTGAACGGGAAGCATATAAGAAGTAAGGATTCGCGGCAAGTTTGTAGTGTGCTGCATTATTTTGGAGTAGTAATTAAATTAAACAAAAAGAACCATGGCAGTTATTATTGCTTACGGAATCCTGATGGTAATGCTCGTTTTTTTGATAATGTATTTAAGCTATCGGGATTTGAAACATCATGAATAAGCGAAAGCCGGTAAAAACCAGCCGGAAATATTTCCGTCTTATGAATTGAGGAATTTACCACAATAAGGGGAGATATGTTCCCGACAGAATAGAATTCAAACTACATTACTGAATAGAGAAGCCTTCCAACGGAAGGCAATCAATATTCCCGAGCCTCTCATGGGACTCGAACCCACGACCTGCTCATTACGAATGAGCTGCTCTACCAACTGAGCTAAAGAGGCGAATATTAAATGCGAATTAAGTAATTTAACACGAACTATACAATAGCTTTTAAGCTTCTGTGTGAAGTGAAAATTGATCGGGATTTTTCCCTTTTACATCCAGATAAACGCTATTTATCTCTGCAAGTGCGGTTTTAAAGTCCGAGGTCTCATAAATAACTTTTTGAATACTCATCTCCTTTTTATTGTAATCAAGCGTTGCAACAACAATCGGCACCCCGGCTTTTTGAGCCATGTAGAAGAATCCTTTATTCCATTTTGTCCTTCTTTTTATATAGCCCTCGGGCGAAACTACAATGTGCAGTTCTTCAGCATCATCAAGCAATTCCACCACATGGTAAATGGCATTCTGGCCAACAACACCCCTGACCGGAATTGAACCAAGTTTTTGCATGATCAGGTTCATAGGGAAAAAGAAAAGCTCTTTTTTTGAAAGGAATTTAAATTTTACGCCAAGCTCGGTAAAACCAAGTTTCCCGTAAAAATAGTCGATGTGGGCTGTGTGAGGTGCGAAGATAGTTACCGATTTTTTTAATCCGGCATAATCACTTGTTATTTTCCAGCCGAGACTTTGTAATACTTTACCGGAGATTGTCCTCATAGTAGGCAGTTCAGTGGCGGAAGGTAGAAATTTTAATTGGATATTTGGTTTTCGATTTTAAAAGGTACCCGTGTTATCGGTAGGCAGATCACATTTTATTCGTTTTGACAACTTCCGGGATTTATTTTCACCACAATATTGCGCAGTAATTGTTTCTCGTTTTCCCATGAAGTACACAATCTGAATAACACATATAAACATAACACGTTTAATAAGTTTCACTAAAACAGATACTTAGCCTGGTTCATTGGTTGTAAATTGGTTTCCATAATTATCTGTATCCCTAAGTCCCGATTGAAAATGAAGTTTATGGCAGCAATTGTTACTTATGCAGTTTTCTTGCTGATGTTGGTGTCTGTAATGATGTATTTAAGTTATAAGGATGTAAAACAGAATCATTAAAGTTCTGATTTACTTCTTTCCTGGCTGATTTTGGATTGAGATTTTTCGGTCTCGATCTGTAACATTACGCTCTTCATTATAAACATGAATCATACAAATATGCTCCAACAAAAAAGCCCCCTGCAAAAGCAGAAGGCTTGTATCTTGATTCTTGTGTCTTGAATCTTGGATCTATAAGATTGTTATACTCAGCCCGGCGCCGGTATTTTCTACTTTTGCCACCTTCTTGCTGGTGAGCCCTTTAATGGCTTTGTCCCATTTTTTATTGCTGAGTTCACTTTTTGTTTTCAGTTCGTTCAATTCAACCGGCGAAGTTTCTTGCAGTAGGTTGTGTACTATTTTTTCATCTTCGGTGAGTTCCACCGCTTTTTTCTCTGGTTTCATTTGCGGAAAGAAAAGTACGTCCTGAATCGACGGGCTGTTTGTCATAAACATAGTCAGGCGGTCCATCCCGATTCCCATTCCTGAAGTAGGCGGCATTCCGTATTCGAGTGCGCGAAGAAAATCCTGGTCGATAAACATCGCTTCGTCGTCACCTTTTTCTGATAGCGACAGCTGATCCTGGAAACGTTCGCGCTGATCGATCGGGTCGTTTAATTCAGAATAGGCATTGGCCAGTTCTTTCCCGTTTACCATTAATTCGAAACGTTCGGTCAGTTCAGGATGTTCGCGGTGTTTTTTGGTTAGTGGCGACATCTCAACCGGGTAATCGATAATAAAGGTTGGCTGGATATAATTGCCTTCGCATTTCTCTCCGAAAATCTCGTCGATGAGTTTTCCTTTCCCCATGCTCGGGTCGGTTTCAATTCCCAACTTGTCGCAAATATCGCGGAGCTCTGCTTCACTTTTCCCGGTGATGTCGTAGCCGGTGTGTTCTTTTATAGCCTCGGTCATGGTTACCCGAGGAAACGGCGCTTTGTAATCGATCACGTGATCGCCCAACTGGACTTTGGTTGTTCCGTGCAGGGCCACGGCAACGCGTTCACAAATTTCTTCGGTGAACTCCATCATCCATTTGTAATCTTTGTAGGCCACATAAATTTCCATTACCGTAAACTCGGGGTTGTGTGTGCGGTCCATTCCTTCGTTCCGGAAATCTTTCGAAAACTCGTACACGCCTTCGAAACCGCCAACAATCAATCGTTTCAGGTACAATTCGTTGGCAATTCGCATATACAAAGGCATGTTCAGCGCATTGTGGTGCGTAATAAACGGACGTGCTGCTGCCCCGCCGGGAATAGGTTGCAGAATCGGCGTCTCCACTTCGTGATAACCATATTCATTAAACATCTGGCGCATGGTGTTGTAAATGACCGTCCGTTTCATAAAGGTATCTTTTACCTGCGGATTTACGATCAAATCGACATAGCGCTGGCGGTAACGCTGTTCGGGATCGGTAAATGCATCAAAAGTCTGTCCGTCTTTTTCTTTTACAATCGGAAGCGGTCGCAAGGATTTGCTCAGAACTGTCAGTTCTTTAACATGAACTGTCAATTCTCCCATCTGTGTAATAAAAGCGAACCCTTTTACTCCGATAATATCGCCGATATCGAGTAGTTTTTTGAAAATTTCGTTATACAAGGCCTTGTCTTCGCCGGGGCAAATCTCATCGCGGTTCACATAAATCTGGATACGTCCTTCGTGGTCCTGGATTTCGGCAAAAGCCGCTTTTCCCATAATTCGCTGGCTCATCATTCTACCTGCAATCACTACATCCTGAAAATTATTTTCATTTTTGGCAAAGCCTGCTTTTATTTTTGCAGAGGTGGTATTTACATGGTATTGAGCTGCGGGGTAGGGGTCGATACCCAGTTCACGCATTTTTTGCAACGAATTTCTTCGGATAATTTCTTGTTCGCTTAATTCCTGATGACTCATTTTCTTGCTCGTTCATTTGGCCGGTTTCCGGCATTCTCCCGAAAATAACCCGGTGAAAACTATTAAATTGAAAAATTGTGGCAAAGATAATAAAACAACTTGCTTTCTCTTTTTTTCGATATTCGATTCGCCAAAAAATAATGTTGCAGAACATCGATTTATTTCGATATGACCGGGCATTTTATATCTTTGCAGATCATTGCATCAAATACAGCAACGCAGCATGGATAGAATTTGGAACTTAAAAAAACAAGGCGACCAAAACGAGGTAAAGCACCTTTCTGCGGCGTTGAACGTAAACATGGTCATTGCCCGGTTGTTGGTGCAGCGTGGCATTAAAACTTATAACGAAGCCAAATCATTTTTCCGGCCCCGGTTAAGTGACCTGCACGATCCATTTTTGATGAAGGACATGGACAAAGCCGTGGAAAGGCTTAACAGGGCCGTCAATAACCAGGAAAAGGTAATTATTTACGGCGACTACGACGTGGACGGAACTACCTCGGTGGCATTAATGTACCTGTTTTTGAAGCAAAGGATCAAGGAAATTGAATACTACATTCCCGACCGATACAGCGAAGGTTATGGTATTTCGCCCAAAAGTATTGACTACGCGGTAGAAAACGGTTATACGCTGGTGGTGGCGCTCGACTGTGGTATCAAAGCGGTTGATAAAATCGCGAAGGCAAAAGAACGCGGTCTTGATTTTATTATCTGCGATCATCACAATCCTGCCAATACCGTGCCCGATGCCGCAGCAGTGCTCGATCCGAAACAGCCGGGATGCAATTATCCCTATAAAGAACTCTCGGGTTGTGGCGTGGGTTTTAAATTGCTGCAGGCTTATTCGAAGGATAACAACATTGATTACGAAGAAATTTATGATCTGCTTGATTTGGTTGCCGTTTCGATAGCTGCCGATATAGTCCCGATTACAGGGGAGAACCGGGTGTTGGCATATTACGGTTTGAAAAAGTTGAATTCGAACCCGGGTGTCGGCCTGCAAACCATCATCAATTTTGCCGGAATCAATGGAACTGAAATTACCATTAGCGACATAGTGTTTAAAATTGGCCCGCGATTAAATGCGTCGGGAAGGATCGAACACGGGAAAAAATCAGTTCAGATCCTGGTTTCGGATGATGAAGATAAATCGGATCTTCTTGGGGAAGAAATCGACTCGTTTAACGAAATTCGGAAAACACTCGACCGCGATATTACGGTTGATGCGCTCGATATGATCGAGAAAAGCGAGGAGCTGAAATCGATGAACAGCACTGTGTTGTATAACCGCGACTGGCACAAAGGCGTGGTTGGGATTGTTGCATCGAGAGTTACCGAGCAGTATTATCGGCCAACCATTATTTTAACCGAATCAAACGGTTTGGCAACGGGTTCGGCGCGTTCGATACGGGATTTCGATTTATACGAAGCAATTGGCCAGTGCAGCGATTTGCTTGAATCGTACGGCGGGCACATGTATGCAGCCGGTTTGACCATGAGAATCGAGAATATTCCTGAATTCCGTCGTCGTTTCGAAGAAATTGTGACAAAACAGATTACCGACAAACAAAAGGTGCAGTCGATTGATGTGGATGCAAAAATTACGCTTAGTGAAATTACCCCGAGATTCTTCCGGATTTTGAAACAATTTGCGCCTTACGGTCCGCACAATATGATGCCGATTTTTGTAACGGAAGATGTATTTGACGCCGGGACCAGTCGCCTGGTTGGGAAAAACAAGGAACACCTGAAACTGGATTTGGTAGAACCGGATGTGAATTCAGGGATTTTTCCGGGAATCGCTTTCAATCAGTCGGAGGCTTTTGACCTGATTACCTCGGGATCGCCTTTCGATGTTTGTTATTCAATCCACGAAAACGAATACCGCGGGAAAACAAATCTTCAACTATACATCCGCGACATTAAGAAGCGCGATATTTTTTAACCGGAGTTAGCCAATCATCCAGTCGTGGTTTAAAAGTTCGCCCAAATCGGGGAGGACAACGGTCCCCGTGGTTTCCAGTCGCTTTTTCGACTGATGCCCGTTCGCGATGAGAATGCAACGGATACCAAGGTCTTGCGCAACTTCAAAATCATGGATAGTATCGCCGATAATTACAGCAGATTCTTTTTTGATTTGGTGACGATCAATCATTTGTTGTCCAAGTTCTATCTTCGAAACAGCATAATGATCGTCAAGCCCGTTTACACTTTCAAAGAAGTCAAGAATTTCCTGATGTTTTAACGTTTTTTCGAGCATATCCTGTTTCATGGCCGACAAAACAAACTGCTTTTTACCGAGTTTTTCTATTTCACCTAAAATTTCCTTTGCCTTTTGATGAAGTGCACAACCGCCGACTTTGCTATTGTATAAATCGATGAATTCGCCTGCAGGTACTGCAAAATCTTCAATACTGAAATCAAAACCGATTGCTTCGTAATAATCTTTTACCGGAAATGAGAATACTTCCCGGTATATCTGTGAGTCGAGTGGCTTCAACCTTCTTTTTTCGAGTAAATGATTGATCGATGAAATACACAGCTCAAGATCGTTGAGCAGTGTTCCGTTCCAATCCCAGATAACCGATTGCATGCTAAGGTTTGGTAACTTTTAATTTGTTGATCACCGGGTTGGCATATACTTTAAGAAAGCGTTCCTGGATGTCGGTGATTGGATAATCAATGTTGATAAGAGCCTGTTCCACCATCATTTCGAATGCTTTTTGTTCTTCCGAAGTGTAGCGGTCTTTAAATCGGTGTTCCTGCATCAGCAAATCGTAGGCCACATAGTTATTGGGCCACAACTTGTAATTCTTGTAGATCTGGGAATCGATAATCTCGGCGATATCGTGAATGTATTTGTTTCTCTGTTCGTTATTGTCGGCCAGCGCAAAATGTGTTTCAATCAGGTCGCCAAATGCAAAACGGATCCTTCCCTTTGGTGCAAACATTCCCATCGACATACTTTTCAGATCGTCTTTGCTGGTTTTCAATTGACCGTAATGTTCTTTCTTGATCAGCTCTTTTAACTTGGCCAAAGCACAAGGTTCAATTTCATACGAGATCGAAACCGGAACAATATTCAGTTCGTTAAACCCGTCGGAAATACCTCCCTGGTTGCTCATATTCAGCATCTTCAATACACTTTCCTGTGTTTTGTCGAATCCGTCTTTGGTTCGTCCTTCGCGTTGTGCAATCCAAATCGAGACATTATCTTCAGTAATAGATTTACGGATGTAGTGTGATACCTTTTTCGAGGCTACCATCAGTTCACGGGGGGGCAGATTTCGTCTGATTACAAACGACCGGTTCAGTTTTACGGTGTGTTCGATCCATTCGTATTGCAGAAGATTGTCGCCAATGGCAATTTGTGTGGTGTTCATGCCATTCTCGAAAATCAGGAAATTCAGCAGAGCGGCATCCAGGATAATATCGCGATGGTTTGAAATAAAGAGGTAAGGTTTTTTCTTGTCGAGTTTCTCAATTCCGGTACACCGTATTCCTTTCGAAGTTTTATCCACCAGCCAGTGCAACAGGTCGTAAATAAATACCCCCTGCAATTGTTTTACACTACGCACCCTTCTGAGCTGAAACTTTACCATTTCCACCTTTGGGCGGTTTTTAAAAAGGTGCATCAACACGTCGTCAAAAGTTTTATCCTTTAACATCAGACGCATTTTCTGTCTTACTTCCGAGTCGTAATAGGGGCGGATGTCATCAAAATTGTAGCCTGTCATGTGTATTGATTTAACTCGGCAAAGTAACACATTCAAACTCAGAATTTCAACCGAAGCTGTACTTTTAACTCACTTTTGTTGTGTCCGTCGATTTCGTTATAGCCCGAACTGATGCTCTCGCGGCCGGCCCAAAGCGTGTTCCCGAATTTGATCCAGCACTCGGCATTGCCCGAAATCCGGTACTTTGCATTCAGGTAAGTTCGGAAACCTTTTTCGTAATAAGCGGGTATCGAAAAAGTATATAACAGATCGTTTTCGTAAGCATAAATTCGCGAATTGTACCCATCGGTTCTGAACCAGGCCAGGCGTGCGGAAAAACTAATTGGAAAACTTAGGGAATTATATTGAACATCTTCAAAAATCAAAATTCCGTTTTCAGGAGAGTTGCCGTTAAAATAAGCATGTTCGAAACGGGTTTTAACCTGAATGGTTTCCGTAATCCGGTAATCAAAATGAAGCCGGGTTTTTTGTATTCGTTCCGTTAGGTTCACATATTGTTTTTCGAGTATGTATTTCTGATCTCTTTCTTCGTTTTTGTAGCGAATGTAAAAGCTGAATTTCTCTGAAAAACGAAAATCGGCCTGGCTCAAAACATCCCAGCCGGTAGAAGGGCCGGCAGTTGAAAAAGAATACCACTTCGAGCGGTAAATATCGGAATAGGCAGAAAGCGTGACAAACTTTGCCGGAAGGAAACGCAGCCCGAAATACAGGCCTGATTCGTTATTGGTGTTGGTGCCGTCGGCAAAAGTATTGGCCCAAAGTGCATGATAGTTTTTATCGAAATGCCGGTACAAAAGTGAAACGTTAACCCTGTCGTTTAGTCGAACCACGGTTCCCTGGATCAATGCCATTCCTCCCGAACGTGAAACAGCCGCTTCGCCAAAAAACTGGTATTTTCCCCGGCTAAAAAGATAATCGATGCCAGCGGTGTAATTTTCATTCCCGGAAAACAGAAACTGGTTGTGCAGCTGTGCACTTCGGATAAAGGGCTGATCGAAATGCTGGTAAACAAACGTGGCCCCGAATTTCACATCACGCAGGTTAAGTTGATAAACAAATCCGGCATTGAGGTTTTGTATTGTTTTTTCGTCTTCAATTTCGCTCTGCGTGCGATGGTATCCCGAGCTTTGGAGACTGGTAAACCAGTTGTTCCCTTCTTCATCCGTTTCGACATTCCCATCGGCTTTTTTGCTTGAAATGAAAAACGTAGCCGAATTCTTTTTGTATTTTAATACTGCTGCTGCTCCCCTAAAAAATGCGTTTTCATCCACCGAAGTATAAGGACGTGTTCCCTGCCCGGTTTTCAAAATGGAAAGCACATCGGGAGATTTGCCGCTGGTGTATCCTTGCCATAGGGCCAGCCCCTGACCGGCGCGAACCACAAAATCGCCCACCGTTATTTGCTGTATAAATTTTCCCGGAGTCCAACTCAAATGAGCCGAATAATAATCAAAACCCTGTTTATTCGATCCATCGAAAAAGGCTTCGCCCGGATCCTTTTCTGTAGTAACCCCAGCCGATAAAGCATCGCGGGCTTCAAAACGATACCTGCTGTAATACCTGAAACGATTACCTTCGTAAGGTGTCGTTCCATCTTCGCGTGGAAGATAACCTTTTGCGGTCTGCAAGGTGCCGAGTGTTCGCGCCAGCACCTCGTGTTTTCCTTTTTTCATATTTTCTCCAAACGAACTTTTTTCTTCCTCAGCAGGACCAAAACGGATGAAGGGTTGCATTTTTTGTAACAGATCGGGTGTAAAGCCATCAATCGTATTTAATTCAAAAATTGAAAGGACAGGGCCAAAATCCCGGACGAAGTCGAGCAGTTTATTTATTTGAACCGTTGAAAGCAGGTACAGGCGTGAGAGTTCAACAGCGTTGGTTGAGTTAATATTAACCGGGTGTTCTGCCAGGTCTTCCAGATCCTCGATAATCAGGACTGCGTCTGTTCCCTCATCCAGATTTTCAATATGCGATTCAATAATCGCCTCAATAATCGAATGAGGATCGCGTTGTTGTGCTGTGGCCCCTATTGCAAATATCAGCACAAATAAAACAGCAATATGTTGCCGTGTTCTATTCATTTCCATCGATATTGAAGAGAAACCGAAGGTGAAAAGCCGAGGTTGCCGTGGTAACTAAAGGCAATATCGGTGGTAAAACCACCAATGGTGTAACCCAGTCCTGCCGAGTATTTTAAAGGTCTCCCCGAAACACCCATTCGTAAAGCCAGGTTTTGAAGCGGATAAAACTCGAGCCCGGTTCGAACTTGTCCGGTTTGGTCGTTGTTATAAGCATATTCAGCCGAAATCAAAACACGGTCTGCAAATTCATAGTGGCCACCAATCCTTGCAATCAAAGGCATTTTTTCTTTCCCGTAATACGTCGTGATCCCATTTTTTACCGGATTGAACACGTGTGCGCCCAGCACCACTTCGTTATTTAAGCGGTATACAATTCCTGCTTCGAAGGTGGCAAACCCAAAGGCTTTTTCGTTTTCAGGCCAGCGATTCATAAAATAATCCATTTGAACGGCAGCGTTCCAGCGTTCAGAAAGTTGTCTGGCATAAGCGAACCCGAATTTTGTTTCGTTGTAGGTTCCGCTGCCAAACTGGTAAAAGCTCAGGCCAACATTTCCATTTAAGAGCGGGAGTGTTGCAGTGGCAGCTGCCAGCGAGAGTTCGTCAACCAGAAAACGTGATTCGTAAAAAACACCGGCCGAGAAATTTTTTATTCCTGCCAATGTTGCCTGGTTATGAAACGTGCTCCAACTATCGCTTACCGAAACAAAGGCATTCGAAAGCGCAACCGAACGTGCTCCAACCGAATAATTACCTAAAGCCGGCGAGGGGACATAGATACCTAGGAACAGACACAGTATTCGTAAGGTTTTTATCATATAAAAGAGGTATGTTGTTCAAACACACCTCTTTAAAAATACGAAAAATATTTTGTTCAGCTTAATTTGTTTTGAATTTAAATTTCACTTCTGCCAAATCCTGGTTGGCTTTCACAATTTTTCCTTTAAGGTTTTCCTTGTATGCAATCATTTTTTGCATCAGGGTTTCGTCTCCGGTAGCCATCATCTGAACGGCAAGGATGGCTGCATTCATGGCGCCATCAACAGCTACTGTTGCAACCGGGATTCCGGGAGGCATTTGCAGAATCGCCAGGATGGAATCGAAACCCGATAAACTCGCATTGATTGGAACTCCGATCACTGGTAGCGGAGTCATGGCGGCAATTACTCCCGGAAGGTGGGCAGCCATTCCGGCCCCTGCAATAATTACTTTAATCCCACGGTCTTTCGCGCCTTTCGCAAAAATTTCCACAGCCTCGGGTGTGCGGTGCGCTGATAAGGCGTTGATCTCGAACGGAATCTCAAATTCGTCGAATAGTTTGGCAGCTTTTTCCATCACTCCAAGATCGGAAGTACTGCCCATGATAATGCTTACTTTTGGTGTCATATTTCTATATTATATTTCTGTTACTCGAATTGTTTTTATTATTTTGTACGCTTTATTTTTTGCGAAAATACGCCAAATTGATAATTAATAAAAATCAAAGCATTTTGGACGAAACCACCTTGAATTTTTAATTCTTTCATAACGATAATGATACGAATTAGGTTTCATTGCCAAATACATTAAATGCTGAAAAGACTTTGAATACGATGAAAAGGGTAAAAATCCACGATAAAGAATTTGAATTATTTATACCGCACGAAAAAATCCAGGCGGTGGTTCAGGAAATGGCCGATAAAATGAACGAAGAGCTGTCTGGGAAAGACCCGCTTTTCCTTTGTATCCTGAATGGTTCATTTATGTTTGCCGCCGAACTTTTTAAACGTATCGATTTTGTTGAGTCGGAAATTTCATTCGTGAAACTGGCTTCATACCGGGGTTCTCAAACTACAGGTACAGTAAAACAGTTGATTGGGTTAAACGAAGATATTAAAGGCCGCACTGTTGTAATTCTTGAAGATATTGTCGATACCGGGATCACCATCAGTAATATTCAGGACCAACTGGAAAAAATGGAACCCAAAGAAGTATTGGTGGCCACTCTGCTTTTAAAACCCGATGCGCTAAAAAAAGAAGTGGATTTGAAATATGTGGGGATGGAAATTCCGAATGATTTTATTGTAGGTTATGGTCTTGATTACGATGGTCACGGCCGCAACCTGCTTGATATATATTCAATAATAAAAAATTAAACCAAAATTAAAATGTTGAACCTTGTTTTATTTGGGCCACCCGGAGCCGGGAAAGGCACGCAGGCAGAATTTCTGATCGACTCATTCGGACTCATTCACCTCTCAACCGGAGATCTGTTGCGCAGCGAAATTGCTGACGGAACCGAACTTGGGTTGAAAGCCAAAAGTTTCATGGACAAAGGCGAACTCGTTCCCGACGAGGTTGTAATCGGGATGATAAAAAGCAAACTGGATAACAACCGCGACGCAAAAGGTTTTATCTTCGATGGTTTCCCGCGCACCGTGGATCAGGCAAAAACCCTTGATACTTTATTGAATGATAATGGAACCCCGATGTCGGGAATGTTGTGTTTGGAAGTGGAAAAGGAAGAATTGATCAGCCGTTTGCTGAATCGGGGAAAAATTTCGGGCCGTGCCGACGACCAAAATCAAAAAGTGATCGAAAACCGGATTGCCGTTTATAACGAAAAAACACTACCCATAATCGAATACTTCAAGCCACAAAATAAACATTTCGGGATTAACGGAATGGGAAGTATCGAAGACATTGCCGAAAGAATTAAAGCAGTTGTTGAAAAACTATAGCATCTTTGTGCTGTTAATGTTTAGAATGATCTGCTGGACCAGATGTCGGAATCCGAGGGGAGTTAATGAATAGAAAATATGGCCGAAACGAATTTTGTTGATTACGTAAAGATACACTGTGAATCCGGGAAAGGAGGAGCGGGCTCTGCACACTTGCGCCGCGAAAAATTTGTTGAAAAAGGCGGTCCTGACGGAGGCGATGGAGGACGTGGCGGTCATATCATTGTTCAGGGCAACCAACATATGTGGACGCTCCTCCACCTGAAATACAAAAAACATATAAAAGCCGGTCATGGAGATCCAGGCGGGAAACAGCGAAGCACCGGCGCCGATGGCGAGGACGTGGTTTTGGAAGTTCCGCTGGGAACCATTGCCAAAGATGCCGAAACCGGAGAGTTTTTATTCGAGATTACCCAACACGGCGAATCTCAGATATTGATGAAAGGCGGACGCGGAGGACTTGGAAACGATCATTTCAAATCGGCTACTTTCCAAACGCCACGTTTTGCACAACCCGGCGAACCCGGCGAAGAAGGTTGGAAAATTCTGGAATTGAAAGTACTGGCCGACGTTGGTTTGGTAGGCTTTCCCAGTTCCGGAAAATCAACCCTGTTGTCGGTTGTTTCGGCCGCAAAACCAAAAATTGCAGATTATCCGTTCACCACGCTGGTGCCAAACCTGGGAATTGTGGGGCACCGCGAACAGCGTTCGTTTGTAATGGCCGACATTCCGGGGATTATCGAAGGCGCACACGAGGGAAAAGGACTGGGACTGCGCTTTTTGCGCCACATCGAACGCAACTCGATGTTACTGTTCCTGGTTCCGGCCGATAGCAAGAACCACCTGAAAGAATACAACATTCTGCTCGACGAGTTGGATAAATATAATCCCGAACTCCTCGATAAAGAACGCTTTCTGACTATCAGTAAAGCCGACATGCTCGACAATGAACTGATGAAGGAGATTAGCAAAGAATTAAAAGGGATTCCGCACATGTTTTTCTCTTCGGTAACAGGAAAAAATTTGCAAGCCCTAAAAGACAAGATCTGGGATATTTTAAACGCTTAAATGGATTTTTTACAAAGCATACTGGAGTGGGATAAGGATTTGTTTTTGTACCTGAACGGGTTCAACAGCGGTTTCTGGGATACAATAATGATGCTGAACACCCGAAAAGAAACCTGGATTCCCCTGTACCTTACTTTGCTTTATTATATTGTAAAAAATTACCGGAATAAAGCAGTACTGATTATTGTTGCATTGGTACTTGTGGTAGCGGGCGCCGATCAGCTGGCCGGGCTCCTTAAGGTAACGGTACAACGACTACGTCCGGTTCACGATCCGGCGATCGAACACCTGGTTCATAATGTACTCCACAAAGGAGGTTTGTACGGATTTGTTTCAGCACATGCTGCCAACTCGGTGGCCATTTTAGTGTTTACTGCCTCGCTTTTTAAAAGACGCAGCTATTTTTATATGATGCTGATCTGGACCGTAATCTTTTGCTACACCCGCATTTATTCGGGGGTGCATTATCCTCTCGATCTGCTTGGAGGCGCCCTCGTAGGTTGGGGAATTGGGTTCAGCGTTTATAAACTCCTGATTTTTACAGAGCAACGCTTTTTTAAAGCACGATCTCCGCAAATCGGCGAAACTGCCTTGAGTGCCGATCAGTCGAAAACTATTTGGCTGGTTTATATTTTGTTAATGTCGGGGATGTTCATTACAACTTACTTGCTTCATCATTACAATTATTTGTAAATGGGACCGGCCAACGATTTTTACGATCAGAAATCCAAAGAATATTCCGATTTATACCTCTCATTGAAATCGAAACTAAGGTGGTTTGGCGCTTATCGGTTTTTGGTTTTCGTATTCATTTTTGTACCTTTTTTTATTGTCGGATTCAGTGTTTGGAGCGTATGTGTGGCACTTTTTTTTCTGATTTTATTTTTTTACCTCATCAAACTTAATCTTCGTTTCGATCGTCAGAAAAAACGCACAATGATTCTGAAGACGCTGGTTGAAGACGAACAAAAGGCGCTCGGACATTCTTTTCTTCATTTTTCATCTGGCAAAGAATTTTTGGATACCGATCATTTCTTTTCGTACGATCTTGACCTTTTTGGCGACGGCTCGCTTTTTCAGTTTTTAAACAGGACAGTAACACTGGGAGGTAAAAGGAAATTGGCTGACTGGCTGAACCATCCTTCAAAAGAAATTACCGAAATTGAAAACCGGCAGCAGGCAATTCTGGAACTTTCGCAAATGCCCGGGTGGCGTCTTCAGTTTCTGGCTGATGGAAAAATGTTTGAAGAAACAGAAGCTTTAAACAAAGAAATCAGGTCGTGGTCGGTAACCGGACTTTCGCTTAACCGCCCTACTTCCATCCGATGGATGATATGGATTATTCCTGCTTTCACACTGCTGTCCTTTATTCCTTCCATTCTGGGGTTTACTGATCTTTTTCTCGTACTTTTTATTTTGATGCAATGGTTTATTTTGGGTTTTTCCGGGAAACAGATCACCCAATATTTTCTTGTTTTTGGCCGAAAATCACAACTTTTATCCAAGTACATGCAGTTACTTGAAAAGTTGGAATCGCAGGATTTTAAGTCATCATACTTGTTAAAATTGCAGAAAAAAGTAAAACAACCGTCTGCCGGAAGGACTTTTGGCGAATTAAAAAAGTTAGTGGCACAATTCGAGTACCGTCAAAATATTATAGTGGGTTTTGCATTAAATTCATTGTTACTTTGGGATATTCGTTGTGTGTATCGTTTGTGGGTTTGGCACAACAAAAATCACCGGAATTTGGCTGAATGGCTCGACGCTGTGGCCGGGCTCGATGCATTGATCAGCCTGGCGAATTACACAAATAATCATCCCGCTTTTGTTTTTCCGAAACTCAACAGCGATGGATTTGTACTTGAAGCTGAAGCGCTTGGGCATCCACTGCTTCGGGACGAAAAACGTGTTTGTAATGATCTCGAAATCTCTGGTTGGTCGAAAGTAATGATTGTAACCGGTGCCAACATGGCCGGGAAAAGTACCTTTTTACGGACGGTTGGGGTAAACTTGTTACTGGCTGCTTCGGGAGCGCCGGTTTGTGCGCGGAGGATGCGTTTTACCCCGGTCGATCTTTACACCAATATGCGTACTACCGATTCGTTACTCAAAGATGAATCATACTTTTTTGCCGAACTAAAACGGATAAAAACGGTGCTGGAAAAATTACAAAATGGCGAACGTATTTTTGTAATTCTCGACGAAATGCTGAAAGGTACCAATTCTGTGGATAAACTGAACGGTTCGAAAGAATTGATTCGCAAACTTGTTGAATTTGAGGCGGTTTCGCTAATTGCTACGCATGATTTAAAACTAAGCGAAATGGAAAAGGAATTTCCGCAGCGGGTTTTTAATAAATGTTTCGAAATCAGGATTGAAAACGACGAGTTGGTATTCGATTATACGCTTTCGGACGGAGTAACGCAAACGATGAATGCCACATTCCTGATGAAGAAAATGGGTATTATTTAAGGGGTTGGGCCGGTTTGATTATTTGAGGTATTCTCCTTTAAAATTCCAAGTTTTTTGTAAACCGGTTGGATGTGTTCCTGCATAACCTGCCTTTTCCGAAAGTAAAAAACAGCGCCAATAATGCAGGATATCCCACCAAAAGCCAATGTCATCGGGGTCCCGATTACTTTTGCCAAAGAGCCTGCAAGGAGGCTCCCGAATGGAGCGGTCCCCATAAAAGCCATCGCGTAAAAACTCATTACCCGGCCACGTTTACTGTCGTCGATTATTGTTTGGATGACTGTGTTGCTCGAAGCCATAACCAACATCATTCCTGCACCGGTAAGAATCATAACCAGGCTAGCCAGCCAGAATACGCGCGAGACAGAAAGCAGGATGAGCCCGACGCCAAAAATACTTGCCGAAACAGGAATCAGTTTTTCCAGCCCTGCTACATTTCTTCGCGAAGCCAGGTACAACGCCCCGCTTAATGCTCCGAACCCGGAAGCGCCCATCAGGAAACCAAAAGTATGCGAACTACCGTGTAAAATTTCCTTGGCATAAACCGGCATAAGAACGGAATATGGCATTCCCATTAAACTAACAAGTGCCAGAAGCAGGATAATAAAACGAATGGGTTTAAACCCAAAGGTATATTCAAAACCTTCTTTCAATTCGGTAATCATTTTCGAACTTTTGAGTTTCCTTTCTTTAGGAACGATCCTCATATTAAACAACGATAAAATCACGAGGATGTAGCTAACGCCGTTGATTAAGAAACAGGTTCCTTCGCCAGCCACCGAAATCAGCACACCGGCAATGGATGGCCCAAGCAAACGTGCTCCGTTCACCATAGTTGAATTGAGGGCGATGGCATTTCCAAGATCCTCTTTCTTTTCGACCATTTCCACCATAAACGATTGGCGTGCCGGCATGTCGAAAGCATTGATCAGACCCAGCACTACGCTGAGCAATACAATGTGCCACACTTGTATCGATCCTGAGAAAACCAGGGCTGCCAGCGTTAATGCCTGGATCATGGCAAAAACCTGGGTGGCAATCAGTATTCGGTATCGGTTTCTCCGGTCAACGATCACACCGGCATACGAAGCCAGGATAAAAGTGGGGATTTGACCCGCAAAACCAACAATTCCCAATAATACTACCGAATTGGTGAGGTCGTAAACCAGCCAGGGCATGGCAATTCGCTGAATCCAGGTTCCGACTAACGAAATGCTCTGTCCGCCAAAAAATAAACGAAAATTTCGGTAACGCAAGGAGCGAAAAATATGTTGCATTTCACCTCTAACCCAATTGTTTTGTCGCACCGTTCTCTGATTCATTTAAACTTGTTCAGCATGTGTTTTCTGAAATCAAAAGTACTGAAAGAAAAATAACAGTAGATTTTGATATTCTATAATTCGTGTTCAACAAACAAAGAATTAGCATTGGTTTTTGCGAAATTATTATCCACTACTTTTCAACGAATAATTGTTAGTTAATGACTGGGGACAAACCGCAGAAACCTTGATGATTTAATTATATTTGTGGCAATCGGGTGAATTCCGCAGTTATTTGAAATACAGCACACCAAATATTTGAATGGCATGGTTCATAACTACTGGTTAACAATGTAGTACATGCAATTCACACATCCGTCAGCCGACGGAGTACCACAGACCTATGGCGATCCCGCAAAAGGCAGGATCATGCTCGTTTCATTTAATAGTCGGCGTTCACTTTCCGATGAAAGATCAGGAGAGAAGATTATGAGCGCAAATTACGACGAGGGAACCATTAAAACCTTAGATTGGCAGGAACACATCCGGAGGCGTCCGGGCATGTATATCGGGAAACTGGGAGATGGATCATCTCCCGACGATGGTATTTATGTTTTGCTGAAAGAGGTAATGGACAACTCCATCGATGAGTTTATGATGGGGTACGGTAAAAAGATTACCATAAAAGTAGAACAGGAAAAGGTTACTGTCCGCGATTACGGGCGGGGCATTCCTCTGGGAAAACTGGTGGATGTGGCAAGCAAAATGAATACCGGGGCCAAGTACGACAACAAAGTGTTTAAAAAATCGGTTGGTTTGAATGGCGTTGGGATCAAGGCAGTAAACGCTCTTTCATCTAACTTTACCATTCGGGCCATTCGAGAGGGAGTGGCCAAAGAGGTTCTTTTCAGTCAGGGTGTCATTCAGGGAGAAAAAGATTATACCGGTTTAGAAGAAGAAAACGGAACCGAAGTAACTTTTGTCCCCGACGTCAGCGTGTTCAATAAGTATCGTTACATCAACGATTACATCGTGAACATGGTGAAGAACTACACTTTTCTGAACTCGGGGCTAACGATTGAAATGAACGGTGAACGTTTTCATTCAAGAAACGGGTTGCGCGACCTGCTCGAAGAGAACATGGATCACGACCCGGTTTATCCGATCATCCACTTAAAAGGAGAAGATATTGAAGTAGCCATTACGCATGGCAACCAGTACGGCGAAGACTATTACTCGTTTGTAAACGGACAGCACACTACGCAGGGAGGAACCCATCTCCAGGCGTTCCGCGAAGTGTTGGTGAAAATTATCCGCGATTTTTACAAAAAAGAATTCGACCCGTCTGATATTCGGGCTTCGATTGTTGCCGCCATCAGCATTAAAGTGGAAGAACCGGTTTTTGAATCGCAAACCAAAACAAAGCTTGGTTCACGGGATATCGGGCCCGACGGCCCATCGGTACGTGCCCACGTCGGGAACTTTTTGCAAAAAGAACTCGATAATTTCCTGCATAAAAATCCGGACACAGCCGAGATGCTGCTCCGGCGCATAGTCGAGTCAGAACGCGAACGAAAAGCGATTTCCGGGATCAAGAAACTGGCGAAACAACGTGCAAAGAAAGCCAATCTGCACAACAAAAAACTACGCGACTGCCGGACACATTTCAACAGTACCAGCGAGCAAAAAGAGCTTTCGAGTATATTTATAACCGAGGGTGATTCGGCCAGCGGATCGATCACCAAGTCGCGGGATGTGAACACGCAGGCGGTTTTTAGTCTGAAAGGAAAGCCACTCAATACCTATGGACTCACCAAGAAAGTGGTTTACGAAAACGAAGAGTTTAACCTTTTGCAAGCCGCCCTGAACATTGAAGATAGCATGGAAGACCTTCGTTACAATAAAGTTATTATTGCAACCGATGCCGACGTGGACGGAATGCACATCCGCTTGTTGCTGATCACTTTCTTCCTGCAATTCTTCCCCGAACTAATAAAAAAAGGACATGTGTTTATTTTGCAAACGCCGCTGTTCAGGGTAAGAAATAAGCAAAAAACCATATACTGCTACTCCGACGAAGAACGAATAAAAGCGATTGACGATTTAAAAGGAAAACCTGAGATCACCCGTTTTAAAGGGCTTGGAGAGATTTCTCCCGACGAGTTCAAAAATTTTATCGGGAAAGATATGCGCCTCGATCCCGTGCAAATGAAAAAGCACGAATCGGTAGCGCAGATGCTGGAATTCTACATGGGAAAAAATACCCCTGAACGGCAGGATTTCATCATCGATAACCTGTATGTAGAAAAAGACGAAGTCGCCTAACTGAAGACAAACCCTTAAGGGAACCTCAATTTTTTACGTGTAAGAATGGTAGAAGAGAATTTAAATCAGGACGAAAATCAGGACGAAATAACCTATTTGTCGGGTATGTACCGCGAATGGTTTCTGGATTATGCTTCATATGTTATTTTAGAACGAGCTGTTCCGTACATTAACGATGGACTGAAACCGGTGCAGCGCCGCATCTTGCACGCGATGCGCGAAATGGATGACGGACGTTACAACAAGGTGGCCAATATTATTGGTCAAACCATGCAATATCACCCGCACGGCGATGCCTCAATTGGCGATGCCATTGTTCAACTGGGACAGAAAGATTTATTGATAGATACCCAGGGAAACTGGGGAAACATACTTACCGGAGACGGTTCTGCAGCTCCGCGGTACATCGAGGCACGATTATCAAAATTTGCACTCGAAGTGCTGTTCAACCCAAAAACTACCGAGTGGAAACTTTCGTACGACGGACGAAAACGCGAACCACTTACTTTACCTGTTAAATTTCCTTTGCTTCTGGCTCAGGGTGTCGACGGGATTGCAGTGGGTCTGGCTTCCAAATTGTTCCCACATAATTTCCTGGAACTCATCGATGCTTCCATCTCATACCTGAAAGGAATTGATTTCGAATTATATCCCGACTTTCCAACCGGAGGCTCTGCTGATTTTAGCAAGTACAACGACGGGTTACGTGGAGGTACGATTAAAGTGCGGGCAAAAATCGAGAAACAGGATAACAAAACGCTCGTCATCAACGAGATTCCTTACGGAAAAACAACGACTTCACTGATCGAATCGATTATCAAAGCCAACGACAAGGGCAAGATAAAGGTGAGAAAGATTGACGACAACACAGCTGAAAATGTTGAAATTCTGGTTCATTTGGCACCCGGCGTTTCTTCGGATAAAACCATTGATGCGCTTTTCGCTTTTACCGACTGCGAAGTTTCGCTTTCGCCTAACTCGTGTATAATCGAAAACGATAAACCGATTTTTATTGGGGTTACCGAGATATTAAAACGGTCGGCTGACAGCACAATGAATTTGCTCAAACTTGAGTTGGAAATTAAAAAATCGGAACTCGAAGAACAGTGGCATTCACTCTCGCTCGAAAAAATATTTATTGAAGAACGAATTTACAAGGATAAGAAATTCGAAGATGCCGACAATATGGACGCCGCAGTGGCGCACATCGATAACCGGCTGGAGCCATGGAAACCGAAACTGAAACGCGGGATTACCCGCGACGACATTATGAAACTGATGGAGATCCGCATGGCACGCATCCTGAAGTTCAATAAAGATAAAGCCAGCGACCAGTTAAAAGCGATCGAAGACGAAATCGAAGAAGTGGTTGGCAATATCAAAAACATTGTTCCGTACACCATTTTGTGGTTCGAACACCTGAAACAGAAGTATGGAAAAGGTCGCGAACGCAAAACCGAAATCCGTAACTTCGAGAATATTGTAGCTACCAAAGTTGTGGTGAACAACGAAAAATTGTATGTCGACCGCAAAGAAGGTTTTATAGGCACATCGCTCAAAAAAGCCGAATACGTTTGCGACTGTTCCGATATCGACGATATTATCGTTTTCCACCGCGATGGTTCGTATTTTGTTACCAAAGTCTCTGAAAAAGCATTCATTGGGAAAAACCCATTGCACATCGATGTTTTCAAAAAGAACGACGACCGAACAATTTACAACGTAATTTACAAAGACGGAAAAACGAATGTTTCGTATATGAAGCGTTTTTATGTTACCGGAGTAACACGCGATAAGGAATACAACCTGACCAGGGACGAAAAAGGTTCACGCATCCAGTATTTCTCGGCAAACCCGAACGGGGAAGCTGAAACTCTGCGTGTGATCCTGAAACCAAAACCAAGGATTAAAAAGCTGGTATTCGAAGTCGACCTTGGCGAACTGGCCATCAAAGGCCGGCAGTCGATGGGGAATATTTTGACTAAGTATGAGGTCCATAAAATTTTGCTCAAAGAAAAAGGTATCTCAACTCTTGGAGGCCGCAAAATCTGGTTCGACCCGGATGTGCTTCGATTAAATGCCGACAACCGGGGAACCTATCTTGGCGAATTTTCAGGCGAAGATCAGATCCTGGCAATATACAAAAACGGCGAGTTCCAGTTGTACAACTACGACCTTAGCAACCATTTCAACCCCGATATTCTGCTGATCGAAAAGTTTAATCCGAGTAAGGTGCTTTCGGTAGTTTATTTCGATGCCGAGCAGCAGTTCTACTATGTCAAGCGTTTCGAGATCGACGAACCCGAAGGAAAACTGGTACGTTTTGTTGGCGATCATCCCAACAACAAACTCATCAGTATCACTTGGGTACATTATCCCCGGCTTGAGATCACTTTTGGAGGGAAAAACGCCGAACGCGAAAACGAGATAGTGGAAATAGCCGAATTTATTGGAGTGAAATCGTGGAAAGCCAAAGGAAAGAGATTGACCAATTACGAGGTTCAGAATATTACTGAAATAGAACCGGTGGTTAAAGACGAGGACGATCGCCCGGATCCGGGACCCGTTGAAAACGAGGATGATTTCGATGATATTCCGTTTGAGGTGAATCGTCCTAAAAAAGACGACGATAAAAACAATGGCAACCAGATGTCACTTTTTTAGTTTCAAGTTGGGAGTTCAAAGTTCAGGGTAATTTTCTCTGAACGCTGAACACGGAACACTAAACAACTTTTATGAGAATATATTTAATCGGATATATGGGTTGCGGCAAATCCACCTTTGGGCGGCGGTTATCGAAACACCTGAACTTGCAGTTCGTGGATATGGATCATTATATTGAAGAACGTAATTGTAAAACCGTTCCCCAAATTTTTGCTGAAGAGGGGGAGGCAGAGTTCCGGAAAAAAGAACGAAAAGCGCTCGAAGAGCTTTCCGAATTTGACGATATTGTTATTGCAACCGGCGGCGGCGCCCCCTGTTTTTTCGATAACATTGAACTGATGAATAAAACCGGTAAAACCATTTACATGAATATTCATCCGGCTATTCTTGCCGATCGCCTGTTGGCATCCAAAACCGAGCGACCGCTTATTAAAGGAAAATCGAGAGGCCAGTTGGTAGCCTTCATTGACGAAACCCTTCAGAAACGTAACGAATTTTATCTGCAAGCGCAGTTTCAGATCACCCGGCCCGATGTTGAACTCGAATACGTGGAAACCCTTATCTCCTGAAAACATGTTAAGTGTTGCCCAACAGTTTGCTCACACCCTCCGCGAAGTGGGGGTGCGTTTTGTTTTTGGAGTTCCAAGCGGAAACATGATCGACTATGTTGAAGCTATCAGAAAAGAGGATGGGATCGATTTTATTTTGGTTGGTCACGAAGCTACTGCCGCCATCATGGCAGATGTGTGTGGCCGGCTGACCGGAATTCCGGGGGTATGTTTTGCAACTTTTGGCCCCGGTGCCACTAACCTGAGTACGGGTGTTGGCGAGGCTTTTCTCGACCGCTCACCACTTTTGGCTTTTACCGATGAAATGCCCGGTCATCTCTTGAACCGTACCGTTCAGATGAATATCGATCACCAGCAATTGTTTTTTCCAATCACCAAACTCACCACCCGCTTAAATACCGGAAATGTGGAAGAGGTGATACTGAACGCAGCAGGAAAGGCAACTTCTGACATTCCGGGCCCGGTTCACATTGGAGTGCCGGCCGGAATTGGCACACAAGCTATCAATCCTGAAAAATCGGAGTTGGAATACCTTCGGATTGAAAAAAAGAAGTGGTCGCCACTTGTCCCGGAACAGATCAGAAAAATTGAAAAACTGATTGTCAATAGCGAAAAACCGCTGCTGGCCGTTGGCTTAACTGCGGTACGAGAAGGAGTCCGGGATTTGATACTACAGGTTGCCGAAAAATTTAATGTCCCGGTGGTGCTTACTCCAATGGCAAAAGGAATGTTTCCCGAAGACCATCCGCTCTATGCAGGTATCTTGTTTCATGCTTTGTCAAACCTGGTTGCCGAAACCTATTGCGAAGCCGATTTGGTAATCGGAACAGGTTACGATCCGGTTGAGTTCAATTATGAAGACTGGATACCACGTGTTCCCTTGGTTCATATCGGTTCAAAAGAGGCAGATGTCGAAACCGGGCGAATTCTGGAGGTGATGGACATTGTAGGGAGTGTGAAAACAGCTTTGGAAGAATTGCTCAAGCTGGATCCCGTACCTTCAAAATGGGATGTTCAAAAACTGCAAGAGAGGAAAACGGAGATGTTCCGGAAACTAACACCGGGGAAAGAAAGTTTTGGTCCGCTGGCGGTAATTCACGAGTTACGAAAAGCTTTGCCTGACGAAGGAATCCTTACGGTGGACGTGGGAGCCCATCTGCATCTTGCAGGTCAGCAATGGAGAACTCCGGCACCACAAAAATTACTAATGACCAACGGTTGGTCGGGAATGGGATTTGCTCTTCCTGCGGCGCTTGCTGTCAAACTTTGTCATCCCGAACTTCCGGTAGTGGCATTAATGGGTGATGGAGGTTTTTATATGGCCGTTGGCGAGCTCGCAACTGCCAAACGACTGAACCTGAGAATCGTTTTTGTAGTGATTTACGATCAGAGCTTGTCGCTTATCAATATCAAACAAAGTAAAAAAGGATATGATCCGCATTACGGAACCGATCTCAACAATCTTCCAGAGGAACCAACCAATCATTACTTTGGTGTTCCGGTAATTCGTGCAACAAATTTGGTTTCTTATCAAAAGGCGCTGGAAGAAGCATTTAGTTTAGACGGACCGGTTGTGATCGAAGCGGTAGCCAATCCATCGGAATACAAAGATTTGGTGCTGAAACCCAACAAATAAAAGGTTCAGGATGAAGATTCGACGTTTTCACATTCTCACGTTTTTTACCTTAACTGTTTTTATTGTTTCCTGTTCACCTGGTTCAAAAAAGGAAAAGCTTGTGATTAAAAATATACTGGAAGTGCAAGCTCCCGTAATACCGGATTCGGTTAAACAGTTGGTGTTAGTATATAACGAGACACTAAAAGATCAGCAGGCAAAACTTTTTACTTTTCAAAAAGATAAAGAAGAATGGAGCATTGTTCATGGTCCGGTACAGGCCGGCATTGGAGAAAATGGCTTTGCAAAACACGGCGAAAAAGTTGAAGGCGATGGAAAATCGCCTGGCGGGGTATACGAACTGGGGCATTTATTTACCTACGAGGAAAGTGTGAATACACGAATGCCTTTTACTCGATCTACCCCGGAAGATAAATGGATCGATGACACTGAGTCTCCCGATTATAACCAACATGTGCGTGGTGAAACTTCAGCAAAATCATATGAAAACTTAAAGCTGAAGAGCGATCATTATAAATATTGCCTGGTAATCGAATACAATACAAACCCAATTGTAAAAGGAAAAGGAAGCGCTATTTTCTTTCATCTTCGCGATTCTGAATCAGGAACTACTGCCGGTTGTGTAGCGATTTCTGAAACAGAGATGCTGAAAGTTCTGAAATGGCTGGATCCGGATAAACATCCAGTGATTCTAATGGGGAGCATGGAAGTTTTATTCGAAAATCCACAATAAGTTTTCCTGTATTTCTTTTGATTCAAAAGATTAGGGTTTGCCAAACTCTTGTAAAAGAGCATTTGTATTCGTTTGGCGCTAATATCATCCTGTTTTACAACAGGTAGTTGCCGATCTTATTCTCTAAAAATCTTACCTTTATTTTTCTAATAGAAAATAAGCGCAATGCAAACCAACAAACAACTCGAATTGGCTTACAGTTTTATTCAGTACACTGGCCGGAATATCTTTTTGACCGGCAAAGCGGGGACTGGCAAAACCACTTTCCTGAAAAACCTGAAAGCAAGTTCGCCAAAACGTATGATCGTGGTGGCGCCCACCGGAGTGGCCGCGATCAATGCCGGCGGGGTTACCATCCATTCCTTTTTTCAATTATCGTTTGGGCCGCAAATGGGGCAGGAAAGTGGGCAAAACCGACAGATGCGTTTCAGCAAGGAAAAAATCAACATCATCCGCAGCCTCGATCTTCTCGTGATCGATGAGATAAGTATGGTTCGCGCCGATATTCTGGATGCCATTGATCGGGTAATGCGCAGGTTTAAAAACCGACAGAAACCTTTTGGTGGCGCACAGTTGCTGATGATTGGCGATTTGCAGCAACTGGCCCCCATCGTAAAAAGAGAAGAATGGGAGCTGCTAAAAACTGTCTACGAAACCGCCTACTTTTTCAGCAGTAATGCCTTGAAACAGACGCCTTATGTAAGCATCGAGTTGATACAGGTTTTCCGGCAGCAGGACGACAAATTTATTTCGATATTAAATAAAGTACGCGATAATATCCTGGATGAAGCAGCGCGAAACGAGTTGAATGCACGTTTTAATCCCGGTTTTAAACCGGATGACGACGAAGGATACATCACACTTTGTACCCACAACGCGCAGGCCCACCGGATCAACGATTCGAAATTGAGAGAGCTGCCTTCGGAGGTGAAAGTTTTTACGGCGAATGTCGAAGGGAATTTTCCTGAATATTCTTTCCCTACCGATTATGAATTGCATTTAAAAGTGGGCGCTCAGGTGATGTTTGTTAAAAACGACCCCGATCCGGAAAAACGTTTTTTTAATGGGAAAATCGGGCAGGTTACTCATTTTGATGAATCTACAATTTTTGTTCAGTGCCCCGGCGACGACGAGGAAATTGAAGTAAACAGTCTATTGTGGGAGAATATAAAATATACAATCGACCAGGAAACTGCTGAAATAACAGAAGAAGTAGAAGGTTCGTTTAGCCAGGTTCCTTTAAAATTAGCCTGGGCAATTACCATTCACAAAAGCCAGGGGCTTACGTTCGAGCGGGCCATTATCGACGCCGAGGCTTCTTTTGCTCACGGACAAGTGTATGTGGCGCTCAGCCGCTGCAAAACAATGGAAGGGCTGGTGCTGAAAACTCCCATCCAGAAACATAGCATTATTACCGACGAAACGGTGGACGGATTTATTCAGCAGGTAGAACAAAACCAGCCGGGAGAAAAGGAGCTAACAGATGCCAAACTGGCTTTTCAGCGCGAACAGTTGAATGAACTTTTTCGGTTTTACCGGGCAATGTATCTTGTGAATTCCATAGGTAAAACCATGGAAGAAAATAAAGGGAGTTTTACCGAAGTTTTGGCCGAGAACTTTAGAAAAATCAGGGATAATTTGAAAAACGAACTGGCAGATGTTGGGGATAAATTTCAACAACAAGTGGAGAAATACCTGCAAAAGGAACCCGATGTTGAGAAGAATCAAAACCTTCAGGAACGGATACGGAAAGCGGCCGAATATTTTTCTGAAAAAGTTCAGCAGATATTGATAGAAGGACTGGAGCACGTTGACTGGGACATCGACAATCGCACAGTGAAAAAGCAAATTATTCAGCGATTAAGCGATTTATCGGAAGATGCCAAAACAAAACTGGCCGCTTACGAGGTTTGTAGTGAAGGTTTTTCGGTGAAGAAAATTATGGAAGCCCGCGCCAAAGCGATCATCGACAGTAATATTCCAAAGCCTAAAAAGCCAAAGGCCCGTGAGATTGAAAACTATGCCAATATTCCTCATCCCGAACTTTACAGTTTGCTGCGTTCGTGGAGGTATGAAAAGGCAGAAGAACTAAAGATCCCGGCCTATATGATTTTTTCACAGAAATCACTGCTTGAACTCGTAACTTATTTACCTGTCGATTCGGCCGAACTGAGATTGATTAACGGCCTTGGAAAACGTAAGATTGTACTGTTTGGCGATGATATTATTGATTTGATCCGGGGATATTGCGAAGAAAACGATATCGAAAAAGGAGAAATTCCATTAAAAGAAGTTTCAAGGAAAAATAAGCCGCCAAAGCCCGACACAAAAAAGGTGAGCTACGAAATGTTTCAGTCGGGAAAAACCATTGAAGAAATTGCTAAAGAACGCGGACTGGTAGAAACCACCATTGCCAGCCACCTGGCACATTTTGTAAAACAGGGAGAATTGGATGTACGCCAGTTTCTGCCACAGGAAAAGCTCGATAAAATTGTGGCGTATTTCAAAGATACTGAAGAAAAAAATCTGACGCCAGCCCGCGAAGCTTTGGGCGAGGATTTTAGTTACAGCGATTTGCGAATGGGCTTGAGTTATTTGGAGTCGAAACGGGACTCCTGACTGGAAGAGAGCCATCGCCCCACGATGAGTTGACGCTGATGGTCAACTTTAAGAATTTTCTTTATTTGTCCGGCAATGGAGGCCGGTTGAGTGTTGGTACTTCCCTGGACAGCAAGCAAAAAGCCAATGAGCAAAACAATAATTGTGTAAAATATCTTCATCGTAATTTCAAATCAAATTACGATCGGCAAGTTTACCTAATTGCGTGGTTAAGGCAGTAGTTTTCCTGCGAAAATGTTAATCTTTCAGAAAATTTAAAAGTGGCTCAATAAATTTGTCGAAACTTTCGATGTGCGGTAAATGGCCAATACCCGGGATTTCGACCAATTCAGAATTCGGAATTGCCTTTTGTGTTTTCTTGCCGAGTTCGTTATAAAGGCCCATTGTTTTGCTCACTTCTTTGCCAACCAGCGGCTTTCCAAGCGCAGTCCGGTCGCGTGTTCCGATAATCAACAAAGTAGGGGCTTTAATTTCGCTGAATTCATACAAAACAGGTTGGGTAAAAATCATGTCGTAAGTAAGTGCAGCGTTCCAGGCAATCCGTTTATAATCGGAGTTCAGTGTCCATCCGGCGAGCAAGTTCACCCATTCGTCATATGCTGTTTCCCATTTGTTGTCGTAATAACTGGTAAGCTGGTACGATTTTATCGCGGCGTAATCTTTTTTCAATTCATTCTGGTACCACCATTCCACCGGTTTGTAAGGCGCAACGAGTTTCCAGTCTTCCAGGCCTATCGGGTTTTCAAGAATAAGTTTTTCGGTGATTTCAGGATACATCAACGTAAATCTTGTTGCAAGCATTCCGCCCATAGAATGGCCAAGAACCGCTGTTTTCGAAATTTGCAACGAATCTAAAAGATGGCGTGTGTTCAATGCCAGTTGCTGAAAAGTATAGTGAAAATGTTCGGGTTTTGATGATTTTCCAAAGCCTATCTGATCGGGGGCAATAACCCGGTAACCTTCCAGGCTTAAGTGTTCTATTGTGGTTCTCCAGTAGGCTCCGTTAAAATTTTTCCCATGGAACAGCACAATGTTTTTCCCGTTGTAATTGTCAGGTTTAACGTCCATATAGGCCATTTTTAGCTGCTGGTTTTGAGCGTTTATAGTAATAAAATTTACCGGGTAGGGATAGGTGTAATTGCTGAGTTCCAAATCAAGCCATTTTAAATTTTCTGGTTGCGCTTTAGTTTTTGCACTGATAAAAAACAGTGCTCCCGCGAAAAGTAAAATTGTAAGTTGTTTCATCTTTTTTCTATTTTTTAATTTTTTGCAGAGGATCTATGTCATCGCTTCACCAATAAAATAGTATAGCGGGGGAAATTGTTCACCAGAAACATTGAAATTTTTAGAAAGGGAGTGTGATCGTGTAAAGGAGAACTGTATGCTGTAAGAAAGTCATCGCCCCACTATTGTCGTGTCAATTTTAAAATGTCATATCGTCATTTCGAATTTATTTCGGGATCTGTCTTTTAAACTGAGATGCTGAAATAAATTCAACATGACGTTCATCGGAAGAAAGCTTGACGCGACACTATGATAATTCTCACATAGTGGGGTGATGAGTAAAAAGATTATATATCCGGTGCGTTTTCAAGCAAATATGCCTCGGCTTCAATATTCCAAAGGCCTTTGGTTTTAGCTGCCAGTTTTGCCAGTTCAGCATAAAAAGGAACGGTTTTCCCGAGGTCCTCAAAATCTGAAATTGCCACCAAAGGAAGATCCTTATGTGTATAAATCAACTTTTTCCCTCCGGGTATATTAGGAAGGTTCAAGGTAGTTTCGGCAACGGCATTTAGTCCGCCTATATGTGTGATTAAGCCTGCCGGGTCAAGTCCTTTCCCCATAATATCGAGCGCTTCCACCATGTCGTCGTTGTTACCACCCGAAGTTCCCACAATATGGGTGTAGGCATAATGCACGTTATAAAAATTCAATTTAGCCGAGAATTCGGGATTTGAAGGGCCGGCAAAAAAGTTAAGACAGCCGTCGTGCGCCAAAATGGCATCGCCCTGTTCAACCACCGGGGTAACCGGGGCAAAAACAAATACATCGTTGTAACCTGTTCCGCCCGAGGCTTCTTTCAGCTTTTTAACCGGATCATCCACATTCCCGGTGTTCAGATAAACCAGTTCAATTCCCTTTTCTTTCGCCCATTCCACCGGGAAAATTTCAGCGGCACGGTCGAGGCGGTCCTGCGCAATATCAGTTACAACCAGCAGCGAAGGTTTCCGATCCTCGCGGCTAACCACATAATTAATGGCTGCCAGTCCCATCGGGCCAACACCGGCCAGGATGGCCATTTTTCCACCATCCACAATTTCCATTTGGTGAACATACGAGCCCGGTTTTGTGTGGTAGTTGGCGTGCATGGCGCCAATTACACAACTCAGCGGCTCCGACAACGAAGCCGGGTAAAAGCCCGGGCCATCATAAGCCAGCAGGCAATCCTGTTCCAGCACATCCTTCGGAATGATTACATAAGTTGCATCGCCGCCAATATATTGGTAGGAATAGCCGGGTGCACTTAAAATCCCCACAGGTCCGTTTTCGTAATAAATAGCCGGTTGAATCGAGTACTTTTGTCCGGCTTTGAATTTATGTTGCCATTTGGCGCCCACTTCAACAAGCTCTCCGGCAAACTCGTGCCCGATAATTATTGGACTTTCTGCAACATTGTTGGGAATACGTTTGTGGTCGGTTCCCTGGGTTGCCGCTTTGTAGCTCGACATGCAAATACTGTCGCTTACTACTTTGGCCAATATCTCGTCATCTTTAATTTGCGGAAGTTCAAATTCTTCCAGCCTTAAATCTTTCTTCCCGTAAAGTCGTATTGCTTTTGTTACAGCCCCTCCCGGCCTCCCCGATGGGGAGGGAGATTTTTTATTATCCGTTTTTGTCGTCATCTTCCAATTTTTCTAGTTGTTTCTAATTTGTTAACTTTTTAATTCCTCTTTGGGGAGGTTAGGAGGGGCTCTTACTTCAACATATTTTGTCCTCCGGTAACAGGAACTGCCTGCCCGGTTTCATATTCCTGTTCAATCACATAAAAAATAGCTTTTACCACATCCAGGGCGGTACATCCGCGGCCTGCCGGGACCTGGGACTCGTAAAACGCTTTTACGTCGTCAATGGTTTTGGCGCCTGGCACTTTCCCGGTATTCAGGTATTGTACAAATAAGCCATTTTCAGGGTCGCTCCAAAGCGGGCCGTCAAAAAAGTTGCCCGGGCAAATCGAGTTTACTTTAATTTTGTATGGCATCAGTTCGAGGGCAAACGACTGTGTTAACCCGATGCCACCAAATTTTCCGCCAGCGTATGCAAAATTCTTATTGCTTCCTTTTAATCCCGATTTTGAATTGATCTGGATGATATCCATAAAATGATCAGGATGAATGGAATGCTGCATTTTCATAACCGGTTTTGCATATTTGGCACACAGAAAATAGCCGGTGTAGTTGACCTTCGTCATCAGTTCAAAAGTTTCCTGGTCCATTTCGTCGAGGCTGCCGGCACGTAAAATTCCTGCATTTGAAATCATCACATCGAGCCCGCCAAAACGCAGCACAGTTTCATCGATCAAAGCTTTTACCGAATTTCCATCGGCCACATCCACTTTTACAAAATATGCTTTGTTTTTGGTTTCTTTCGAGTTGAGCTGTTCGGCAAATTCCTGCCCTTTTTCCTTGTTCATATCGGCGACCACAATATTGGCGCCTTCGTTGTGAAGCAATTTTGCGATTCCTGCGCCAAATCCCTGCGCAGCGCCTGTAACTACAATAATCTTATTTTCGACACGTCCCTGCGGTTTGCCCCCCAGCGACACTTTTTTACGATAGTTCTCCACTTCCCAGTTTTCGATAAAGGAGATTTGGTCGTCAGTCAAAGGATGTGGCCCGCCAAAGGACGCGGAAAGTGCACTTATCTGGCAGAAATCATTTACAATATCTTTCAGGTATTCTACCGAAGCCGGAGAATCTTCGGCAACGATTGCTCCTTCGTTCTGAATAAAAACAATTTTAGGAGCGTTGCCTTTCCGGGATTTGAATTCGGCTACTTTTTTCTTTGTTTCCGCAATGATTGAATCAACTGATGAATTGTTGGCAATAAACAGGTATTCCGGACCGCAATACACCATCTGATCGGGGGTAAAGGGTTTGGCAATGCCATTCTTAAAAGCTTGTTCCGAAACAATAAATTTTTCTATCCACGAACTGTTTAAAGCTGTGGCAACTTTAATTTTTTCTCCCGAAAGTAACATGCGGAGTGCCGGAAGCACTTCTATGATCTTTTCTGAAACAGGGACTTCTTTGGTTTCGGGAGCAAAACCTGTGGCAGCAATCAGTTTTTCTTTTACATTTTTATACAAAGCATCAATTTCCACTACAGAATCGGCGGCCACAAAAACCCCGTGGTTCTGGATCAGTACAATTTTGGGATCGTGACCAAACCGGATATTATAACCTGCTATCTGTTCGGCAATGATCTTGAACAATACAAAGCCCGGATCGGAGTAGGCTACATAAAGTACTTCTTCTCCAAATATTTCCAATGTTTTTTCTGCTGCCTGCCGGCTGCACATCAATCCGTTTACCAGCGTATTGTGAGTATGAACCACAAAATGGTAGCTAAACAGGTTGTGCAGCGAGGTTTCTACCGAAGGCCTCAGTCCGCCTGACGGGTCAACACGGCTGTTTATAAGCGCATTTTTAACCTGTTCTTCGCGTGTGGCCGAATCTTCCGAAAAAGTCTGGTTCGGAAGATCGTTCAGTTTTTGACGATCGAGCACACAAAAACCGTTTTCATCGATAGTGCCAAGGTTTATCCCACTGGCTTTTATCCAAAGGTGTTGTTCGTTTTTGTATGAGGTGTTGCCCCCGCCGGCAATCACATATTCTTTTTTACTTCCGTATGCTCTCGATACTTCTATTAAATCTTTAACTCCCTGGTTCATAGTTTGTGATATATTTCATGGTGAAGCTTTGTGCCTGCTTTGTGCTCTTTGTGGTAAAAATCTTTACCACGGAGTTCACGAAGAATTTCACAAAGGAACGCTAAGTTTTATTTAAGTCCTAAAAAGTACGTAATTACTGCCTTGCCTAATTCAATAAAGGAAGCTTTCTCATGGGTTTTGGCGATGCCGTTTTTTAAATAGCCTTCTTCGCCTTTTGCGAACAGATACTGGTGAGCCGCGACTACAGCGGCACCTTCGTAATTAATCTGTTTCAATTCGTCATCCAATTCTACGCCACTACCCGCTGAAAGTTTAATGGGGTCAAGCTTTGGCGTATTATGTTCCGAGCCAAAAGTGATTACAAAATTGTTGGCATTAAAGAACCGTACAAATTCCTTAAAAATGTGGAACTTGTTTCTTGCCGGAATAAGTTCAATGCTGCCTACATTTTTACTTTTGAGTTCGGCCAATAACTTTTCTTTGTCGGATTCATAATCCGTAAAATTCTCATCGCCAAAATCAAGCAGAACAGGGTAGCAGGGTATTCCGCCCGCATCAATAATCAGTTCCTGCACTTCTTCCAATGAAAGAAATGCCTTCGGGTCTTCCGGAACAAAAGCGGCCCCACCGGCTTTTAATAGCTGGCCGCGGATTTCGTTTTCGAGACCGGCAAAATCGTCAATGGCCGATTTGATTTCCTTCCCATCAAAAATTTTATTGAAAAGCATCGCCCGGCCAAGGTCGCTGTTTTCTTTTTCGAAAACGGCAATTCGAATTGCCTGTGCAATATGGCGTTCGCGGAAAAGGTTTTTAGCTAAACGCTTTTGTAGTTCAGCAGCATCGAATTGTATATTGATTCCTCTTTCGCTGAAATAGTTATTCAAACGAGTCACCATTTCATAGGTCTGGCGGTTACTTTCTTCTTGCAGAGTTTTTATTTTTTTGAAAGAAACTTCGCTCATTTTTGGAGGTTGGGAAAGCCCTTTCCCGCTAAAATACGTTCGCCCCGGGTTGCTGGGGTCGTTTACGCGAATTCCGGCTTTCTGCAAATCTTTCTGCAAGGCCATAAATTCGATGTTGAACAATGGAAAAACCCGGTACTTTTCAGCCATTTCGGCAAATTCATTATACCCATCAGTGGTGTAAAAATCGTTGATGCCCAGCACAGAAACCCCTTCTGTTTTGGCCATTTCAAAAGGCTGCTCGATGTTTGAGAAAGCGCTAAACGAATGAGGTGAATGAATGTGTCCGTTGATATCGGGAACCTTTGTCGGGTTATGGTTTTTATCCCACTGTAGCAATTCCTCTTTTGTGGGAAAGCTTGCAAATATGCTTTTCAGGTCTGTCATTTTTCTTTGTTCTGAATCTGTCTGCAAATTAATAAAAGCCGGGATTTTTATGTGTCCTTTTGTATCCTGCTTAAGTTTATCAAATCAAACTTTATAACGAGTCTCTTGTTTTCATTCAGTAAAATAAATTAAATATGAGCAAAATAATTTTAATGATTGCAAGCGCTTTGCTGGCACTGGCTGTTGCATTTGGCGCATTTGGCGCACATGCCCTGAAAACGCAGCTTTCGGCTGAAATGTTACAAACCTGGAAAACCGCAGTTGATTATCATTTTTACCACGCGCTGGGTTTGTTGCTGGTTGGTGTTTTGGCAGTATCTTTTCCTTCCACTTCTTTAAAATGGTCGGCGATTTTTCTTGTAGCAGGTGTTTTTCTTTTTTCAGGAAGTTTATATGCAATGGCATTGAGCGGGATTAAATGGCTGGGGGCAATCACTCCTGTTGGTGGAGTTGGCTTTATTTTGGGCTGGATTATGTTGTTTGTGGCTGTTTGGAAGAAGTTACCAGTTTAGTATGCCAGGAGAAAATTGTTAACAATATTCAAAACAGCAAACTTGAAGTATCATAAAATCAATTTTTGATTACTATTGCGAAAACATAGGATTATCAGATTATTGTATGAGACTTTTTCTACTGACATTGCTCTTTGTTTCAAGTGTTCTGGCTGGTTTCGGACAATACGTTAATACTGATGAAGTGATGGTTGTTCCCGGATTGGATGAACCAATTAGCAAACGTGAATACAGGGTTTTGAACGATTTAAACAATGTTCGGCACGAAAGTTACCTGGCCGATTACCTGGTGCCTGGCGACGGAGGTAATATTATCAGCCGGTTTGGGCCACGTTCGGGACGAATGCACTATGGCACCGACATTAAAATGGCACATGGCGACACAGTGAGAGCAGTGAACTCAGGTTATCTTACCCGCTCGGGATGGGGAACCGGTTTTGGAAATATTATGGTCATTCAGCACGATAACAACATCGAAACTTATTATGCACATCTTTCTAAATTTCTGAAAAGGGCAGGCGATTGGGTTAACAAAGGCGAAGCCATTGGTTTGGCCGGGAGCACTGGCCGTGCCCGCGGAACGCATTTGCACTTCGAACTGCGCCAGGATGGCACCGCTTTCGATTCGGAACTGGTTTACGATTATCAGAACCAAACAATCCGCGACGATGCGAAACAATTCAGCACGCTGGTGGCATTGCACCGCACCCTCAAACCAAAGGGATACGCCAATAATGCGGCCATTCCCGAATATTATAAGGTGCGCTCGGGCGATTCGCTTTGGGTAATCTCGAAAAAATACAAAACGCCCATTAAAGATATCTGCCGGATGAATAACATTACCGAGAGTTCGGTTTTACGGGTGGGGCAACCGCTGAAATTGTATTAGAGAAATCGTTTAGCACAAGAAATTAGCCACTGGAATATTTCCCGAAGTTTACGCGCCAGATACTTTATTTTGTTTACACATCTATTATATAAATGCGTAACTTGTACACCGATTTATTTTATTATTGAAGTAACTCACCATCAAATTAATCTAAACCAAAAAACGAAATTCGTATTATGAAAACCGGACTCAGACTATCGTTTATTCTTGCTTTTTCAATAGGCATTATATGTAGTTCTTGCACACAGAAATCACCCAGGGAAAACTGGGAGGTACTCTTTGACGGCACCAGCCTGGAAAACTGGAATACTTATTCAGGCCCCAGATTTATACGGGGCGGGGAGGGGCAAAGCCTTGCTGAAGATACTCTGCTCGGCTTAGATAATGATCAGGCCGGGGTTTACACAATTGTTGATTTGGACGGTGAGAAAGCATTAAGAATCTCGGGGGAAATATTTGGCGCCATTTTAACAAAACGAGAATTTGAAAACTATCATCTTCGTCTCCAGTTCAAGTGGGGGGACAAAAAATGGTTTCCCCGTGATAATAGCAAACGGGACAGTGGAATACTGTATCATAGTGTTGGGGACCAGGGTGAGGGCGATACTTATTGGTTGAGATCACAGGAATTTCAAATACAGGAAGGTGATTGCGGCGACTATTGGGGTGTGGCAGGAGGAATGTTTGATATTAAGGCAAAAATGAATTCAGACAGCATTTATCAATATAATCCCGAAGGCGAGTTGATAACATTTCGTGAAGACAGTGAAATAGGCCGGTATTGCAAAAAATATCCTGACGCTGAAAAACCAAGTGGAGAATGGAATACGATCGACCTGTATTGTTTTAAAGATACAAGCGTTCATGTGGTAAATGGGGTTGTAACAATGATACTGGCAAATTCCAGAATAAATATAAACGGTAATGTAAGTCCCTTAACAAAGGGTAAAATTCAAATTCAATCGGAAGGAGCTGAAGTTTTTTACCGGAATATTGAAATTTCCCCCATCGAAGGCCTCCCGGATTTTAATTAGCAATTAGACAAATAAAGCATTATTACCTAAAGAATCCGGCCTCTTTTGAAGCCGGATTGAACTATTCTAAAGAGATTTATTTTGAAGATAAAGGATCCGACCTTTTCAAAAGATCGGATCCTTATTTTAAATACCTCTGGCATTCCTGTCCAATTGTTCTGCCTCGGTAAAATCGTTTTCGCAAACATGGCCTTTCAGTGGGAGAATGCGTTCGTGGATCGCGTCGATAATCCACCCGGGTTGCGGGAAGAAGGCATTTTCGAGTTCGTAAGCCGGAGTAATCCAGTTTCGCGAACCCACAACCACCGGCGGTGCATCAAGGTAATCGAAAGCCAGTTCGGTAATATTCGAAGCCAGGTCGCGCAGGAAGGAGCCGCGTGCGGATGCATCGCCCGAAATAACGATCCGCCCGGTTTTTTTGATCGATTCAATCACCGGTTCATAATTAAACGGAACCAGCGAGCGGGCATCGATTACTTCTGCCGACATATTGTATTTTTCTTCGAGTATTTTGGCAGCATCCAAAGCCCGGTACAATGTTGCTCCGATTGTAAGAATGGTGACATCGCTTCCTTCTTTTTTTACATCCGGTTCTCCCAATGGGATTTCATAATATCCTTCAGGAACTCCGCCCTCATGGAACATTTCGCCAATGTCGTAAATCCGCTGGCTTTCAAAGAAAATTACCGGGTCGGTTCCCTGAAGGGCCGAGTTCATCAAACCTTTGGCATCGTAAGGTGTAACCGGGAAAACTACTTTCAAACCCGGAATATGTGCAGCCAGAGCAGTCCAATCCTGTGAGTGCTGTGCGCCGTATTTCGATCCTACTGAAACACGGACCACCACCGGCATAGTGAGTACGTTTCCACTCATGGCCTGCCATTTGGGAAGTTGATTAAATACTTCGTCGCCGGCGCGGCCGAGGAAGTCGCAATACATAATTTCAGGAATTACGCGGCCACCACACATCGCATAACCAATCGCAGTCCCAACAATCGCAGCCTCAGAAATAGGCGAGTTAAACAAACGATGGTAGGGAAGAGTTTCAGTTAATCCGCGATAAACTGCAAACGCGCCGCCCCAGTCGCGGTTTTCTTCTCCGTAAGCAATCAGCGTTGGATCTTTATAAAAGCGGTCGATGATGGCTTCGAAAATACCATCGCGCAAACCATAGGTTTTTATTTTTGAATGCGGTTTGCCGTTCTCGTCGAACATAAACCGTTCCTTGGAAGTCAGTTGTTTTACCCGTGGATTTTCTTCCATCGGGTGGTTGACTTCCACTTCGCGATCCTCCATTTTGTCCAGCGACTGGTTGCTGAACATCATTTCGCCGATCAGGTTTGGGTGCTTCTTCATATCCATAACCGGCGAAACTTCATCGTCGATGGCCAGTTTTAACGAGGAAGTAATTAAATCGGTTGTTTCAGTTTTTATCTGTTCGAGTTGTGCTTCGGTGGCAACGCCAGCTTTTACGAGTTCTTTGCCAAACCAGATAATCGAATCCTGGGCTTCCCAGGCTTCCACTTCTTCTTTTGTCCGGTACGATGAAGCATCGGAAGGAGAGTGCCCACTGTAACGATAAGTAAGCACATCGAGCAATACCGGCCCGCGTTTTTCTTCCAGAATTTTACGTTTGCGTTTATAAGCGTCGATTACGGCCAGCGGGTTGTAACCGTCCACACGCTCGGCGTGCACCTGGTCGGCATTCAGTCCGGCGCCAATTCGTGCGGCAATATCGTAACCCATGGTTTCACCACAGGTTTGTCCGCCCATTCCGTATTGGTTGTTCATGATGTTGATGATCAGCGGCAGGCCGCCTTTCATATCGCCTTCCCAAAGTTGGGTAAACTGGTCCATGGTAGCAAATGCCAGGCCTTCCCAAACCGGGCCACAAGCCATTGATGCATCGCCGATGTTCGCTACCACAATACCGGGTTTGCGGTTCACTTTTTTATAAAGCGCTGCACCCACCGAAATATCCCCAGAACCGCCAACAATGGCGTTATTTGGATAAACACCAAAGGGAGTGAAAAAGGCGTGCATCGATCCGCCCAACCCACGGTTGAACCCGGTTTCGCGGGCAAAAATTTCAGCAAGTGTTCCGTAAATCAGAAATTTGATGGCCAGCTCTTTTGTTGTCCCGGTGTGACCGGCTTTTACCGGCGCCGCGGTTATTCCGTTAAAATGCGAGCCCATGATTTGTTGTAACTGCTCGTCGTTCAGTTTATCGATGGCCGACAATCCTTTGGCCAGAATTTCGCCGTGGCTGCGGTGCGAACCAAAAATGAAATCTTCGACACCCAGTGTGTAAGCCATTCCAACTGCGGCTGCTTCCTGTCCGATGGAAAGGTGAGCCGGTCCTGGATGATTGTAAGGGACCCCGTTGTATTCGTTACGTGTTTTTATCAGGTTCAACATGGTTTCAAATTCGCGGATGACCACCATGTCGTGGAATATGCGAATCAGGTCGTCGTTCGAAAAATTCTCTTTTTCGTCTTCCACTGTTTTGTTATACTGGTTAACCGGTATCGGTTTAAATTCAATTTGACCTGGTTTTCGTACTTCTTTCGGGTTGATGTATAGTGATTTTGTCATTTCATTTAAAGTTTAAAGTGAGAGATTTTCTATCTGATTTTTTATCTCTGCCAGGAAGAGCGTGGCTTCTCCACCGTCCAGCGCCTGGTGGTTGTAGGTGAGTGAAAGCCCCATCATCGGTACAAAGCCAATTACGCCATCTTCTATTTCCTTTGGACGGAGAACGATGGTACACACTCCCAGGATGGCAGTTTGCGGCAAATTGATCACCGGGGTAAACATTTCAACGCCATAATTTCCAAGGTTGGAAACGGTGAAAGTAGCTTCCGCCGGGTTTAACAGGTCGGGGTTTATATTTCCGTTGCGGGCTGTAGTAGAAAGTTCTTTTAATTTTCTTGAGAGCCCTGAGATGGAAAGGTCATCGGCATTTTTCAAAGCCGGGACCATCAAACCGCGATCAGTATCAACTGCTAGTCCGAGGTGTACTTTGCTGAACCATTTCATTTTGTCGCCCAGGTAATGTGTATTTACCTGAGGGTATTTCTCCAATGCGCGAACAACTGCGTAACAAACCAGGTCGTTTATCGTCACATTTTCTTTTACTTCACCTGTTTCAAGTAGTCTTTTGAATTTCTTCCGAAGTTTCAAAACCTGTCTTGCGTCGGCGCTCATGTGGTGAGTAAGCTGTGCCGAATTCTGCAACGACTGGTGCATGGCATTGGCAATCAGTTTACGGATATTCGGAATGGTTTTGATTTCAAAATCTTCACCTTTTGAAAGAATGGTGGCGGTAGCCGGTTTCATAACCGGAGCGGCCTTAGCCACTTTCCCCTGAACTGTTGGTGTTTTTTGAGTGGCATTTTCAATATCGCGTACTATAATCCGGCCATGAGGGCCAGAGCCTTTTAATGACAGTATATCGAGCCCCAGTTTCTCTGCCATATTTCGGGCGAGTGGAGAAATTCGTACCCGGGCACCTTCTTCGTTATCATTTACTTCGAATTCGTAAACTTTTGGTGTCTCATCCACTGTTTCTCCTTTTTCTTCTTTCGAAGATTCACTTTCAGCAACAAGTGCGGCTCCGGGCCGGAATTCATCCACTGCTTCTCCTTTTTGTCCGATTACAGCAACATTTTCCAATACCGGAATTTCGTCTCCTTCGTCGAAAAACCGGGCAAGTAAGGTTCCACTGACTTTTGCTTCTTCTTCAAAAGAGGCTTTGTCGGTTTCGTACGAGAACAGAAGATCGCCCGCGTTCACTTTTTCTCCTACATCTTTAAACCATTGCCCAAGGATGCACGATTCAACCGATTGTCCTTGTTTGGGCATAATTACAGGTTCTGCCATATTATATATATTTGAC
>WOYV01000032.1 GCA_011620585.1 Draconibacterium sp.
AAGTTTTTAGATTAAACCAGCCCCTGTAAGCAGCGCCTCCATTTCTAACTGAACCTCACGGGCCGCTGCCTTTGCTTTGTCGGCAAAATCAACGTCCAAAGAAGCATAAATTATTCCGCGTGAAGAATTAACCAGAAGTCCACATTTACTGTTCAATCCATTTTGAGCTACTTCTTCAAGACTACCTCCCTGCGCCCCAACACCCGGTACCAGCAAAAAATGATTGGGGACAATTTCCCTGATTTCCTTCAGCTTCTCTGCTTTTGTAGCTCCAACCACATACATCAGGTTTTCTTCAGTACCCCACTCCTGCGATTTTTTAAGTACTCTTTCAAACAATTTATCTCCAGTTTCACTGTCTTCAATGAACTGGAAATCGGCAGCGCCTTTATTCGAGGTAAGTGCAAGCAGGATTACCCATTTATTGGAATATCCCATAAACGGCTTCACCGAATCTTCACCCATGTAGGGAGCAACAGTTACAGCATCGTAGTTTTGTTTACCGAAAAAAGCGCGCGCGTACAAATTTGAAGTATTTCCAATATCCCCTCTTTTGGCATCTGCTATCAGAAAAATATTCGGATATTTTGATTTCACATATGAAACCGTTTTCTCGAGGCTCATTATACCTTTCGACCCCTGGCTTTCGTAAAAGGCCAGGTTGGGTTTATACGCTACAGTAAATTCGGCTGTTGCATCAATAATTTCCTTGTTGAAGGAAAAAACAGGATCGGAGGTTTCCAGTAAATGTTGTGGAATTTTTTGGATATCAGTATCCAGGCCTACACAAAGAAAACTACGTTTCCTTTTGATCTGTTCAAAAAGTTGTTCCTGATTCATATGTGCTCTTTAAATCGCTGCTTCTTTTAATTTTTCTGAATTCTCTTCGATCATCAGTTTCTCGATGATTTCGTCGATTTCGCCGTTTATAATAGCCTGAAGATTGTATATCGTTAAGTTGATCCGGTGATCGGTAACACGACCTTGCGGCCAGTTGTATGTACGGATTTTCGCAGAACGGTCGCCGGTTGATACCATGGTTTTACGTTTGGTCGAAATTTCGTCGATGTATTTCTGGTACTCCATGTTGTAAATTCGGGTACGCAGTTCGGTCATTGCCTTTGCCAGGTTCTTTAATTGTGACTTTTCATCCTGACAAGTAACTACAATTCCGGTTGGGATGTGTGTTAAGCGAATGGCTGAGTAAGTAGTGTTTACCGATTGTCCGCCGGGCCCGGATGAACAGTAAGTATCTTTTCTGATGTCTGATTCCTTGAGCTCAACATCAAATTCTTCAGCCTCTGGAAGAACCGCAATAGTTGCTGCCGAAGTGTGTACGCGTCCCTGGGTTTCGGTTTGCGGTACACGCTGTACCCGGTGAACTCCCGATTCGTATTTCATGACCCCATAAACACCTTCGCCAGTAATTTTGGCTACAATTTCCTTGTATCCACCGGCAGTGCCTTCATTCATATTAGTTACCTCGAGGCGCCAACCTTTACGTTCGCAGAATTTTGAGTACATCCGGAAAAGATCGCCGGCAAAAATACTGGCTTCGTCGCCACCGGTACCCGCCCGGATTTCGAGAATGGCATTTTTCCCATCTTCGGGGTCGGCGGGAACAAGCAGCATTTTAATCTGTTGTTCGACTTTTGGAATACGTTCTTCCGATTCCTCCATTTCTTCACGCGCCATTTCACGCATTTCCTCGTCGCTTTCTTCAGCCAGAATTTCACGTCCGGTTTCAATATTATCCACCAGGTTCTTATATTCCTGAAACTTAGCTACCAGCTTCTGCAGGTTTTTGTATTCCTGGTTCAGCTTTACATAGCGTTTCATATCGTTCATTATTTCCGGATCGGTGATCTGTTGCTCTACCTCTTCATACCGGTGCCTGATCGACTCAAATTTTGTAAGTAATTCGTATTGTGCCATTTCTTTTTAACATTGTCGTTTTCATTCAAACTGCAATAACTTCTTCCTTTGGGAAAGAAACCGTTTTTAAACTCTGCCTTTCAAATGAGTTAGTAAATAAATTCCCCTTTCACGGATTGAATGGTCAGTTTCTTCCCATTAAAAGGTTCAACCCTTCCAATTATCTGTGCTTCAACTCCAAATGACTCAGAGATTTTGATAATATCTTCTGCAATTGCTTGTTTACAATAAACCTCAAAGCGATGCCCCATGTTGAACACCTTGTACATTTCTTTCCAATGGGTTCCCGACTGCTCTTGTATCATTTCAAACAGAGGTGGTACTGGAAACATGTTATCTTTTATTACATGAACACCGTCGACAAAGTGCAAAACCTTGGTTTGCGCACCGCCTGAACAATGTATCATTCCCGAGATTTCTGGACGAAACTGGTCGAGTACCCTTTTTATAACCGGGGCATAAGTTCGCGTAGGTGAAAGCACCAGTTTCCCGGCATCAATTCCTATCCCCTCAATTTTGTCTGTCAGCTTTTTTGTGCCGGAATAAACTAAACCGGTAGGAACTTGCGGATCGAAACTTTCGGGATATTTCTGCGCCAGGTAATTTGCAAAAACATCGTGCCGTGCCGAAGTTAGCCCATTGCTTCCCATTCCTCCGTTATATTCACTTTCGTAAACTGCTTTTCCCGAAGATGAAAGCCCTACAATTACGTCACCGGGTTTAATCCAATCGGCAGAAATCACCTCTTCGCGTTTCATTCGGCAGGTAACGGTTGAATCGACAATGATGGTACGGACCAAATCACCCACGTCAGCGGTTTCGCCACCAGTTGAATAAATGCTAATTCCCATCTCACGAAGGGTAGCAAGCAGCTCTTCGGTACCATTTATTATGGCTGCAATTACCTCGCCCGGAATGTTGTTTTTATTTCGCCCGATAGTAGATGAAACCAGGATATTATTGGTGGCTCCCACACAAAGCAAGTCGTCCACATTCATAATCAGTGCATCCTGTGCAATTCCTTTCCAAACCCCCAAATCACCGGTTTCTTTCCAGTACAGGTAGGCCAGCGACGATTTTGTTCCGGCTCCGTCGGCATGCATGATGTTACACCAATCGGGTTCGCCTCCCAAAATATCGGGAACGATTTTACAAAAAGCCTTGGGAAAGATTCCCTTATCGACATTTTTGATTGCTTCGTGAACATCTTCCTTTGATGCTGAAACCCCTCTTGCACTGTATCTTGACCCCTCAACCATTTACCTTTGCGTTTTGTGGCTACAAAATTAAGAAAACTTTGGTGACTGTAACAAAAAAAGGAAAGCCCTCACTGAAAGCTTTCCTTTTCGTTTATTGTATCTATACTAAGCGTATAAAAAGCGTTTGATTTTTTGAGTGGGAGTGCGTTCGAAAGGAAATGGCTGGAGCACTACCTGGCTGATTTTTGAAAATTTATTGACCTCGAGGTTTACTTTCTGCTGAATTTCCTTTAAGATTTCGTCTGTCTTGGTCGAAACATAATGTTTTGCTTCTTCTTTTAAGTGTTTGAAATTCTCTTCGATTTCTTCCATATTCAGATGGATCATAGCCACCAGTTTCCCTTTTTTCTCAATTACCAGCGATTCCATTACGAAACGCATTTTATTGATCACCGATTCGATTTCTTCGGGGTAGATATTTTCGCCACTTGCGCCAACTATCATAGTTTTGATACGTCCTTTAATGTGTAAGCGCCTTTTTTGATCGAACATGCCACGGTCACCGGTTTTGAACCAGCCGTCTTCGGTAAACACTTCGCTTGTGAGGCCGGGAGCTTTATAGTAACCTTTCATTACGTTTTCGCCTTTGGCCTGAATTTCACCTTCGCCTGTTTTCGGATCGACGTCAGCAATACGGAGTTGTACACCTTGCATCGCGATTCCGGCAGAACCAATCGCACGATTGTTTGCCACAGCGCCAGCTAAAAGCGGGGCGGTTTCGGTTAATCCGTAACCAATGGCATACGGAAAACCCCCTTCGAACAGAAAACGCTCCACGGCAATATCAAGTTTCGCTCCCCCAATTCCGAAGAAATGCAATTTCCCGCCAAAGGAGGCATGCAACTTTCTTGCAGCAACTTTATGCAAAAGCTTCCGTGTTGGAGCAAAGTTGCTTAAGGTACGCATTAACGCATTTTTCTGGAAAGTTGGTAATATTCTTGCCCGATATACCTTCTCGATAATCAAAGGTACCGACAACATGATCGTTGGTTTTACTTTCTGAAACGCAGGCATCAATATCGAAGCCACAGGTGGCTTACGAAGATAGTGAACCGAAGCACCATACATCATTGGCAGCAAAAAACCAACTGTATTTTCAAATGTATGAGAAAGCGGAAGGATAGATAAAAAGCGATCGCCGGGAACAATTTTCTGGAGGGTACGACTCTGCTGAGCTGTCCATGTCAGATTTTTATGTGTCAGCATTACTCCTTTCGAATTTCCGGTTGTACCTGAAGTATAAATGATTGATGCCAAATCGTCCTCTTCAACTTCGGCTTCCTTAAACTTATTTACAGCCAAAGGCAGTGAACATTCAAGCAATTTCAAGTGACTTGCTGGTGTTTCTTTTGGTACAATTGCAAAATTATCGATCATCACCACTTTATTCAGCAGATCGAAGGTTTCCTTTCCAACAGTGTTGTAAAGTCCTTCTGAAACAAACAAAAAACGAGTCTCCGAATGTTCGATGATTGTATGTATTTCGCGTGAATGAAAATCGGGTAAAATTGGAACTGCAACAGCGCCAACAAGTGAAATCGCAAAAAACGTTTTCCCCCAGTTGGGCATATTCGTACTCAGAATAGCGAGTTTATCTCCTTTTTTAACACCCAGCTCAACCAACATCTCCGCCAGCAACTCTACATCTCTACCCATCTCTGCATAGGTATAATTTTCTTCGCCGGTAAAAACAAGGGAAGTCTTGTCTGAATAACTCTTTACCGAATTGTGAAACAAAGACGGTAAAGTTAATTTCGAAATATTTTTCATATTCAATTTACTTTCTGTTTACTGTGTTTACCAATTGTCTGGCAATCATAGTCAACCTAAGCCCGGCAAAAATAATAAAAATCCTATTTCCACCGATGTGACTAATGTCTCATACGATTGGGCTGAATTTAAGTTCTCTGATATTCAGTATGTTATGAAAATACTATAAAATTATTAACTTTTTTTAGGCTTTTCACCCTTAATTTAGGGGCAAAAAATTGAATTATGAATTCGAATAGTCGATCAAAATACATGCTGGATGAGACTGAAACTTATATCAGAACTGAATTTGAGAACGAGGGGTCGGGGCACGATTGGTGGCACATTCACAGGGTAAGAAACCTGGCCTGCCATATTTCGAAGAGTGAAGGTGGAGATCTGTTCCTGGTTGAAATGTCTGCTTTGCTTCACGATCTGGACGACTGGAAAATTTCAGATGACAACGATTTGCAGAAAGCCAGGAAATGGTTGAATACACTGCATATTGAACCTGATCAGGCAGAAAAAATACTACAAATCATCAGCGAAGTTTCGTATAAAGGTGCAGGAGTTTCGACACCAACCAGCTCGGTTGAAGCAGCAATTGTTCAGGATGCTGATCGTTTGGATGCTATTGGAGCGATAGGAATTGCCCGAACTTTTGCTTACGGTGGAAATAAAGGCAGGCTTCTATACGACCCTGGCATTCCCCCCGAAATGCATTCGGATTTTGATGCATATCAAAAAACTTCGGCGCCTACTATTAATCATTTTTATGAAAAATTACTGCTATTAAAATCGCGAATGAATACACCAACTGCTATAAGAATTGCTGAAGATCGGCACGAATTTATGGAAAACTACCTGCAAAGATTCTTTTCAGAATGGGATGGTAAAATTTGAAATAGTATAGATTTTGAACAAAAGGTTTTGTATTTTTAGTTAATCAAATCGAAAGCCATGCGTATTGAACATCTTGCAATTTGGACATACAATCTCGAAGGTCTGCGGAATTTTTACATGCATTATTTTGATGCTTCTTCTTCAGACACTTACCATAACCATTCCCGCGAATTTCGTTCGTATTTTTTGAATTTCGATGGCGAATGCCGCCTGGAAATTATGGAAATGCCAAACATTCCAAAAACCAAAAACGACCCGATTAAACAATTTTCGGGGCTGATTCATTTTGCTATTCAGGTTGGATCAGTCAGCAGAGTAAAGGAAATTACTGAAATTTTGCGAAAAGACGGGTTTAAAATCGTAAGCGAACCCCGTATAACCGGCAATGGATATTACGAAAGCGTTATTCTCGATCCGGATGGGAACAGGGTGGAAATTATGGCTTAACCCTTAAGGCGATTCTGAACCGGTAGTACATTCCCAAATTTTTACCGGGCGGGTTTTATTTTGTTCAAAATCTGCGGGATCAACGTCTTCGCCCCAGGTTACAAGGTCCCCGTTGTGATGATATACCTCGCATGCCAGGCACGACCAAGTATTACAATAAACGTGATAAAAGAACTCTTCATGGTAAGTATAACGCGTAATAGTACAGCCTATGCAATTGTCTGATTCCAACTCAGCAATCCTTATTTCGAGCCAGGCAGGTGTTTCAATTGGTGCAGGCTCCCGGTCTTCGCAGGCCATCATCAAAACCAATACTATCCCGATAAAACCGATTTTACGCATATTCAAAATTACATATACTAATTTTCTAAAACAATCGATCAGATTTTTTGATTACACTTTCTTTCGGCCAAAAACGTTTGTTTATCGTAACCCAAATACAACCAGGAATAGTAAAATCAATTACCCACGATGAAAATACCTTAGCGCATTTAAGGCCCAGTTTGAAGTATAAATGGGATTAGTTAATAAACCGGATCAAGTCGCGCCTGTCGCGTTTACTTAATTTTCTCTTTTTCTCCGGACTACAATTGTTTTCCATCTTCTCAGAGAGATCAAAGTCACACAATACAGAACGACTATAGATAAAAGCAAATGCCGGGACATAAGATTTAACGGAATCTCCTTTAATATTGTTATATATTTATTGACATATGTCAATATTTTTAACCTTCTGGGAGAACGACAAGTTGAGTTCTTTTTATACTTTAGCAAACTGAAAACAATAAATTATTTAACTATGAAAAAAACTATGTACAGGCTAATCTGCCTTGTTTTTGTTCTTCAACTCATGTCATCATATTCATATGCTACAGATGGTTATTTTAGTACCGGTTACGGAACCATCAACAAAGGGCTGGCGGGTGCCGGCATTGCATTTTACGAAGGCTCGTTAATTAACGGAAACCCTGCAGGTTTAGTATTTTTAGGGAACCAGTACCAAATTGGCATAGATTTCTTCAATCCTAACAGACAATATACTGTTAGTGGCTCCCCTGCCGCAGACGCTATGTTTCCCTTAGCCTCCGGAACAATCGAAAGTGACAGCAAATTATTTTTGATGCCTTCTGTTGGCGCTAACTGGATGTTAAATGAGAAATCAAGTATTTCAGCAACAATATTTGGCAATGGGGGCATGAACACCGACTATCCGACAGCAACCTTTTACGACCCTACATCTGAAACAACCGGGGTCAACATTGGGCAGATGTTCGCCAACATTGTCTATTCCCGAAAGTTGGGGGAAAACCACAGTGTAGGGGTTACCGGTGTGGTTTCGTACCAGTATTTTGAAGCAGATGGGATGGCAACTTTTGCCCCTTTTTCTTCAAACGCAGCAGCTTTATCCGGAAACGGTAAAGACAATGGTTTTGGGTTTGGGTTTAAAATAGGTTATTTGGGCCAGTTAACCGAAAATTTTTCTATCGGTCTAACGTACCAATCCAAAGTTTACATGGGAGAATTTGATGATTATGCCGGTTTATTTGCCGAACAGGGAGATTTCGATATCCCTTCGAGTTGGACGGCAGGTATTTCCTGGAAATTTGTTCCAAGCCTGACTCTGATGGCAGACGTAAAGCAGATACGTTTTGGAGAAGTTAATTCGATAGGGAACCCAATGATGCCAAATATGTATAATGCTTTGATGGGCGATGCAAGTTACCTCCTTGGCGCTGACAATGGAGCCGGTTTTGGTTGGGAAAACATAATGGTTTATAAAGTAGGGCTGAACTATGCCGGGTTAGATACCTGGGAATTCAGATGCGGCGCTTCGTTTGGTAAAAACCCTGTCTCTGGATCAGAAGTTTTGTTCAACATCCTGGCCCCTGGTGTTATTCAAAATCAAATCGCACTTGGTTTTTCAAAAGCTTTTGGACAAAAAGGAAACAAAATTCATTTTGCAATAAATTACGCAATGAACAACAGTGTTGAAGGGGAGAACCCAATGGCTTCGGGCCAGACCATTGAAATAGAAATGAACCAACTCGAACTTGAATTGGGTATATCATTCTAAAACAGTCATAAATCGTCAATAAATAAAGCAAAAGCCCGTCGGAAACGACGGGCTTTTTTATGTCCTAAAACCGTGGTATTCGTCAGTTCAATACGAATTAATATCTTTCGGGAAAAAGTTAATGAAGCTTATATCGTGGAATGTAAATGGCATTAGAGCCGTAGCCAAAAAGAACTTTTTTTAAGATTTGCCGGTAATGAATCCTTCACCAGGTTATGATGAAGACTATGCCGAATATTTAAGACTAATAATTATGGGGACAGGCAAAATGGATTCTTCGGCAGTTTATGCCCTGTTCGAAGAATTAAAAACCATAATTGTTCCACTTAGTGAAAAAGTGGGGCTGTTGCAAACAGAAATGATATGAATATTATCAAATTTATCAAGTCTTTTTCCGACGAGAACAGTGGCAGGGCAGCATTTCCCACAGGTACGGAACATGAAGGCATTGGCTGCAAAAATGTGGCTGTAAGAAGCATTATGGGCTACAAGCCAAATGGCAGAGGCAATGTTCCGACTGTCGTTTCAGAACTACGCTCCGCAGCGGAACAATAATGGAAAATCACTGGCTTCCAATCTGCAAGTGGGATTTAGCAATGGCTTTCATGAGTTTTAGGAAGAAAGGGACCTCGGCAGCCGAAACGCAGAGGATAGTTAGACCATAGCCATTAAGAAACGATCTGGGTAAATGATGCACTATATCCGCGAGGCAAGTTCAAAATTGATATTTCCCAATAACATGGCAGAAATTATCCGCGAGATTGTGCCCAAAGCTCTCCTGGTTAAAAAAGACGATAAATTTACAGCGAGTTGAAAAGATCGATATGGAAACCCGCGATGTTTTTGTAAAGAGTAATAAAGTTGGTAAAATCTTCAACCGAATTCCGCGCGATGGCGAAATGGGCGCTTTCGGGTTTGATAAACGACTGTTCAGACAAATTTACAAGGGGGTTGCACCGGAATTTGCTTTTAACTCACCCGATTATTCACAGGCAGAAACAAAAAAATCGAGGTTGCCCGATTTCAGAAATGTTTTATACTGGAATCCTGAACTGACGTTCGATACGCAAAATTCATGCGAAATTAAATTCTTTACTCCTGATGGAAACGACGACTATAAAATTGTAGTAGAAGGAAATAAACAAAGCGGGGATGACCGAGCGATACGAATACAATTTCAGGGTAAGCGATGCACTTTAATCACCTCGAATTTAATCGTCGTAAATAGTTAGAATCACATTGGTTTCGTAATCGTTGGCACCGTTCGCAATCGAAAAACCCGATAAACGCAACTGAATTGGGATATCGGTGATCAGGCCTTTTCCACCAAAAAAATAACTCGAGGTATTATCAATTGCCTGATAGTTGGTTCCATTGTAAATATGGCCGCTGTTGCCTTTATTGTTTTGCCACATTCCATTTCCTTTTCTTACTATTTCGAGTTTAACGGCGTCCTTCCAGTTCATGTCTTCCTTCCGTACTTCTATTTTCCATTTGCGGTTAGGGTTGTTCCTTTCATCCCATTCATCGCCCGAATTTATCGATAATAATAGCGACGATTCGCATTCGATATTTGAAGAGAAATCGGAACCTGCGTCGCTCACCATAAAATTATTTCCATCGAACATTGCCACACCATCGAGTTGGATTTCCATTTGTTGTGCATTCGCCCAAAATGCCAAAAACACTAGTGTTATTCCCAATAAATTTTTCATTTCTCCCTAATTATCAGTTATGGTGTACATTACAGTAAAAACCTGATTAGCGGCGCTTTCGATTTTTGTGAAATCGGATATCTCGAGAAAATAGTGGAGCTCGTGCCCCATATTTACACCGTCGCCGGTATAACAACTGCCGATTCCTGTGATTATGGGGCGGGGTTCATGGGTAACTCTCACTTTTCCGGTAGAAATACCCTGGTTGGCACTGCCAAGCCCCGAAGCTGCCGAAGCCTCGATATAAAAAGAAATGCCAGGAGGGACATCGTTATCGGATATTTGGACATTAATCATACGTTTATTTCCGGTCAGGCGAATGGCCGATGAGTAATTAATCCAAACTGATTCGTTCGAAACGTTTTCAACAACAGGTTCTCCTCCCGGACTGGCGGATGCATTTACCGAAAATTCGATGTTGTTATAGTCGGGCTCAATATCGACCACCGCAATCTCGGGCACCGAAAACCGAACGTTGATATTCGCGTTATCGCTTTGCGAAAAGGCTGGCTTGGCCAACCACAGCGCAATAACGATAATCAGTGTAATTTTTAATCCTTTATTCATGCTCATTCCTGTTGTTGTTGAATTCTTCCACCCTCCGGATTTTGTTATCTTTCCAAATAACAAGCTCTGCACTTTTGTTTTTCTGTTTTATACGTTCCAGTTCTTTCTCTGCCTCTTCCAGTGTTCGGAATTTGCCAATGAAATATTTGTGTAAGTTATCAATTTGTTTTTCGAAATAAAAAGGTTCGTCTTTTAGAATACCTTGGTTTGCAGGCAAAAGATGCTCCGATTCACCAATAAGGATCGTAAAATAAGTTTCGGGCTCAGCCGATACTTTTAAAGGAGCGCTTGAACTCAGGCTTTTAACATTCTGATTCAATACCGAAAGATTTCCTATAGGTTTAAAAATAATATTTTTCTTTTTCGATTCGAGAACGATTTCCACATCCCGGTGTTCACCCGGTTGAAGAGTGTAGGAATAACTTGATTGCCGAATGGAGTAACCTGTAGGAATGGTCCCCGGGTAAACCCGTAAGGTCAGGTTTCCCGGCCGTGTAAGTGGAAAGATAAACTTGCCCTCTTTATCTGTAGTAATCCGGTAATTCTCAAACTCCGACGACAGTTCGAGCACCACATTTTCGGGCGGGACTCCATCATTGTTCAAAACCGAAAGTGAAGAATTCTCCAATCTCAATTGTCCACGAAGCTGGCACCCTTTAACAATTTGTATGTTGATGTTGCTGGTTTCATTTCCAACGATATCCAGTTCCAAAGGCATCGGAATATTGGTGATTTCATCGAGTTTTAATTTTTCACGATCAATCATAAGCATTTGACGGCCAGGTGAAACCAGTTTAAATTCGAAATCTCCATTTTTATCCGAAACGGTGGTTTCATTTAAAACCCGGATAAAAACGCCTTCAACCGGATTTCCCGACTGATCAGTAATTCTACCTTCAATCTTTCCGGCAACAAGGGTTTGCTTAACCGGAATGCCCAGATTATAGGCATAGGTTAATGCCATTGTTAACTCCGGGTTTTCTTCCACTGTTTTAAAAATAGTGTAGAAGCTGTGAAGTGTAAGCGAATGTTTTTTCAGGAAATTGTAGTCGAGGTTAAATTGTAAAAGGTTTCGGTTTCGGTAGTAGTCGTCGATGTCGTAGGCATTCTGAAGATAAAAGTTAAGTCGTAAGTTTTTTGTTATCCGGCTTGTAGCAGAAATTCCGGCGGTTATATTTCGCTGATCGTTTGATACAAACTGGTTAATGTTCGACCATGTTCCGAAAAGCCGGACCGAATGTTTCGAATTAAATCGATAACTGAGATCGGCTGTTGCCCTGTAACTATTCTGAACATTGTTTTCGATGAGCAGCAAGTTGGTAGTTTCGCCGATTTCACCAATCAGGTTATAATAAATTCGTTTGTACCGCTGACTGAGCTGCAGGTCCCACGAGTTAGTCCGGTAATGGAATTTTTCGAGGTTAAGCCGGTCCTTTCGTTCGTACTGGCGATAGTAAAGTTTTAAGGTACTTTCGCGTGCTATCCGGTAACTAACCGCTCCCTGCAACGATTTCGAATAAGGTGCTATCACAAAAAAAGTATCGAGATGTGCATTGTTAAAGTCTTCGCGGACATTAAACGAAAAACTCATTTTCTCGGTGATTCGGGTATTTACGTTTGCCGAATAAAAACGCGAGTTGGTATAATATCCGGGGTAGTTTTTGCCCGCGTCGTAATATATCCCTGAAACCTGAAAAATAGAAAACTGAGAGTTTAGCCCTGCACGAAAAGCGTCTGATGTTTCATTATTAAATTTCGCCCGCGAATATTCCAATTCAACCTGGGTTTGTTCGAAAGGTTTGAATTCGGTGTTAATACTAAACAGTTGAGCCGGATCGGGCGAGATATTGTATTTTTTCGAAAGGTAAACCAAAGCAACCTTGTTGTTTTTGTTAAAATCGACCCCCAACGATACAGCCGCTTCATGTTCTATTTCCTCTAAAAACCTTGGTTTTAAATATGTGATCCCAAATTTGAGTCCGTTATTTAGAAAAAAACTGGCTTCTGCGCCTCTACCGTATCTCGAATTCTCGGTAAGTGGAGTTACCATGAATGATTTATCTCCCAAAAAGAGATCCATGTTTTTATTGGCATAATTCACGTAATACTGATCGTACAACCCCATAAAACTCAGGTCGGTATTGTTTGGGAAACGTGCCAGAAATCCAAGACGGTGATTTCCTTCAGGATCGAGCGTACCGTTTCCTTCTATTTGAAACTGGAAAGCCGATTCGAAGCTGTCATTACGGTTAGTAGTTAAATATGTCGCCGAGGCTTTAACCGGGAAGCGATAGTAAACATCTTTTTTTGCTTTTTGCGAGGGGAGAACAAGCGTAGTTGTGTAGGCACTTTCGAGAACCCGGCCGCCACTTTGAATACGAACAGTGTATGATTCATTACGGCTTTCAAAACTCTGGGGACTGGTGGGTTTTGAAATTAGTATCATTGACGATTCTCCAGGTTGTAATTTTAAAGTTGATTCTCCTTTTACGTCGCAATTGCTTGCATTTACATAAATCTCCTTTTCGGTATTTCCTTTGTTCTGAACCAGGTAAGTTGCCTGGATCTCTTCACCTGCTAAAACATGCAACGGGCGATCCACCAACTGAATATTCACTTCTTCAATTTCCTTAACAGATACTTTGATTGAATCGCGTGCGAGTTCTTTACCGGTGTTTGCATCCACAAGCCTGATGATAACCGGATAGTAACCAACCGGTTCTTCAGCACCCGATTTAACAGCAACCAGCCCAAGGTGGGTTTGGGCTGGGGCCAGCCTGATTTTTGAGAATGGGATTACCTGTGTCCAGGTTTCAGGAAGGGCAATAATCGGTAATACGTCCAAATTTTCAGCAGAAAAGTTATTTATTCGAAAAGCGAGGTTAACAACTTTCCCGGGCAAAACTTCAGCATCGTTTTTAACAAATTTAATGCGAATGTTTTCCTGCGCTTGTCCGTAAACGGATAGAACAAGTGCAAAAATCAGCACAATAATTAGCCGGTAACGTTGAAACATATTTAAATTTCAAGCGATAAATTGGTTCCATAAATATGGTCTTCATCGCAGTCGGCCACCAAGATAGCCGTGTAGTTGCCTGGTTTGATCCCTTCGAGAATAATCGAGGAAGTGATCGATGTTCCGGGGAATGTTTTTCGGCGATCGGCTTTAAAAACACCTGCCGAGTTTCCTTCAGCATCGAAAATTTCCAGGCTCATTTCTGGTTTCAGGATATAATCCCCCGTATTTTGCATGGCTACATTCAGCATTTTTTGCCCACCATCCCCGGCAAGTTCCAATCCAATAAACTGTAGGTCTCTTTTAGCTGTTTCTCCAATGTTGGTAATTACCTGAATAGCGTACCGGATTGCTGTATTTATTTTAACACCTCCCGCACTGGCAGTAGTGTCAGGTGGAACAACCCCTTCAACCATGATCACACTCCAATATGTTCCCTGAAGAGAATCATCGGACGGAACCGTAACTTCAAAATCGATAAAACCTTTCTCATTCGGGCCTAGTGTGATCAGTTGAGGGCTGTAAGTGATCCACTTAGCATTCGATCTTTCCTGGGTGCCGGGTTCATCGTGCCGGCTTTCGCCTGTGTACGAAAACCAATAGTCGCGAATATATATCTTTACCTCTTTCTTCTCTGTTCCATTATTCTGGACTTCAATTCTTTCCCTGTATTTATCGCCAGCCTGGCTCAAGGTTTCGTGTGTAAGGCCATTTAATACCAAAATATTGGCATTAGCAAAAATTGCGATAAACAATAAAAGATTGACGAAGAGAAACGACCGTGCAAAAGCAGGAAGTTGTACAAGATTTGATTTTAACATTGTTTGTGTTTTAATGCTAAAATTATAAACTTCTGAGTTATAATGATTCTTTTAGCGGATTAATTGTCGTCTGTCAGCGTGTAGACAACGCTGAGAGTTGCTTCTTGTGCCTGGTTGTTTTGATAAAGTTGATCCGGGTCGATTTCAACTTCGTAGGATAGCAAATGACCATTTTGAATTCCTTCGCCGGTATAGCAACTGCCAATGCCTGAAATAATATCTGTAGGATTGTTCGAGAGTGTTAGCTTTCCATTGCTTCTTCCCATTTCACCCCGACCTTGTCCGGTAATTTCCATAGCAGTAAGCCGTAATATAACTCCTTCAGGAACTTCGCCAACAACTGTTGCGGTTACTTTTCTTTTTTGATCTTTGGCTACTACCGAAGAGTAGTTTAACCAAACTTTTGATGAATTTGCCGATTTTAAACTCACCTGGTCTCCAGCCATATCTGGTGCGTTTCCAACCATATCCAATGCTGAAGTACCTTCGAATTGTAGTGCAATTAAGGCCACCTCGGGAATTACAACCCGTGCCTTGTGGCTGGCTTCTTTATCCCTTGCAGGACAAAAATTGGCAACAAGAAAACCAATTAGGAAAAAGGATATTGCAATTCGGCATTTCATTGGTCTAAAGATAGACCTTCGCTTTTATACTGTCAATAGGGTTTTTGCCTATTTTTTTCTTCCGAAATTCTG
>WOYV01000038.1 GCA_011620585.1 Draconibacterium sp.
CCTTCGGGGAGTAACCCCAACTTTTATTTTTTTAGTCGTTCAGTAGTGATAAATTTTCTTTTTTGCTGAAAGAAGCGTATTCAACAACAACGAAGTTCTGGTCATTGGCCCAACTCCGCCAGGTACCGGAGTTATGTAAGAACATTTTGGGGCAACCTCATCGAAAAGTACATCGCCTTTTAGTTTAAACCCCGACTTGGTCAGATCTGATTTTACACGAGTGGTTCCCACATCGATCACAACCGCTCCTTCTTTCACCATATCGCCCTTTACAAATTCGGGGACACCCATGGCAACAATTAAAATATCGGCGGAGCGACAAACTTCTTTTAAATTGGCGGTTCGGCTGTGTGCAACGGTTACAGTTGCATTCATTGCCTTTTGCGACATCAGCACACTCATTGGCCGGCCAACAATATTGCTTCGGCCAAGCACCACACAATTTTTTCCGTTTGTTTCGATATTATACCGTTTGAGCAATTCAACAATTCCGTAAGGTGTTGCTGATACAAACGAAGGAAGACCAATTACCATTCTTCCCACGTTAATTGGATGAAATCCATCCACGTCTTTTTTGGGATTGATAGCTTCGATCACTTTTTGTTCAGAAATATGTTTCGGTAAAGGCAACTGTACAATGAAACCGTCCAAATCGTCATCGTTGTTGAGTTCTTCAACTTTAGCCAGCAATTCTTCTTCGCTTACATCATCTTCGTAGCAAACCAGCGACGATTTGAACCCAACAGCTTCACAGTCTTTTATTTTATAAGCAACATAGGTTTCGCTTCCACCATCGTGCCCTACAAGAATTGCAGCCAAATGCGGCTGCTTTCCTCCTTCAGCAATCATCTGCTTCACTTCTTCAGCAATTTCCTGTTTAATTTCAGCTGCTACCTTGTTTCCGTCAATCAATTGCATGATAATGTAATTTGATAATTTTTACCTGGGTTTCTTCGGGGTCAATTTATCTGCCGCGCTGTTGCATGCCCGACATCATGCGTTGTATATTTTTACCTTGCGAAACCATCTTCATCATTTTTCGTGTTTCGTCGAATTGTTTCAGCAAACGGTTTACTTCCTGTACATCGGTTCCCGATCCAGTTGCAATCCGTTTTCTGCGGGTTCCGTTTATTATGGCCGGGTTTTCGCGCTCGGTTGGGGTCATCGAATAAATAATGGCTTCAATATGTTTGAAAGCGTCGTCGTCGATATCCATATTCTTGATCGCTTTTCCCATTCCCGGGATCATGCCCACTACATCTTTCAGGTTCCCCATTTTTTTGATCTGGCTGATCTGTTTCAGAAAGTCGTTAAAGTCGAAAGTGTTCTTCGCCAGTTTCTTCTGAAGACGTTTGGCTTCTTCTTCATCAAACTGCTCCTGTGCTTTTTCAACCAGCGAAACAATGTCGCCCATTCCGAGAATCCGGTCGGCCATCCTTTCGGGATGAAAAATATCGAGTGCATCGAGTTTCTCGCCGGTACCAACAAATTTGATTGGTTTCTCAACCACCGAACGGATCGATAGCGCTGCACCACCGCGCGTGTCTCCATCGAGTTTTGTCAGAACCACGCCATCAAAATCCAGGCGGTCGTTAAATTCTTTGGCAGTATTCACTGCATCCTGACCCGTCATCGAGTCGACCACAAACAGAATTTCATCGGGATTTATCGCTGCTTTAATCGCGGCAATCTCGTTCATCATCTGTTCATCCACTGCTAAACGGCCGGCAGTATCCACAATCACAGTATCATATCCTTTAGCTTTGGCTTCCTGGATTGCTGCTTTTGCGATTTTTACCGGATCCATGTTTCCTTCTTCGGTGTAAACAGGAATTCCGATTTGTTCACCCAAAACTTTCAACTGTTCGATGGCAGCAGGACGGTAAACGTCACCTGCCACCAGCATCGGGCGACGGCCCTTTTTGCTTTTCAGCATATTGGCGAGTTTGCCCGAGAATGTGGTTTTACCCGACCCCTGCAACCCTGCCATTAAAATAACCGCAGGTTTTCCTTTCAGCTCGATATCGGCAAAAGTGCCTCCCATCAACTGTGCCAGCTCGTCTTTCACGATCTTCACCATCAGTTGTCCGGGTTTCACGGCAGTGAGAACCTGCTGTCCCAGCGCCTTTTCTTTTACATCGTCGGTAAATTGCTTGGCAATTTTAAAGTTAACGTCGGCATCAAGCAAGGCACGACGAATATCTTTTAATGTTTCTGCAACGTTGATTTCGGTAATCTTCCCCTGTCCTTTCAACATTTTAAAGGACCGATCCAACCTGTCACTTAAATTCTCGAACATGCTTTCAATAGTTTTGAAAATGAGGTGCAAAAATAGGAAAAAAATGGCAAAGCTTCAGATTCATACCGAGATAAAAACAACAGGCAAAGACATAAAAAAAACCGTTCTCACTCTGAAAAGTATTGAACGGCTTTTTGCTTTAAACAAAGCCATTTAACTATAAATCGTTCTCTCCTTGTACATATCCAAAGTTGGCGAGGATTCCGCCATCGACAAAAAGAATGTGTCCGTTTACAAAGTTGCTCGCCTGAGAAGCAAGAAACAGAGCAGCATTTCCAACATCTTCGGGCTCACCCCAACGCCCGGCAGGTGTGCGCATCATTACTAAATCGTTAAACGGATGACCTCCTTCACGGATGGGAGCGGTTTGCGAAGTGGCAATGTACCCTGGGCCAATTCCGTTGATTTGGATATTGTATTTGGCCCATTCGCAGGCCATGTTGGCCGTAAGAAGTTTTAAACCACCTTTTGCAGCAGCGTAAGCCGAAACCGAGTTACGCCCGTAAACACTCATCATCGAACACATGTTGATAATCTTCCCCGAACGCTTTTCGATCATTTTAGGAGCTACCCGTTTTGATACAATTAGAGGCGCCACCAAATCAATATCGATTACTTGCTTAAAGTCTGATATCGGCATATCAAGAATCGGGATACGTTTTATAATTCCGGCGTTGTTCACCAAAATATCGACGGCCCCAACTTCCGCCTCAATTTGCGAGACACCTTTATCCACATCGGCTTCATTGGTAACATCAAATTTGAGGGTAAACACATTAAGCCCAACTTCGGCATATTCGGCCTTACAACTTTCGAGTTTTTCGTCGGAGATGTCGTTCACACAAATTTTTGCACCCGCCTGTCCGAGCACTTTTCCAATGGCCATTCCTATTCCGTGCGTTCCACCGGTAATTAAAGCCACTTTTCCTGTCAGATCAAATAATTGCTGTATCATTTTTCAATTTGAATTTATTAGCGAAGTTTGGTTGGTGCAATCACGTCCATATCGGTGTAGTCAAGATTTTCGCCTGCCATTCCCCAAATAAAAATATAGTTCGATGTTCCGGCAGCCGCGTGGATCGACCATTCCGGCGAAATCACTGCCTGTTCATTCTGCATCCAAATATGACGGGTTTCATTGGGTTGCCCCATAAAATGGCAAATCGCCTGTCCTTCGGGCACATTAAAGTAAAAATATATTTCGTTACGCCGACTATGACGATGCGGCGGCATCGTATTCCAAACACTTCCGGTTTTTAATTCGGTCATTCCCATTTGCAACTGACAGGTTTCGACTACTCCGTTTATCAGCAACTGGTTTATGTTTCTTTCGTTCGAAGTTTCGAGCGCACCCGTATGCAGCACGTTGGCATCGCCCATTGTTACATGCTTGGTTGGGTAAGCTTTGTGAGCCGGCGCCGAGTTGATGTAAAAGTGGGCAGGTTCTTCAGCGTTTTCCGATTTAAACAACACTTCCTTACTCCCTCTGCCGATATAAATCGCGTCTTTAAAATTCATTTTGTATTCGGTGCCATCCACTACGATAGAACCCGGGCCAGCCACGTTGATCACTCCAACTTCGCGGCGTTGACAAAAGAATTCGGCTTTTAAGGGATCTATTGTTTCCAGCATCAATGCTTTGTTAACAGGAACTGCCCCACCAACAATGTATCTTTCGATTGAAGAATAAACGAGACGAACATTGTCCGGCTCCATTAGTTTTTCTACCAAAAATTCCTTTCTGATTCGATCTGTTCCATACGACTTAAAATCCTCGGGGTGATAAGCGTATCTTTCTTCATAAATGGTTGCCATTGTATTTTTGTTTCAATTTAACTTGATCTGTAGTTATTCGGTCTGCTCAATTTGAGATAAAAATAAGCATTAATAGCCAAAATGCAGCCAAGTTGACCATGTAACAAGAAACTGTAACAAATAATTGAAGTCCGGTGAAACATTTAAGATGGCAGCGTAGCAGATTCTTCTCAAATCATTGCTAATTGAAAAATGATGACGATCCGATCGCACTTACAAAGTAAAATTAAAACCGTATTTTCGGCCCCGTGGAATTTTGGTTTGAATATGGGTTATGGGGACTTTTTGCTGCCAGTTTTTTGGCGGCAACACTTATCCCTTTTAGTTCCGACGCACTTTTATTGCTCATGGTTGTAAAAGGTTTTGATGCCACTACCTCAATTCTCGTGGCAACACTCGGGAACTGGCTTGGAGGCATGAGCAGTTATTACATTGGATACCTTGGGAAATGGAAATGGATTGAGAAATACCTGAGGGTTGAACGATCAAAAATTGAAAAATGGCACGAGCGGCTCGATAAGCGTGGAGCTATTTTTGCATTTTTTAGTTGGTTGCCTTTTGCAGGCGATATATTTGCCGTTGGATTGGGAATACTCAGAAGTAACTGGAAGATAGTGGCATTAGCTATGCTGGCCGGCAAATTGCTTCGTTACATCGTTTGGGCATGGCTGGGAACTATGGTTTAGATGTCTACTGAATTCCAAATCAAGAATCATTTTAAACTATAATAAATTGGATTAAATGGGGTTACCTTTCAGTAAAAACAGGAATGTATAGGTAAGGAAGGACGTCGCAAACCCCGTTCGGCCATTAAATCAAAACAACATCAAAAAAAATTAAGGAGACTTTGGTCTCCTTTTCTTTTACATTCTCTCGGGCATTTCTATTCCAAGCAATTCCATTCCGCGTTTCACCACACTCCCAACGGATGAAGCCAACATCAGGCGAAAATTCCGAATGTTGTCATCCTCTTCTCCCAGAATGGAATGATCGTGATAAAACTGGTTGAACTCTTTTACCAGCTCGTAACAGTAGTTGGCAATAACAGCAGGACTGAAATTATCGCCTGCTTCTTCAACCGTGGCAGGGAACAAGGAAATTCGTTTCAGAAGGTCTTTTTCCTTCACCGAAATTGCTTCGTGTTTTACATCTTTGCCAAAGTCGATATTCTGTTGGGCAGCTTTTCGCAAAACCGATTGTATGCGGGCATAAGTATATTGGATAAATGGACCGGTATTCCCATTAAAATCAATGGATTCTTCGGGGTTGAACATCATATTTTTTCGAGGATCAACTTTCAGGATGAAATACTTTAACGCCCCTAACGCAATGACACGATATGTTTTTTCAGCCTCTTCTTCAGAGAGAGCATCCAATTTCCCGAGTTCGTTCGACATTTTACGAGCTACTTCAGTCATTCCTTCCATCAAATCGTCAGCATCGACAACAGTACCTTCACGCGATTTCATTTTACCGGAAGGTAGCTCTACCATACCATACGAAAAGTGATACAGGTCTTTTCCCCATTTGAAACCAAGCTTATCGAGAAGAATAGCGAGTACCTGGAAGTGATAGTTTTGCTCATTTCCTACCACATACACCATTTTATTGATCGAATAATCGTTAAAACGCATTTTTGCAGTCCCGATGTCCTGTGTCATATAAACCGAAGTTCCGTCGCTACGTAACAACAGCTTCTGATCGAGACCATCACTACTAAGATCGGCCCAAACCGAGTTGTCGTCTTTCTGATAGAAAACACCTTCTTCCAAACCACGAAGTACTTCATCGCGACCTACCAGGTAGGTTTCCGATTCATAATATATTTTATCGAAGTCGACACCAAGATTTTTATAGGTTACATCGAAACCTTCGTACACCCAACCATTCATGGTTTTCCACAAATTTACAGTGTCTTCATCTTTGGCTTCCCATTTGCGAAGCAATTCACGCGCGGCAACAATCGAAGGCGCCTGTTTTTCGGCGTCCTCTTTGCTCTTTCCCTGCTCCATTAGCTCCGAAATCTCGGCTTTATAATGTTTCTCAAATTCAACATAAAACTCACCCACCAGGTGATCTCCTTTCATTCCCGAACTTTGAGGCGTCTTCCCATTTCCCCATTGCTGCCACGCATACATCGATTTACAAATATGTATTCCGCGATCGTTAACGATGTTGGTCTTCACCACTTTTTTACCGTTTGCTTTGGCAATTTCTGAAATAGAATATCCCAACAAATTATTCCGAATATGACCCAGATGTAAGGGTTTATTGGTATTGGGTGATGAATATTCCACCATCATTAGCTCCGACTCATCAGAGGCCTCTTTTATCCCAAAACCATTATCAGAAAACGCTTCAGCCAAAATTTCCAACCAATATTCTTTACTGATCTCAAGATTCAAAAATCCTTTGATTACATTAAACGAATGAACAAGGCCAACCTGTTTCAGAAGAAAATTACCCAGCTCTTCAGCCGTTACTTCAGGAGACTTTTTTGAGGCCCGCAAAAAGGGAAAAACAACGATAGTTACGTCGCCATCAAAATCTTTGCGTGTATTCTGTACCTGTACTTGTTCTTTGGCAATTTCCTGACCGTAAAGCTCTTTTAAAGCTGCTACCGTCGCATTTTGTATAGTGGTTTCAATGTTCATTTCGACATCTAATTTAGGAGCGCAAATATAACACTTTAGCCCCAAACAAGCCGACAACTTGGAGCACAAAAAAAGCCCTGCCCAAAGGCAGAGCTTTTCTCAATATATTATTGATTACTATTTTCTGATTTTTGCTACCTCAAATTCAGCACGACGATTCTCTTTTCTGTGAGTCATTGAATCATTCGGAACTGCAGGTTTGGTTTCACCATAATTGTGCGATCCAACATAAGCATTGTTCACACCTTTCATCAGCAGGTATTTCACAACAGCCTGGGCGCGTCTTTCAGATAAGCCCATGTTGTAGTTTTCAGTACCAATATTACAGGTATGGCCTCCAATAACAATGTTGTATTCTTTGGCAGCATTCAATTGTTCAGCTACTTTATCGAGTTCTGCTTTGGCTTCTGGTTTCAAGTCTGCTTTATCGAAATCGAAATAGATAGTTGGAATACTGATTTCTGCCCAATCAGGACAACCTTTGTTTGAAGCAGGGCCTGCTTCTTGCGGACAATTGTCTTCACAGTCGATTACACCGTCACCGTCTGAATCAATCGGGCAACCATTGGCGTCAACCGGGCAACCTTTTGGAGTATCCGGACATTTGTCTTTTGGATCAGGAACACCGTCTTCATCAGTATCAGGACATCCGTTAAATTTAGCCAGACCAGCTACATCCGGACATTCGTCATCTTTATCAGCAATTCCGTCACCGTCACGGTCAGGACATCCTGCTAAAGCGGCAGTTCCTGGTTCATCAGGACATTCGTCTTTATAATCCGGAATTCCGTCGCCGTCGCGATCAAGCGGACAACCTTTTTCGTCAACCTGAACTCCTGGAGGAGTGTCCGGGCATTCGTCTTTTTTATCTTTTACACCGTCGCCGTCTGAGTCTTTGGCGCTACCAAGTGCGAACTCAATAATGCTGGTAACCATAATGTGGTCATCGGTTACTTTCGTTCCAACACCGTCAACAGAACGGGTGCCTTCGATACCTTTAACATATGAACCGGCTACAAACAGTGAAGTATTTTCGCCTACCGGAAATTTCAAACCGGCACCGCCATCGAAGTTAACGCCTGATTCCTTATTGTCCCACATATAACCAACACCACCAAACAAGTAAGGTTGAATAGCGTTAGTTTCTTTGAATAGTTTAAGGCGCAAATTCAGTAAAGGGTTGAAAACATCAATCCCCGGATCAGAAAATGACATCCTTGAATCCAGCATCAAGTCGAAAGTTGGGCTTAAATAACGGCTAAGGTATAAGTCAGCCAAAACTCCGGCTTTTTGACTTTCCAGATTATAGTCGACACCAGGTCCCAGACCAATTGCCCACTTATTATCTGAGTTCTGCGCAAGTGCAGCTCCAACTGCTAAAACCAACGCGAAAAAGAAAAGAGTAAACTTTTTCATAACTAATTATTTATTTTATTTTTTTCGTGAATTCTTGAGGCAATTTAAAAATTAATTTTCATCTTTCAAAACAGCATCAACTGCGTAACGTTCATTTTTGTGATCACAACTTTTAACAAAATTAAACAATTAACGCAAACATAATCAAAAATACAAAGAAATTGTTTTCAATTATTGATATAGAAACGACCGGCAACAGATACAAATATGGAAAAATCACCGAAATAGCCATTTATCAACACAATGGTCAACACATTACCGATTCGTTTTCGACACTGATTAATCCTGAGATGGATATTCCTTTTTTTATTACCGAGTTAACCGGGATTAACAATGCAATGGTTAAAGATGCCCCACGTTTTTACGAGGTCGCTAAAAAGATTGTTGAACTTACACAGGGCCGTACTTTTGTGGCACATAATGTAAGTTTCGATTATAAATTCATCCGGGAAGAATTTGCCCGGCTGGGTTACGATTACAAACGGGAAACCATGTGCACAGTCCAATTGTCGCGAAGATTACTTCCGGGTCATCGTTCGTATTCGTTAGGAAAAATTTGTGCTGAGCTGGGGATTGAAATCAATGGCAGGCACCGCGCTGCTGGCGATGCACTGGCCACTGTTAAACTATTTGAAATTCTTTTACATAAGAATGTCGAAATCGGTACTGAGAAAAATCAGTACAATTTTCGCTTATTCTGAATTATTTATTTTCATTTTCTGGCGATTCTTCAGACTGGCCTTCAGCTTCTTCACTAAAATCAAGCATGTCGTTTTCGAGAAGCGTATTGTACCACAAAACAACCTTTTTAATATCCGAGACATAAACTCTGTCCTGATCATAATCAGGTAAAATTTCTTCGAAATAAGCTTTGAGTTCGTTCCCGGAAGCTTTAGCCGAAATTGCCTGCCCGCCTTCTTCTTTTTCAGAAATGGTTTTGAAAATATCTTTTAGCGGAACATCCCCTTCCAAAGTATAAATCGCAATGTCTTCCAACGAAGAAACCTTGGCCGTTGAATAAACGGGAAAGCGTTTTTTGGTATCCAGCGACTCAACAATAATATTATTTTTACTTTCGGCTACGAGCTTATAAAGCCCCGAATGTCCCGAAATTGATAGTATTCCCTTTAACATGGTTTATTTTTTTCGCGAAGATACAATTTTTGAATTTCTTTTGATAATGATTTATAAGTTGCAGCAGTATTGATGACTCTTACCAAGCTATAATTTATTGATTTTCAATGGCTTATTTCTATTCATTGTTTGATATTTAACTGATAAGAAACTCCCGTTTTGAACCACCTGCCGGGCTGAACTACGTTTTCGATATCGTTGTAGGCCACATCGAACAGGTTATTTACCGAAGCAAAGAATGTGAAATTGTTAAGCTTATATGATAGCTTTCCATCGAATTCCCAAAAAGGTTGGTATTCTGCCTCACCCGCTGGCAGAGTGTCTTCGTATTTCAAATAAGTTCCTTCACGATCCTGAAAGACCACCTGTAAATTTAACGTTAGATTTTTAAGTAGTTTCTGCGAAACAGACCCCACAAACTTGTGTTTCAGGTTATCCAAAACGTATCTGGAAATATAATCAGATTCCAACTTTTCGACCTTATTAAATAAATATGAAACCTGAAGATTGGGGTAATAATCTCCGAGTTTTTTTTGGAGACGGGCTTCAAATTGTACTTCCGTTCCAACGCTGGTTAATTCGGTTAGATTTCTGGGTTGCCATATTTCCGTTTCGTCGCTTTTGGTCCAATCGATAATATCGTGTCCTTTTCTATAAAATATCACAAAATGCCCCCGAAAAAAAAGATGATAGAGCTTTATTCCCCCTTCGAGTGTCTCCGAAGTTTCGGGTTTTAAATCGGGATTTCCAATATTTGCAGGTCCCTTGTAATATAAGTCGGTAAAAGTTGGCATTCTTAGCGAGGTATTGTAGCTTCCATAGAGTCGTAATTTATTAGTAACGCGGCAACTTACATCAAATCCGGGGAAAAAGTTGACCCCTAAACCACTATCCGAAACAGAATTGGCCAATACCCCCGCAGTAAAGGTCCAGTTGTTAAAAAAAACAGTATGTTCAAGAAAAGCAGACCATGTATTTTGCTGGTCCGACATGGTAAAAAATGCATCTTCGCCGGGAACTTTCTGAGGTTCATCCAAATCTTTCCCTAATACATTACTTAAAATATTTTGAGAACGAAATTCGACACCGAGCGCTGTTTTTCCGGGTTTCCATTGTGTCCAGGTATTTAAATTTGCACCGTAAACGTTGGTCAAATGATAATTGTGCCCGGTGTACCAGGATGCCGGATCATCTCGGAACAGTTCAAACCTATCCTGGTGACGACGATAATATACCGCCGGCGAGAAATGAAATCTACCACTTGATTCCCAGCGAATAGAGGTAAAAAGTGTTTGTGTCGCTTCATACTGGTCAGGGTACATTGGGGTGTAAAAACTGTTGGCGCCAAATCCTTTATTTGAAGCCCCCAGTTGAAACCGGAAAGTCCCTTTTTGATTTCGAAAACGATTGGAATAAAAACCATTTACATCCCGGAAATCGGTATTATCGGCATAACCATCCGATTTTTTTAAACCCACTCCTATGGTATGACCCCACTTTGCTGATTTCAGATGGCTTGTAATATTGCCATCAAAATAACCAAAACTTCCCACTGTGCCAACGGCCCCCAACTCACTGTTTTCCGCTTGGCGGGTTACAATGTTGATGGCTCCTGAAAAGGCATTGGGTCCGTAAACACGTGCAGCAGGACCTTCCAAAACTTCGATTCGGTCGATCTGTGCTAAACTAACAGGAAGATTTAAATTGTGATGCCCGGTTTGAGGATCGGTAATGTTGATGCCATTTAATAATACAAGTATCTGGTCGAACGTTCCGCCACGGATACTTATATCCGCCTGAACTCCTTCAGGACCTCTTTGCCTGACATCTACTCCGGCAATGTACTCCAAAAGGTCCTGAACACTTTGAACGGGTGCCGCCTCAATTTCTTTTCTCTCAATCACGGATACCATCCGTGCCACCTGCGAGTATAAAGCAGGCGTTCTTTGCGCGTTCACCTCGATCTCATCGAGGTCGTATTCCATTTTAATTTCGGTTGTGTCTTGTTCAATAGCTAACGAAATTACCGGCGTCGAAAGAAAGTAAACGACCGATAAAACCGAAATAGCTATCGTTCTTTTGAGGGTCAGGAACGAAGAATATGATTTTCTTCCCCACCTTCTGAAAATTAAAATGTCATGCGCTGGCTGGTTGAATGACGAAGTTTTCATTAAAATAGTTTTGAGCGTGCAAATGTATAAATTGACAGCAATTATTAGCAGTACATATTTAAATACCTGAAAGCATTTTATCCTGAGATACTTATAACTTTAATGAAATCAGTGCACTTGGCAGCATAAAGAAAATTGATACTGCATAGATAAAATCAACTGACAAATGTCATGATTTATTTGCTTTTAGGCTGGTCTTTAGATTACATTTGTTTAGACAAATTAAAAATAACGCGCCATGACTCAAGTCCAATTTACCAATGCACTCTTAGGGTTAAGTGATAAACTGCATTATTATGCACTGAGCCTCACAGCTGACTCAGAAAGGGCAGACGATCTTTTACAGGAGACTTTCCTTAAGGCTTTAATGTACCGGGATAAGTTTACCCAGAATACCAATTTCAAAGCCTGGATTTATACTATCATGAAGAATACCTTCATTAACGATTACCGCCGAAAAGTAAAAACAAAAAATACTTTCGAAGGTTCCAACAACGAATTTCATTTAATGTTCACTAAAGACAAAGTTTATCCGGCTCCTGATTCATTTTACAGCTCAAAAGAAATTACCAAGAGCATCGATTCTTTGGAAGACGAATACAGAGTACCTTTCACTATGTTTTTGGAGGGTTACAAATACAAGGAAATTGCCGAAGAATTAGAACTCCCGCTGGGAACCGTTAAAAGCCGCATTTTCTTCACTCGCAAGAAATTGGAAAAAGCATTGCACGACTACTCAAATAATTAATGATAATAAATGATTAGGTTTTGATTAAGGTCTTCAAATTTTAGAAGGCCTTTTTTTATTTTTATCGTTGTAAATATCATTGTTGAATAGTTGATCAAAACATTGTAATAATCATGAAAAAGATTGCCGTTCATTTAGCCGAGGGTTTTGAAGAAATAGAAGCTGTAAGTATAATTGATGTGCTGCGGCGCGCCGAACTTGAAGTAAGCATTATTTCGATAACCGGGAATTTAGAAGTTTCGGGTTCACATCGGATTAAGATTGGCGCCGACCTTCTTTTTGAAGATGTAGACTATTCGCAAATCGACATGCTGGTTTTGCCGGGCGGAATGCCGGGAGCAAAGCATTTGAAAGAACACATCGGCCTGGCCGAGCAAATCGTAAAATTTAACGACAATGGAAAACCCATAGGTGCAATTTGTGCAGCGCCGCTTGTGCTGGGCAATCTTGGAATCCTGAAAGACATTAAAGCTACCTGTTACCCGGGGTTTGAAGGTGAACTTCACGGAGCTATTGTTACTGAAAACGATGTCGAACTTTCAGGTTCGGTGGTAACGGGTAAAGGCGCGGGTGTCGCCATCGATTTTGCGTTGAAGATCGTGGAAATGCTAAAAGGAAAAGAAGAAGCTACACAACTGGCTCATAAAATGATTGCAGAGGTATAATAAAAAAGCCGCCTGTTATTTCTGAAAAAGCGGCTTATTACGTTAAATCAAAAGCTTATTTTGCTTTTCCGGCGATCCAGTTTCTTGCATTTACAAAAGCCTGAATCCATGGAGCCACTTCATCCATTTTCCGTTCGGCAGGATATGTTCCCCACAGCCATGGTTGGAAAGCGCGTTCAAGATGCGGCATCATAACCAGGTGGCGACCATTGTCGGAACATAGCGATGCCGCGTTGTAATGAGAACCATTTGGATTACCCGGATATCCATCGTAACTGTATTTCATCGGAATATTGTATTGGTCTTCGTTGAACGGCAAATAAAACTTGCCTTCGCCATGAGCTACCCAAATACCAAGTTTCATTCCGGCCATGTTTCGAAGCATTACTGATTCATTTTCCAAAATATCCACATTCAGAAATGCCGACTCAAATTTATGCGATTCGTTATGTAATAATTTTGGTTGTATGCTATGTTCGGGCACTACTACCCCAAGTTCCACCATAAGCTGGCAACCGTTGCAAACACCCAGACTCAAGGTATCATCGCGCCGGTAGAATTTCTCAAGTGCGATGCGTGCCGTCTCGTTATATTTAAAAGCGCCTGCCCATCCTTTGGCCGATCCCAGTACGTCGGAATTGGAGAAACCACCTACAAAAACAATCATATTTACGTCTTCGAGTGTTTCACGTCCGGCAATCAGGTCGGTCATATGCACATCTTTTACATCCATTCCGGCCAGATACATGGCGTAAGCCATTTCACGGTCGCCGTTTACGCCCTTTTCCCTGATAATGGCAGCTTTAATCCCGGAACTGGTTCTTCGCTTCAAATCAATTCCCAAATCGGCAGCTTTCCCGGTAAAATCTTTAAAATCGAATTTCAGATCGTGTCTTTTATAATTCTGAAAACGTTCGAGCGCCTTTTCTTTTCCGCTTTGTTTTCTGTCGAGCAAATACGAAGTTTTGAACCACATTTCGCGTAGCGAGTTGATATCAAAATCGGCTTCAACCGTACGATTTACCACTCTAACTTTTCGGTAAGGAACAGGGAAACCAAGCGAGATAAACTTAACGCCTGCCCGGGCAAGTTGCTCTTTTACAACATCGTTATCGGCACATTGAATAACAACCCCCGGATTTTCGGCCAGCAGTATTTTTGCCAGGTCTTCTTCTCCAAAATCGGTTACGTTCACCTTCATCCCCCACTTGGTATTGCTAAAACACATTTCGAGTAAAGTCGTGATTAACCCACCCGAAGCGATATCATGACCTGCAAGAATTAAATCCTGTTCAATGAGTTTTTGTACTGTATTGAAAGCCGCCACAAATTTTTCAGGATCGGCAACGGTTGGTGCAGTTCTGCCTATTTTGTTGATCGATTGTGCAAAAGCGCTGCCACCAAGGGCACGCTCCATAAACGACAGATCAATAAAAAGTATCTCTTTCGATTCGTCGTTTACCAGCACCGGTTCAACTACCTTTTTAACATCCGAGACTTCACCCGACGCTGAAATTATAACAGTTCCGGGAGCAAGTACCACATCGTCCTTGTATTTCTGGGTCATCGACATGGAATCTTTTCCTGTCGGGATGTTGATACCCAGCGCAATAGCGAATTCACTCGCTGCTTCTACTGCACGGTAAATCCTTGCGTTTTCGCCCGGATTTTTTGCCGGCCACATCCAGTTTGCACTCAACGAAACACTTTTCAGATGATCGGTAAGCGGCGCCCAGATAATGTTTGTAAGCGATTCAGCAATCGAAAGTACCGATCCCCTTTCAGCATCGATCAAGGCTGCCACGGGTGCATGGCCAATCGAAGTCGCAACACCTGCCTTCCCCTGGTAATCGAGTGTAATTACACCAACATTATTTAATGGCAGTTGAAGTGGCCCGGCTGTTTGTTGTTTGGCAATGCGGCCGGTTACCGAGCGGTCAACCTTGTTGGTTAGCCAGTCTTTACAAGCCACCGATTCGAGCTGAATCGTTTGTTCAACCAAATCGTATATTTCTTCCCAGTTGTATTCGAGTTCTTCAAAATCGGGAAGTACCGTTTCGTCTTCCAAAACAGTTTTAGGCGGATTTCCAAACATATAACCCAACTGCCAGTCGATTGGTTTTTCGCCGGTTTCGGAGTTTTGAAAAGTAAATTGCATGTCGCCGGTTGTTTCCCCAATTTCATAGATCGGTGCACGTTCGCGCTCGGCAATTTTGCGCAACAGATCAACATGTTCGGCTTTCATAACCAGGCCCATGCGTTCCTGCGATTCGTTACCAATTATTTCTTTTTGTGAAAGCGTTGGGTCACCCACTGGCAATTTAGCGGTATCAATTTTTCCGCCAGTTGATTCCACAAGTTCCGACAAACAATTCAAGTGCCCGCCGGCGCCATGATCGTGAATCGAGATGATTGGGTTATCATCGGATTCGCTCAATGCACGAATAGCATTGTACACCCTTTTCTGCATTTCAGGATTTGCACGTTGCACGGCATTTAATTCGATTGAGTTTTTGAACTCGCCGGTTGCTACCGACGAAACAGCTCCTCCACCCATCCCGATGCGGTAGTTGTCTCCACCCAACAGAACGACTTTATCGCCCACTCCGGGTTTATCTTTCAAACTATATTTTTTGGCCCCAAAACCGATGCCACCAGCTAACATGATTACTTTATCATAACCGTATTTGGTAAAATTCTCGAAATGTTCAAATGTAACTACGGAACCTGTGATAAGAGGCTGTCCAAATTTATTTCCAAAATCGCTGGCTCCGTTCGAAGCCTTAATCAGAATTTCCCCGGGAGTTTGATACAACCATTCGCGTTCATCGGTAGCTTGTTCCCACTGTCGCATAGCTTCTGTTCGCGGATACGAAGTCATGTAAACCGCCGTTCCGGCAATTGGCAATGCACCTTTCCCTCCGGCAATCCTGTCGCGGATTTCGCCGCCGGTTCCTGTAGATGCTCCGTTAAAAGGCTCAACAGTTGTTGGAAAATTGTGGGTCTCGGCTTTTAGCGAAAGTACGGTTTCAATATCTTTTATTTCGAAGAAATCGGGTTTATCCTGTGTTTTTGGTGCGAACTGTTCAACCACCGGTCCCTGTACAAACGAGCAGTTATCCTTGTAAGCCGAAACAATTTTATTCGGATTTACCTGTGAGGTTTTTTTGATCATTTTGAACAGCGACGATTCCATTTCCTTTCCATCAATCACAAAAGATCCGTTAAAAATTTTGTGGCGGCAGTGTTCCGAATTCACCTGAGCAAAACCATATACCTCGCTATCGGTAAGGGGCCTTCCCATTTCTTTCGAAACCCAGTTCAAATAGCTGATCTCATCTTCACTTAAAGCCAGACCTTCCTGTTTATTAAAGGCGGCAATATTTTCGATGCTGAGAATTGGATCGGGTTCTTTATCTATCGCAAAAACCTGTTGATTCAAACCACTATATAAAGCCTGTAACATGGGGTCGTACTTAACATGTTCGTTTTCGGCCTCAAAAAACTCTTCCATCCGGCGGATGCCTTCAATACCCATGTTCTGGGTTATTTCAACGGCATTGGTACTCCATGGAGTAAGCATTTCCTTTCGTGGACCAACAAACCATCCATCCAACGTTTGCGGTTTAAGATAAGTTGCCCCTGAGAAAAGCCAGATTAATTTATCGATGTCTCCCTGCCTGAGTCCTTTGGCCGAATACACGGCAATGATGCTTTTAATCTGAGTTTTAAAGAATTGAATCATGGTACAGTGTAATTTAATAGAACATGTTGTAAAACACGCCACAAAGATAAAAAATTATACAAGGCCAGAATTATTACTTTTCACCATCGGCACGGAGTTTTCAACACACAAAACGTTAAATAGCCTGAAATCAAAAGAGAATTGAAATATTCTGTGTTATTTTAAACAAAAATATTTCGAATGAAGCAGTTGTATATATTTCTCATTTTATTAACCATGCTGGCCTGCAGCCCGCAGCGAAAACTCAACCGAACCTACCTTGGTAAAAGTATTGCTGAAATACAAGCCGAGTTGGGGGAGCCAAAAACTGTTTTCGATCGTGCTGACGGGAAAGTATATATTTTTGAAGAAGTTGAAGAACTGCGCAGCACCGAAATCAGTCAGGCCAAACTTACGCTCGACCCAATGGTTACACCCAAGGTTACCAAAACGGCGCGTTATTATGTAACGGTTAAAAATGAACTGGTTACTAAAATTGAACTGGAAAATGATTATGAACGCTGAGTATATTTATGTGAAGAGTATGCAGGTTAATTTTTTTTTTTAGTTTTGCATTCACAAATTTTCAGGGTATCCTGAAAGAAGTTCTAAACATATTGCCCAGGTGATGAAATTGGTAGACATGCAAGGTTGAGGGCCTTGTGGGAGTATAATCCCGTGCAGGTTCGAGTCCCGTCCTGGGCACTTATAAAAAAAGCAACAATATTATTTTCAGATTGTTGCTTTTTTTATTATTCAATTTCATTCGTGTCCACTAAAAATTAAAGCACAATTGAATACGACCATTTTCAGGCATATCATCCACTTTCTCTATCCATTTGAAAAGTTCTCTCATCGGCGTTTTATCGAAAAGAGACATGCTGAGGATGCGAAGTACATCAAAAGTGCTTCGATTAAGCCGGAGATTGTGCTCAATAATTGCAACAAGGCAATAAGCTGTAATTACCGAAAAAATACGGATTCTAACCGCATTTCCTGTTACACCCCAGAAAGATATTATATGCAGATGTTGCTTAATCCACTAAAAAAACAGTTCCACTTGCCATCTGTTTTTATAAAGCCGGGCAATGTGTTTTGCGCTGATTTCAAAGTTATTAGTGAGGTAAGTGAAGGTTCTTTGGTGTTCCATAGGGTAATAGCCGCCATGCCTGAGCAAAACAGGATATTTCCCTTTTGTCTGCTGTCCTGTTAGCCGTATCGTCTGATCGAAAAGAATATTGTCTGGGCTGTCAAGAAAATTTGTCCACCAGAAAAGGTTCAGGCACAGGTCAATAGTAGTAGAATCAAAGGCATAAACCACCTCTGGCTTCAAGTTCTTTGGCAATTCGTTTTCCCTGTGCGATGGATATCATTTTGTAGGCAAATTCTTCAAAAATCCTACAACCCCTGATAGCATTCTCCTTTGCCAGGTTGCTTCGGAATACTAAAATTTTACCGAAAACCCAAATGCTATACTGATCCATTTAAAAACCATTTCAATAGAGATACAGGAACCGGATCGATGATCCGGCTCTTTTTATTAAAAGAAACCCGGGAAAAACTGCTTAATCCCTGGTTCCGCTTATTTTAATGTGACAAATATTTACGACAGATTATTTATCAAATCCACTTTCCCTTCGTTAACCAGTTTTAGAATCAGTTCGCCAAACAAAGTATTTGCCCAAGCAAACCAACTGCGTGTAAAGTTTGTCAGATCGTCTTTATGGAAAGTTTCATGCATAAATCCGGTATCTGCATCGGTATCACGTAAAGTTCTGATGCACCACGCGATTTCTGTATCATCAGTACTGGTCATCGCCCGCATAATAATACTCATTGGCCAAACCATATCGTAACCAACATGAGGACCGCCAATACCTTCCGCTGCTTTTCCTTTAAAGAAATATGGATTATCCTCACTCCAAACCAATTTTCGTGTATTTTGGTACACTTTGTCTTTTCGATCGATTAAACCCAAATACGGCAAGGCCAACAAACTAGGCACATTGGCATCGTCCATAAACGTATGGTTTCCAAAACCGTCTGCTTCAAATGCGTATACTTTACCATATTTTTTATGATCAACAATTGCGTATTCCTTAATTGCTGCATCTACTTCTTTCGACAAAGCCAAACATTCTTTTGAAAAGGTCTTATCACCCGTAACTTCGTTGCTAATCTCTGCCAATTGTTTCAATGACACAACGGCAAATATATTTGAAGGAATTAAAAAGCCGTAAGTCGTAGCATCATCTGATGGACGGAAGGTTGAGTTGATCAGCCCTACGGATTTTAGTGGGCGACCATACCCATGATTTGCTACAGTATCTAACTGCTGAGCTGTTTCTCTCTGAAATTTATAAGGACCCAAGCCATCTTTACGTTGCTGTTCCTTAAATGTTTTTACGATTAACGCTGCTGCTTTCTGCCAGTCGGCATCAAAAACACTCTTGTCGCCGGTAGTCTGCCAATAATTGTAGGCCAAACGAACAGTATAACATAAAGAATCAATTTCCCATTTGCGTTCATGCAAACCCGGTTTCATATCAGTCAGGTCACTCATCCAATGCACTTCTTCTTCCTTCGTTTTATTAAAAGCATTGGCATAACGATCGAGCAAAACACATTGTGTTTGACGGTTAACCACGCCGGCCAACAACGACTGCAATTTAGTATCTTTATTTACCAAAGGTAAATAAGGCCATACCTGTGCTGTGGAATCCCGCAACCACATTGCATGAATATCACCTGTAATTACAAATGTATCTGGTTTACCATTCACCTTCTCGTATTCAACAGTTGTATCAAGGGTGTTTGGGAAGCAGTTTTCGAACATCCACGCCAGTTTCGGATCTTTTATTTTTGCTTTGGCACCAACAATTGCTTCTTCAACTGCTTTCGACACAAAATTTCGATTGCTTACTGAAGGGCGATTGGTAAGGTAGTTTTTTCTACCCGATTTAGCCATTACAGCTGAACCTCCGGCAATTCCAATTCCGGCAACTGTTAATGCACTTGTTTTTATAAAATCTCTTCTGGTATTCATTGTTATAGGTTTTAATTTTTGATGATCGTTTTATTCGGTTAAAATTATTAATTCTTTGCCGTTTTTGAGTTGGTCGTGCGACACAAAATAGCCCTCAACGCGGGTTCCATCAATTGTGAGCCCGGTAATTTTCCTGCCAGCATTATTTTTGGTAATAGTAAATTCCGATTGTTTCCCCAAATCCAGTTTCACGGAATTGAACAACGGAACCGAAACAATGTATTCAGCATTGGCCGGAGAATAGGGATAAATACCCATGGCTGCAAATACATACCAGGCCGACATTTCTCCGGCGTCGTCCATTCCACACAGCGCATTTCCCCACTCGCCAATTCCGTAAAAACGATTCATAATACTGTCGAGGTACAGTTGCGATTTTTCCTGTTTGCCGATAAATGTATATAAATACGGGGAGCTATGATCGGGCTGATTTCCGTGGCAATACTGCCCAATAAATGATGAAACATTCCGGGCAATGTAATTTGCATTCCATGGTACAGAGAAAAGAGAGTCGAGTTTTTCCTCGAATTCAGCTTCATTTTTGTATAAGCCAATCAAACCTTTTGTGTCGTGAGGCGCAAAGAATGTCGATTGCCAGGCGTTGGCTTCGCGGTACATGTATTCGTAATACGGGTATTCGGGATTGAAATTAGTTACCCAATCGCCGTTTTCCAATTTTCCGCGCATCAATCCGGTAGACGGATCGAACAGGTTTTTGTAGTTCGAAGTGCGCTTCATCAGCATCTCGTAATCATCTGTTTTATTCAGTTCTTTTGCAAGAAGTGCCACCGCATAATCGTCGTAAGCAAATTCCAGTGTTTTGGTAACCCCTGCTTTTGCCTTTGTTTCAACCTGAGGATTTTCTATGCCTGGCGTTGAGATGTATCCTTTCTTGATATATTCGGCAATGTGCGGACGTGTACCACCTTCTTTTGTTGCATTATTCAGAAGTAGCTGGTAAGCGCTTTCAATATTATAATTACGAATGCCACGTAAATACGAACCGGAGATAAAGGGGGCAGCATGATCGCCATGAAAAAAGGTAGGCATAAAACCTGTCTTCTCACCTTTGTCTATCAATGATTGAATTACATCGGCCGTAACATCGGGCGACAACATTCCGAGCAAGACCAACTTATTACGGTAAGTATCCCAAAGCGATGGATTTGTATAATACCGGAAACCTTTATTTACGACTTCCCCACTCACATCAGTGAAATCGCCATTAACATCGCTGCGAAGTGCCGGCCACAAAAAAGAGCGATAAAGTGATGAATAAAAAAGTTCTTTCTGGCGTTCGGTACCCCCGGTAACTTTTATTTTCGACAGCAGCTTTTCCCAGGTTTCTGAGGCGTCGGTTTTGACTTCGTCGAAACTTTTACCCGAAAGTTCTGCTTGCAGATTTTGTTTTGCATTTTCGATGCTCACAAACGACAGTGCTATTTTTAATTCAAGCGGCTCGTCAGAACCTTCTTTTTCAAAGGAAACAACGGCGATAGAATTTCGTCTTTCGCCGCTTGTTTCCAGGTTTACTATTGTCCGGTTGGTTTCGGCATAGAAATATATTTTTTCTCCGGTTTGCTGATATCCCTTAAAGACATTGTTTCCTTCTTGCTCAATGTGCCAGTCGCGAACCCTTTCGTTTGATCGCGAAAGATTTAGAATCAATTTTTGGGGCTTATCAGCCGGATATTGGTATTTATGAAAACCACAATGCAAGGTACTGGTGAGTTCCGCATTAATGCCGTATCGATCGAGCTTAACCTGATAGAATCCTGGTTCAGCCGATTCATTTTCGTGGCGGAATTTTGATCCAAAATCATTCACATTAAAATTGTCGGTAACGGGAAGAATTGGTATTTGACATAAATTCCAATGCCCTTTATTTGTGTGGGTAAAAGCCAATATAACGTTATCCTCATACTCATATCCGGCTCCACTTCGCCACTCGGTAATCGGACTAAGTTGTACCATCGCATTTGGAACCGATGCACCTGGGTAAGTTAATCCGGCCCACACACGCCAGTCTTTTGGCGGGGTGTACCCAACAATCCTACTGTCCTGCAGCGGAGCTGTTCCCAGAAAAGTATTGACGTAATTAGTAAGCTTCCCTGATTTCTCAGGGCTTGCGCTGTTACTGGCTGTATTGCAGCCTGCCATTGTAACAAGGAGTGTAAATAAAAGAATTGTTCGTATCATTTTTAGTTGGTTCAAGTTTTAATGTATTCTATTTTAGTGTATTAAGATTTTTGCCGGGTATGTTTTTCCAGCAGAAATAAGCTTAATGAAATACATTCCGGGGGAGCTTGTTTCGGGCCGAAAATATACTTTCCCATCCGCAGTAAGCTGTATCGCATTGTGCTGTTGAATTAGTTTCCCTGACTGGTTATAAAAATAAATATCGCAGAATATGTCTTTTTTGCCGGGTACTTGAATGCTAATTTCCTCACCTGACAAAGCCGGATTTGGAAACACAGTTAAACTTTGTTTTTCCAAGGCAATTTCAATGTCGTAGATAGCTGTCACAGGGTTAATCGAATTATAAGCCACATTCATAAAAGAAGAGGCTGCTGCAGCCTGTCCCATCATACCAATTTCAGAAGGATTTTCACTTGTTCTATACAAGTTCCATTTTCCTTCAGCATCCAAATAACTACTGGCATAGTAGCCCCTTTTATCGCGATTGTGGGTACTTAAAAAATCCATGATGTCGGCTGCAATCGTAAAAAACTCCTCATCTGTGGTTTCGCGGTACATATCGAGCAAAGCATCAATCATATCATCACCACCCCAGAAAGAGATTTCGCTAAGGCCCTGACTGGGTGTGTACCATTGATCGATACCACTGTTCATCATTTCGTAGGCATCATCGAGGTATTTTTGTTCATTAGTAAGCTGATACAAAAGAATTGCATTTTGAATTACAACGGTTGTTTGGTAGGCACGATAACCACCGCCCCAAACCGAGTTTCCGTTAACGGTGCCATTTAAGGACCAACTCCCGTTTTGGTAATAACTCGCCTGATTAAACAATTTGGTGTTTGAATCTTTAATTTTTACCGACAAATCGTTCTCCAGCTCATAATAAGTCAGTGCTTCGTTAAAGTATCGGGTTTCATTGCTTACCTGGTACAATTTGGCCGCAGTGTAACTGGTGTAATTCACCGACATGGAAAATAACATTTCAAATCCCAGCTGATCTTCGTGCTGCGGAATGGCATATCTACTGTCGCGAATGCCGTTGTTAAACTCATAGGCAATTTTCAGGTTTTCAAGCGTGGTACTATCCTGCTCAAGATCGTAGATCATACAGAAAGGCATCATTAGCTGTCCGTTATCATCGTAAAAACGTGTTCCGGTATTCCCCGGCAGCACTGCATAACCAGTTCTTCCCGCTTTTGTTACCTTGTATTGTTCGATGGCAGCCAGGTAATCAAAAAGTAGCTTTTCGTATTTTTCAGGATTTAGTCTCCAGGCGCTTGTTAATGCGCGCAACATATGCGAGGCCGGCCAAACAAAGCTGGTTCCCTGTATAAAATTTGATGACGCATCGATCGATTCAGCATACAAACCATTGCTTTTATTGTAAAACTCATCGTGAACCTGATCCAGCAATTTTTCACCAAAATATTGGTACTTATTGTTGTATAAATCAATCGGCACTTTAGCGTTCAACTTTTCTCCGCCGGCTGTTTCAGCCATAAAAAATACAGTATCGTTTCGGTAATTTGCGGTTTGTGGTTCAAAAATTAAATAAGCTGAATAGTCATCAACAACCTTAAATGTAACCTCCCCAATTGTGGCTGAACTTAGTTTCCAATCAGAGATTTGTTCACCGGACACGCGAACCAAAACGGAATCTTTTCCACTATTCAGGATTTTCAGGCTTCCGTTCACCTGAATATTATTTTTCTGAACCCATTCTGTTCCCGCTCCTCTTTTAAGATTGTACCGAGTGGTAAGGTCGAGAACAGAATCGCCATGCCCTTCGTTCAGCAGCCAGTTGGCTGCCAATCCCTCCTCACTGCCGTTGAGTTGAATGTCTTTATTCGAATATATTTCTTCTTCTGTTCGAGCTGTATTCCAAATTCTGAGATCGAATAATTTTCCATCCAAACGGCGGTCTTTCCACATGGAGCCTTCACACATAAAAACGTGAGTTCCGGATGCAATCATTGGCGTGCTCAAGGTACCGCTCGCAACCGGAGTGTCATCAACATATAACTTTACTTCTTGATTGCCTGCATTCATGGTTATGGCAACATGTTGCCATGTATTGAGTTTAATCACACCAGCAGTGCTATTAAACGACTCCCAATCACCTGTTCCGACATTCATTTCCAACTTTCCATCCGCCGAAAAGCGAAAAGCAAATCCTACAGAACCAGAAGTGCTGTTCCAGGATTCATCAGCCAATATGTAATTTCCCGACCAACTGTCGACATACATCCAGGTTTCAACGGTAAAATCGCCGGAGATATATTCATAAAAAGTTCCACAATCGATATAACTTTCGGGGTCTGAAGTATTGAACTTTAAAACAGACGACTGACCTTTAGAAGCGACTGAAAATAAACTAAATACAAGGGAAGCAATTCCAATTATTATTGACCTTCTGTTCTGTTTTGTTATATTCTTAATCATGTTGAGTGACTTATTTTGAGTCATCAGAAATTTTGTAGGCATCAATTAAAGACTGAGCTTCTTCAGTAGTAATTTTTGTGACACAACCGTGTCGGGCATCAGCCGGAAAATTCACGTCTTCTTCCACTTTCCAGTTAAGTAAGTCGGGCGAATACGAGGATCCAAAACGATTTGTCATACAATAATCGTAATACAATATCCAGCCCGGTTTAACGGGATCTTTTATAATGGTTGGCCCTTCGGTGATTACCGGTACAATCTGCCCCTGGTTCAAGTATCCGTCAATAATATTATAAGGCCCTTCTAGGTTCGCCGAAGTTGCTACCCTGATGGCACGTCGTTCGCCGGTTTTTGCACCGAATTCTTCTTCTTTATGAAAAAGATAATACGTATTGTCGTGTTTTAGTAAAGTGCCGTCGATAACTGAGTACGAAGGTTCGAAAAATACCTTTGCCGGTGTAAAATTTTTCCAGTCATTGGTTCTTGAAAACCAAAGCTTGCTCTCTTTCCAGCCCGCATCTTTAAACGAGGATGACCAGATTAATACATATTCTTCGTTCTCTTCGTCGTAAAACCATTCAGGTGCCCAAATGTTACGGGCAAGAATATTTCCGGATTCGTCGAGTACATCTTTCATTAATGGAAGCGTTCCTTCCACCTTCCAGTGAATCAAATCATCGGAGGTAAAAAACAAACATCCCGGCCCTGTTTTTTTTCGGTCATAGTCCTTTTCTGTTCCAGTTGACAGAACACGCCACTTTCCGTCCGGTCCGCGACGAACATAAGGGTCGCGCATCCAGTGGTCCCAAATGGGTTGATTATCGTTTAGCGGAAACCAATGCCGCCCATCGTTTGATAAAGCTACATGTAACTTTGCTACTAACATTGGGTCGGGTAACGGAACTTCGATCGTATTACCGTCTTCATCAATCTCAATTCGGGTGGGATAACGTTGCCTGAAATAGGTGAGCATAAAAATTGCTTCGCCATCTTCAACTTGCAATTTATCAGTGCTTTTAAATGGTTGTAACTGCCTATTCTTTTCGTGCGAAGCTGCAGAGATGCAAAATGCATTTACAAGCACCAATAAAAGCAAAGCCTTTGCATACGGATATTTTAGCTTCCCGTATCGCCTGGTTATTAAAATCAACTTAAATAAGAAGCCAGGTTCTTTCATTTGAAATTAGTCTTCGATTCAGGAAGTACGCTTCGTTTAGTTCGTAATCAAACTTTCCGCTTCAAGTAAGGCGGCTGCCTCAATTAACATGGCACCGCTGGTTTGTGTGGTCAAATCGCTCGTAGTTCCAGGTTTGTTTTTCCAGTAAGGTCCGAATAATAAAGTATTCTTATCCGTACCTGTTTTCCAGAGTGTTTCGGCGTTATATTTTAGAAATTGGAGGTAACGGTTACGTGTACCATCTGATAAATCGGGCTGCAGAATCAGCTGGGTGAAATACCTTACAAATATTCCTTTAAAAAGCCCACCGTCACCATTTCCCTCATCTTTTAATAAGCGGTCGTTACTGTTTACCAAAGCGTTAAGTGTATGATCGGCCGCTTTTTGGGCATCGTTTAAGTAACTTTTTTCGCCTGTTATTTTGTACAATTCAAGTGCAGAGCCAAGAAATGTTCCCTGATTATAGGTAAAAATCCAGGCTTTTTGGGTTTCTCCGGTACGACTATTAATGTTATCGTATACTGCTCCGTTGGCAGGATTAAAAAGGTATTCTTTTTCCCAGTCGTAAATTTTAATTGCCCATTCTTTATCGGTGCCGTCGCCAAACTGCTGATAAAGTCGAGCCGCTAATATGCATGCAGGCCCATTCGAACACGCATTTTTGCTGTAAGGTTGATCTTTTTTCCAGGAAATGCCACCACCAGCATTGTCGTTCCAACCGGTTTTTATGTCATTCCAAACCGAAATGGCAGCTGTTTTATAGCGTTCCTGATTGCTTGCGTTATAGGCACGCAACATAACCAGGGCATTCCACTCCATATCGTCGTAATAAACATTAAAAAATGAATTCCCATTCTTTGCTTTTACACCTTCGTACCAATCGTTTATGGTGGTCAGGTATAAATTATCGCCTGTTCTTTCGTAGGCATCAACGACGACATCCAATGCATGCGCCTGCGGCCAGTAGTGGAAATCGGTATTGTTCAGGTTGTTGTATTGGAAATATGCTTCAGCAGGATTCCAGTATGAATAAATAAACGACGAACTGCTGCTATCAGCGGCTGCAGCCCAGTTTATTGTGGCTTCTTTACCTACCTCATTCCCCGGATCAATTTCATCCTTCTCACACGCCTGAAAAATAACCAGGCTTACCACCATTAAAATAATCAGTTTCTTATTCATTCTTCGCCTGCAAAAAAAAAAGAAACTGAGACAGGGTGTCCCCTGCCCCAGTTCTACCTTAACTCTATTCTATTGATCACCTACTTTAATAACATTGTGTGTGTATGGCCCTTCTGCCCAGAAATAGGCAATTACATCGATGTAGGCCATATCCATAATACCGTCAAATTTCCATTTGTCATCCCATCTCGATTCAGGAACTACTGTCATATAATAGTATTCTTCGTTTCCTGATGGACGGCCATCGGTAGGATTCAGCGTACCCCACCATTCGTAAGCATCGTTACCTTCGGCATCTTTAATGGTCATTCTGAACTTGTAACGTTCATCACGTCCCCAACCTTCCTGCTTGAATTCAAGCGGCTGGTTGCTAGCTTTGAAAATACCTCCGCCCTGGTACTCTAACGAGAACAGGAACTCATCGGTTGGTGCAAAATGCAACTGGAGGTCAACAATCTCAGTCATCACAGTTGAACCAACATTAAAGTCGATATTGATCCGGTAAACGGCTGTTTTATCAACTGTACCTGTTGATACACCTTCTTTAATTACACCGTTTTCAATATAAAACTGACGTGTATCTCCAGAATTTGCATCGGTAAAATAGTAGGCTTGTCCAGCTGTAAGTTTGGTGTAAATTTCAAACTCGCCCGGAGCAATTCCTTTCATAATACTTGCACTGGCCAAGTCGCTACCACCTTCCGATCCGGCTCCTGTAACATAAACATCAACAGGAACATCAGCAAAACCTGCCAATCGTGTAATTTCCATTGTGCGCACTTCCTCTCCTTTCAGATCGTTAATTCCTTTTGAAGAAAAAATAGTCCAGATGATTTTTCCGGTTTCAGCCGAACCAATACCGGCCAATGCACCAATTTTATTTAATTGTTTGTGCGTGATTGTCGCATGATTGTATCCGCCATTATTATCCGAGGCCATTCTGTAAATCGGTGCTGAGAAATCGCCACCTTCAACATCAAAAGCCACCTCGTAAAGTACCATTCCACTGTCTTCAGCTTTTGCGGGCTCCCACTCGAAATATACGGAAGCAGAAGCCGACGTTTGTAGAATAATAGACGCATTGTTAGCAGGTTCGTACAAGGTTTGTACGGCAGTTACACGGGTATCTCTTAGGCTATCTTCTTCACAACCTACAATAGCTAAAAGTAAAGAAGACAATATTGCTAATTTTATAAATAGTGTTTTCATAATCGATTTATGTTTGTGTTTTTTATTCATCTTATTAAAATTGTTCACTTAAAATTAATAACCAGGATTTTGTCCAAGATTCGGATTCAAATCCTTTTCAGCCTGAGGCACAGCCCACAGATAATCTCTTTGCGGATTAAACGATCGTTTATCGAGTTTGATGTAGCCATTATCGATACTTGGATCGCCATACTGAGCACCATGTGGATTGCCATTTAATACAGTCTCGGCTGTTTGCCAGCGACGAATATCAAAAACCCGAAGTCCTTCCAATGCGAGTTCTACACGACGTTCGCGCCGAATAATATCCCGAAGGTTGGCCTGGTTCAACGAATTATCAAAGTTTAATGCACTTGCATCGATAAATCCAGCACGTTCTCGTAATGCCTTTATCGTTAAATTCCAGATGTTCTCATCCATTTGATTTAATTCGTTTTTAGCTTCGGCATACATTAAAAGGACATCGGCGTAACGAATCAATATCAAATTCAAACCTGAAGTAAACGATGCCAACGATTGAGGATCGTAATACTTACGCATATAATAACCTGTTGATGTTGAGTTCGTTCCCTGACCTTTATATTCATCTACTGCTGCCGACTCGTCAGGAGCAGTACCCGGTTTTATGTAAATAGTCTGAGTTGTTCCGTCAGGTAACTTCCAGGGAAATTCGTGATAAACTGCAGTAGCTGTCAAACGTGGATCGCGACGAGCATATGGATCGTTTTCGTCGTAACCTGAATTAGCGTCGTCGATGGTTCTGCCATTTGTCATTAAATAATCGTCAATCAATTCCTGTGTAGGCGACATTTGGTTTACCCGGGCTCCTACCGAAAGTGGTGCATAATCAAAATATTCACCCCATGTACGTAATGAAGGTACATAAGCAAGATCGAGAATCACCTCATTATTGTATTCATTTTCGGGAAGGAATATACCTTCGTAAGACGGAAACAGACTGTATGACCCGTACAGATCAGAATTAATCAACTCTTCGCAGGTACTAACAACATTTTGCCAGTCGTTACTGTAGAGATAAATTCTTGCTTTCAGCGCTACTGCAGCTCCGGCAGTGATTCTGCCATTATCCACTTCGCTGTATTCTTCGTTTGTTGGTAAAGTGCCCACAACAGCATCGAGTTCATTTCGGACAAAAGCCAGTACCTCTTCGTGCGAAGTTCGTGCAATCGCTTTCGATTCATCTAAAGTGATATCGGTTTCAAACAACGGAACATCGCCGTACCAGGTGGTTAAGCGGAAATAGAGAAATGCTCTGATAAAACGTGCTTCAGCAATCATTCTTGCTTTTAGGTTTTCATCCAAGCCTTCTACCCGATCAACATTTTCGAGGAAAGTGTGGCATGTTTTAATACCTGCATAACAATCTCTCCATTCGTTTTGAAAACGATTGTTTGAAGCATCAGCCTGTCCTGAAGAAATTATTTTCTCTGCACTCGATCCACGTCCTTCATAAATATTATCGCTAAGCGCTTCGGTTGAGAAGAAATAGCCCGAATTATACATTTGACTGTAGGCCATATTCAAAACCATATTGGCTTTTTCTGGAGATGTCCAATAGTTGGCTTCTGTAAACTTGTTTGTTGGTGCCAAATCCAGTTTATTACAAGAAGTAAAAAGTATTAAAATTAAACTTGCAACACCTGCACCATATTTTAGAAATTTCATCTTCATGTTATTCAATTTTAAAATTCTAATTCTAAACCAAAACCGTAGTACTTAAGTGTAGGATAATTCCGGCCACTATTTGCACCGGTTCCTCCGGCTCCACCCATATTGCTTCCAAATTCAGTAGATTCAGGATCAATAAATGAGACTTTTGAAAGTGTAAACAGATTCTGAGCATTTACACTTAGTCGCAATTTTTGTACACCAACTTTTGAGGTCAGTTCTTTTGGCAATGTGTATCCCAACTGAATGTTTTTCAAACGGATATAAGCCGCATTGAAAATGTAAATATCAGAAGCTTTGCCCCAGTTATTTTGGTTGGATGCTGATCCGGGAGCCGATAGCCGTGGCCATTCTGCTTCAGGATTTACGGGTGTCCAGAAATCTAATTGATGTTGATATATTACGTACGAGTAGTTAGCATGGAAAGGTTCAACCAATTCTCCACGCAAGAACATATCACGTTTTCCAACTCCCTGAACTAAAATACCAAGGTCGAATCCTTTCCAGGTAAGGTCGTAATTAAATCCAAAGGTATAACGCGGGAAAGCGTTTCCTAAAACCTGACGGTCCTTATCATCAATAACACCATCTTTATTTGTGTCGACATATTTTACGTCACCTGGTTCAACAGTTGCTCCAATTGGTAAAGCACTGTTTTCAATCTCCTGGTAGCTTCCGAAATAACCATCGGTTTTATATCCGAAGTAGGAACCCAATGCTTCGCCTTCGCGAATTAACTTACGCATTTGGTCACTAGAATTGATTTGTTCGTTACCACCAAAATCAACTACTTCGTTTTGTGCATCGGCCAGATTCAATCTTATGTTGTGATCAACTGCTCCTGTTTTTGCATGATAGTTAATTGTAAGTTCCCAACCGCGGTTTCTCATTTCGCCTGCATTCTCTTTAGCTACAGCACCTCCAAATACAGATGGGACAACTGGTGTGAGTAAGATTTGAGAAGTAAGCTTGTTAAAATAATCGAAAGAAACCGATAGCCTATTATCCAAAAAGGTTGCATCGGCACCAATATTGAAATTGGCTGATTGTTCCCATTGCAAAATACTGTTCCCGAAATCGAATCCGGTTCCGGATACGGCTTGATTGTTAAAACCATAGCTGTTATTGTATACGGTATAAGTTGTAAAGTATGAATAATCATCAACGTTCTGATTACCGAGCACACCATACGACCCTCGCAATTTCAGGTCGCCAATGTTGTTTCTGTAATTCTCCATGAAAGCTTCTTCAGACAACCGCCAACCGCCGGTAAACGATGGGAAAAATCCCCAACGGTAATCTTTCGAGAATTTGGACGATCCATCGTACCTGAAACTGAATTCGCCATAATACTTGTCTTTATAGTTGTAACCGGCACGACCGAAAACAGAGTAAATACTTCTTTCCTGTGTTTGGGCTGGCGTGTTGTAGCTCGTTGGATCAATTTCAGTCTCCGATTCAGGAAGACCAAGATCGCGGTCGGTATATTTCATTTTAATTTCATTCGCCTGACGGGTATATGATTCGTTGGAAACACCTATCAATCCGGAAACATTATGATCTTCTTTAAAAGTGCGATTGTATTCCAATAAGAACTGGGTGTTCAGAATATACCTCTTTTCGTTGTAATCTTCTGTATTACGTGTATCGTTGGCATACGAGTTTGGCTTTTCGGCCGTTTCGCTCGAATAGAACGGAACTTCCAAACCTCTTATAAAACGATGATTTGCTCCTAAATCGAGACCAACCATACCTTTTGCTTTCAAACCTTTAGCCAAGTCCAATTCCAGATTCAAACTTCCCAGGAAATTATCGTCATCTTTTTTCTGGAATCCACCGGCTTCCAATTGTCCCAGCGGGTTAAACTGAGAAAGCACATCGTTAATCAGATACTTTCCATTATCAGCTTTCATCCTGTAATTATAGTATGGCGGTATACGCGAACCATCAACAATGAGAAATCCTGTGCTCGCGTTTGGAGCCGTCTGCATAGTGCGGTTGTAGGCCATTAAGGCACTAATTTTTAACTTGCCGTATTCGCTAACTAAATTGGTTCTGAAATTATAGCGTTCGATTCCAAAATCGCCAACAAAGTTGCTTTCCTGGTTATAATAACCGGCAGAAACCATATACGTAGACGTTTCATTACCACCAGAAATGCTGGCATTGTAGTTTTGTTGTAAAGCGGTTCGCAAAATTCCGTCAAGAAACCATTGTCCATCACCATGTTGCTGAAAGTCTCTGATTTCGGCAGGAGTATACTGAGGTGATGACCCAACATTTAAAAGCGCTTGGTTTTTCAGCAAGGCATTTTCATATCCCTTTACAGGTTGAAACAAAACCTCTGGATCCTGAAAACCAGTCATTGTATTGACACGTACAACAGGTTTCCCACTTTTTGCTCCTTTTTTCGTGGTTACCAGGATAACCCCATTTGATGAACGCGATCCATAGATAGCTGCACTACCGGCATCTTTTAACACCGATACATTTTCAATATCTGCAGGATTCAGGTTATTCAAACTTCCCATTTCTGTAATCATTCCGTCGATTACAATAAGTGGATTATTGTTATTCATGGTACTAACACCTCGAATATTTATGTTCATGCTGTTGTCGTTCGGGTTCATGCTTCGCTGCTGAATGATTAGGTTTGCAGAAGCACCTTGTAATGCCTGCACTGTATTACCTACCGGACGATCTTCAATCAGGTTCGAATTAATTTGATCAACCGAACCAATCAGGTTTTTCTTTTGCATTGTACCATAGCCAATAACCACAACTTCCTCAATACCAATAGCATCTTCTTTAAGAACTACTGAGATATTGTTTTGCCCTCCCACAGGAATTTCCTGTGTTAACATCCCAACAAACGAGAAAACAAATATGGCATCAGGATCAACGTCATTTAACTGATAATTTCCATCAATATCAGTAACAGTACCTTGTGTTGTACCTTTTACAAACACTGTTACTCCCGGAATTGGCTGGCCCTCGGTACCAGTAACCTGCCCGGTTACAGACCGTTGTTGAAGTACGGTTAGATAATCGTTGCTAACTTCGCCCTTATACAGTGCGACCTGTCTGCCAACAATTTTATACTCAACACCAGTGCCTTCAAATATTTCATTCAGAATTATTTCGATGTTTATATTCTGAAAATCTACCGACACCTTTCGATCAGCATCGATTACATCCTCAGAGTAGAAAAAGTGAAATTCACTTTGCTCCTCAATCTGAGTTAATACATTTTTTAGGCTCGCATCTCTCATTTCGAGAGATAGCTTGGTTACCTGCGAATAGCTTTCGTTAGCCATCACCGAAAAAACACTCAAGCATAAAAAAAACAAACTTAGTTTCATAAGCATTAAAAGTTTTAAGAAGAAAGTCCCCGGAAGGATATCCTTCAATCTCTTTTTTTTCATAGATTTGACTATTAAGATTAATAATTGTAATTATTATTTATCGGAGGTGGGGAAGTTGGTGGCTTCTCCGCCTCTTTTTATTTGATTTATTGGTAAAGGTTTTTTTTTGAAACTTATCTCATAGGCTAAACGTTTTTCGGTTTAATAATTAGTTTTCGTTCGTCTTTCACATATTCGTATTTTATTGAAAGTGTAATTCCAAGTAAATCCATTACTTCAGTTATCGATTCATATTCGATAGTCGCTGTTAATTTCTTATCCGAAATATACTGCCCATCTATTTCAATAGTTATGTTGTACCAACGTTCTAACCTTTTAACAACGTCGGTTAAAGACTCGTTTCTGAAAATTAGTTTATTATCAACCCAAGAAGAATAAATATCAGTATCAACCTTGCGAATGGCAATTAAATGCGACAGAGAATCGATTGTTGCTTGTTCTCCGGGTTTCAATATCTTTTGGTTTCCTGCTTCAGAAGAAACAATCACTTTCCCCCGTTCAAGTGTAACAACAGGGTTTTCACTCTTGTATGCCATTACGTTAAAAGCAGTACCCAACACATTTACAGTTGTGTAATTAGTTTCGACCTGAAAAGGAATTTCACTTTTTTGTACATCAAAATATGCTTCTCCATTTAGCTTGACTAGTCTTTTCTTTTTATCAAAACTCTCGGGAAAGGAAATTGATGATCCTGAATTTACCCAAACATTTGAACCATCGGGAAGCACGAAATGGGTTTTTGCTGCCATTGGCGTTGAAACAGTCTGGTAGATGATCTCGCTTTTGCTACCTTCGAATTTATAAAAGAAAGCGATGGACAACGGAATAAAAAGAACTGCCGCGACACGGGTTAAATAATGGATCAATCTTACTTTTTTGATCTTTTTTTCTTCCTGAGAATTTATTGAATAATGAATCTTATACAAGGTTCCTTCCATATCAGGTAATTCACCATCGTCTTCAATTGTCTTCCAATGTTCTCTCATGTTTGGGGTTACATCCTCTTGTTTTCCTGAATCAAGGAAATTGTCAACAAAGGATTTAAATTCTTCTTCGGAACAATTATTCTGTAAATATTTTTGAAATAGTGCCTTCATATAACGTGTTGTCAATAGTATAAACGCCTGTCTTAATAAAAACCCCTGCTCACTTTTTAATAAAATTTAATTTTCTTCAAAATTACTGCAGCTGCAACATTATCATTCTTTGTTATCGGTCTAAAAACTATTTTGTAGTTTTACTGTCAATCTAATCAAAAAAATGAAAGAATCGAACTTGGTAAACAGACTTATTAATAATGAGAGATCAGCTATTAATGAGCTATATGCCGAATATAGCCCTAAACTATACCGATTCGCTTACGGGTATTTAAAATCCGAAGCTGAAGCATTAGATATCGTTCAGGAAGTATTTATTAATATATGGAATTACCGTAGTAAATTAAATAAAAATTCTAACCTCGATTCGCTTTTATTTACCGTCGCCAAAAACACCATTATTACTGTTTTTCGAAAAAAGGTAAACGAAAAAGGTTTTCTGGAGTATTTAAAACACAAGGTAATCACAAATAGCATCGATACTGAATCGCAGTTCAACTACAGTCAGTTTTCTAACGAAATAAAAAATCTGGTAGGACAGCTTCCTCCCCAACGAAGAAAGATATACCAACTAAGCAAAGAAAAGGGATTAACAAATAAAGCAATTGCGACAGAACTTGGCATTTCGGTTAAAACAGTCGAAGATCATTTAAGCAAAGCAACAAAATACCTGAGAAAACATTTAAGCGAGTATGGATTTTTGGCGCTGTTATTCTTTGAAATGTTTGTACGGTTAAAATAGAACATAAAGTTATTTGGTCTATTGTTTCACTCTTTAAATGAAAATACATACACACGGTTACATCTTTATAAATTTAGCATAACGGACCCGTTGTTTTTTCTCCATTTTTAAATAATAAATCCCGGCCTTTAGCCGTGAAATATCAAGTTGTTCATTCACATTCTCTTCGCGTTTTATAAATCTGCCATCTGCACCATACACCATTACCGAAACAGGTTTATCAAAAGGATTGGAGAAATGCAGGGTATTGCCCGCCGGATTCGGGTAAATGAAATCGAATCGATTGTTATTATTTTTAATGGTATTAAAACTTGTTGTCAGCTTTTCATCCGACAGAACTGAAATTCCTGCATCAATATACTGTCCTCCATCCGTTTGTTTACAATGAATCGCGATTGTATTCAGGGCATTCGACCTCAGAGCATTATATGCTGAGCTACCAATCGGAACCGTAATGTAACCGGTGGTCCATCCGGTTAGCGATACTGCCCAAACGCCGTTTATATAAACTTCGCAATCTTCGTCGTGATGAATATATAACACGAGATCTTCCTGTTCAAACGAACTTATATCTTCCAAATCAAACGATTTCCGAACCCAAATTTCGGGGGTATCCCAAATAGTGCCAACAATTGCTCCCGGTGTTCCGGATGTGCCAAACCCGGCTGTTCCGGTTCGCCAACCTGAATCATCAAAATCTTCCTCATACCAATCATAATTCGGGGTATCGTTGGTGTATTTCCAGTCCGTTTCCTCTTGTTTTGCCGTGGGCAACAAATGTGTGAGATAAATATCTTCTTCAATAACTTTTCGGTTGGCGGCATAAATTCGCGACACATCGGCTTTTACAATGCGATCGTAAGTCATCAAACCATTCAATTCAATTTCAACATCAGTAATCTCGGTGTAAACTGCAGCACTTAAGCCTTCGTTGGTTTTGAACAGGGTTAGTTGGTCAATGTACTTTTCATAACTCGACATCATCTCCTCAGCATTGGCTACAGTTACATAGCCGAAATAACCATCGCTCCAGGTATGTTCGTCAATTTCCAAACCTATTCCGCCATATTCGCCACACACCACAGCCTGACTGCTACTTTCGGGGCAAACCGGTGCCGGATAATTGTGCCAATCAAGTACATCGCCTACTCCGTGCCAGGCTCCCCCACTGCCCTGGTTTACCAGGCGTGAAGGGTCAAGGGTTTTCACCATATTCACCAGTTCCACGGTATTGTGCTGGCCTTGCGATTCGTTAAAAACCACCCACATAATAATGCTCGGGCTGTTCCAATGGGTTTCAACCATTCGTGTAAGTTCTTTTTTATATGCTGGCTGATCGATGGGTTGCGGCATATTGGTGTACGAATTTACAGAAGGCATGTCTTGCCATACCATAAGCCCTAATTTATCAGCCCAGTAATACCAGCGCTGAGGTTCGACTTTTATGTGTTTACGAACCATGTTAAACCCGAATTGCTTTATCATTTCCAAATCGTATTTCAAGGCTTCGTCAGTTGGTGCGGTGTAAATTCCATCGGGCCAGAATCCCTGGTCTAGTGGCCCCATCTGAAACAAAAATTCGTTGTTCAGATACAATTTTTTTAAGCCATCAACTTCTTCCACCGAAACTTTTCGCATTCCAAAATAGCTGTTCAGGGAATCGATCTTTTCGTCGCTGCGCAGCAAAGTCAGTTCCAGATCATACAAAAACGGATTGTCGGGCGACCACAATTTCTGATTCGGAACAGTAATGCTAAAATTCTCGTTTACCGCTTCAACAACGGTTGCAATGGTGTTTCCATTATCCTTTATAACAGCTTTTACCGAAACTTCTTCTGAACTGCCCGAAGTTGATACTTTTATTTTTAACACTGATTGATCAATATCGGGGACCAGTTTTATCGCCTGAATATGGGTTTCCGGTACCGGTTCAAGCCAAACTGTTTGCCATATTCCTGTAGTAGAAGTGTACATAATTCCTTCGGGATGCAAGGTTTGCTTGCCTCTTGGGAATCCGGCAACATCAGTCGGATCGAAAACACGCACGGTTAATTCCTGGCTTTTATTTTGACTCAGATAGTCAGTGATATCAAAACTGAACGGATCGTAGCCACCAAAATGTTTTCCAAGGCTTTCGCCATTAATAAAAACTTCGGTTTCGTAATCAACCGCGCCAAAATGCAGGATAATCCTTTTCCCGCCCCAATCAGCAGGTACTTCAAAAGTACGTCTGTACCACAACCTTGAGTGGTGTTCCTTTACACCCGAAATGGCTGATTCAACCGGGAATGGTACCAGAATCGATCCTGATAACTGACCGGCAGGAGGCGTTTCCTGTTGACTAACCCCTGGTTGAAACTGCCAGATTCCATTGAGATTCATCCATTCGGTTCGTTGCATTTGCGGACGTGGATACTCCGGCAAAACGTTTTGCGGGTCAACATCGTTGGCAAAAGATGTCATCAGCGGAGCCTGTTTCATTTGCCAGGTCTGAGATTCTGACGGTAATGCAAAAAACAAAAAGACACTTAAAAAAAACACAATACGATTAATCATAATTGAAATTAAAAAGAAAGAAAGAAAGAAAGAAAGAAAGAAAAAGGAGTCTCAGATTTCAAAGAAAACAAGACTCCTTTAAGCTATCCTATTATTTAAACAAGCAATGTTGATTCAAACAATGAACCAACTTTATTTCAATGCATTACATACTTTTTGATTTATTTCCCGCAGTCGATCCTCTTCCAATTTTATAACTTTTCGATCGTATGTCATCAAACCGTTTACTTCACCTTCCACATCAGTGGTTTGAGTATAAACAGCTGCAGAAAACCCTGATTTTGCCATTTTAATCAGTTGTTCGGCAAACTCAACATACTTATCCGTTACTTCTTTTGAGTTCTTAAATTCAACATAACCCCAGTTGCGCCCTGTATTCCACAGGTGTCCTTCCAAAGCAAGGCCAATTCCACCGTATTCTCCCAAAACAGTTGCACGGCTGCCATCGTACAAATACATTTCCGGGCCGGGATAGTTATGCAGGTCAAGCATATCTCCCACATGATAATGATTTCCGCCACTGGCGGGATTTACTAAACGACTTGGATCATGTGCTTTTGTCCAGTCTACAATTTCCTCGGTTTTGAATTGCCCCCAGGCTTCGTTAAACGGCACCCAGCACACTACCGAAGGATATGACATATGTTCGTCCATAATTTCTTTCCATTCGTTCCGGTAGTTAGCTTCTGATTCAGGTGAGCGTTTCAGCTCAGTTCCGTCGAAATATTGATGGTTTTGCCAGCGTGGCGAACGATCGCCGTTAGGCATATCCTGCCAAACCAAAATACCCAGTTCGTCGCAGTGTGTGTACCAACGTGCAGGTTCAACTTTTACATGTTTACGAATCATGTTGAATCCAAAATCTTTGGTTTTCACAATGTCGTATTTCAATGCTTCATCGGTTGGAGCGGTGTACAATCCATCAGGCCACCATCCCTGATCCAGCGGACCAAATTGAAAATAATCTTCGTTATTCAATTGTAAACGAACGATTCCGTTTTCGTCGCGTTTGGTTGAAACTTTGCGCATAGCGGTGTAACTTCCCACTGCATCAACTGTTTTACCATCACTAATCAGGTTCACTTCCAAATCGTACAAAAATGGTGATTCCGGGCTCCATAGTTTTGCGTTTGAAACAGCCAATTCAACCGACTGGCCAACAACAGCTTTTCCGGTTGAAACCACTTTACCTGCATCTTTTAATATAACCTCATAAACATCTCCGAAGGCTGCGCCGCAGGCAGATGCATCAACTTTTAAACTGCCATTGTCGATATCAGGAATGGCCACAACATTTGTAATGTGTTTTTGATTTACCGGTTCTAGCCAAACAGTCTGCCAGATTCCGGTAACTGGTGTATACCAAATACCACGTGGGTCGCTTACCTGTTTTCCGCGTGGCTGATATTCTTCGTCGGATGGATCCCACACTTTTACCACCAGATTTTGCTGTCCAGACTTGGTAAGAAACGGAGTTACATCGAATGAAAAAGCATCGTAACCACCTTTGTGCGAACCAACTTTGATGTCGTTTACCCAAACATCAGCTTTCCAATCCACTGCGCCAAAATGCAGCAATACTTTCTGGCCTTTCCAGTTAGAAGGTACTTCAAAATTACGCTGGTACCACAATTCTTTATCTTCGCCAACACGTTTTTGTACGCCAGACAAACTCGATTCTACAGCAAAAGGGACAAGAATTTCACCATCAAATTCTGTTGGTTGTTTTTGTCCGGCATCAGTAACGGCGTAATTCCACAACCCATTCAGATTTTGCCAGTTGGTGCGTTCCATTATCGGACGCGGGTACTCGGGCAGCACATTATTTACATCAATTTTTTCGGCCCATGGAGTTTTAATTTTATCGCCTGCCGGCTGCCACTGGGCAAAGGCGTTCATCGATAACAGGCTAAGCAGTACAATCAGGATTTTACTTTTTTTCATTTTTTATTATTAATTGATTTAGATTAAAAAATTCTATTTCCGGTAAACAGGGAATTGAGCGATTCTCAAGGTTGTACAACCATACGGAATCAGTGTAATCTCCTCCTCATTCTCTTCCACAATCCGGTATGGCCAAGACGGCGATGGTATTTTGCCAGCCATATTTCTGGATTCGGTCCATATTGGCATTCTCCGGCCTTTTGTTTTTAAAGTAATAGGTGCATTTTCGAGGTTCCAGGGATTGGGCTGAATTTCGTCTGCAAACTCAAGCTGAAAATCTGCATTTTCAACTGTCTTTTCCCAAATGGCATAATTCCATGGCGATTTGGGAAGTACTTCCCAGAACGTATCATCATAACCTTCTTTTTCAACTTCGCGCCATTCTTCTTCTATCCGAAGTGCATAAACGAGCGGCCCGCGTTCAATTCCCAACGACATTTCGTACCAGTGACTGAAACGAAAATCCATCGCTAAATTCAATTCAACTTCATCACCCGAGTTCCATTCACGATCAAGAATTACAATTCCATCCTGCGCTTCCACTTGCTGAACCGAGTTGTTTACCTTCAAGGTGAAGGTTTTACACCACTCCAGAATACGTAAATGAAACGGGAATTTCACGGTTTTCTCACATTCAACAGTAAACAGGATTTGTTCTTTAAACGGGTAGCCTGTTTCCTCTTTAATGGTAACCAGCTCGCCGTTTGCAACTTTTGCTGTTACCGTTGTAGGACCATAAACCAATGCAGCTAGCCCGTTATCGGCAGTTGCGAACCATGTACTTTGAACAAATTTTGGCCAGCCCTGATGCATGTTGGTCAGGCAACACGGATAGCCGGTAGTTGTTCCGAAAACGTTTCTTCCTTCACGGTCGTTAAAGAGGTTTCGCTCATCGTCAGAAACCTTAATCTGGTTCGCCTGCTGAAAATATTGTTTACGCATGTAGTCATCAGTACTCTGTGTCGGCAGTACATTGTAGGCTATTTTTTCAAGATAATCGGCATAATACACATCGCCGGTTATTGGAAGAATGTTCTCAAAACAAAACATCATCTCTACAGCAGAACAGAGCTCGGAACCTTGTGTTGGATCGTTACCATGCATGCGTTCGTCGCCTCCATACATTCCGTTCACAAAGCCGTGTACTTCTTTAAGCGAAGTCAGGCCTTTTTTAACAGATTCGAGGTATTTTTCTTCAGGATGTTGCTGATAATAAATCACCGGCTCTTTCAATCCTTGTGCCACATTCACACAATGCAGGTCGGGTAAAGGATTTAATCGACGGATCATATCTCCGGCATAAACTTCTGTCCAGTTAAAAGTTTGTTTATGAATAATCTCTGCCAAATCCAACAGAAACTTGTCGCCGGTAATATTGTAAAGCCAGTAAACCACTGCGAGGTTATCTCCACCTCTTCGGTTGGCCCAGAAAGTAACATATCCCAGTTCATTTTCAGGCAGCATTTTTAACTGATACTGAAAATAGTCAGTCATCAACTCTACAACACGTTCATCGCCGGTAGCCATGTAATATTGTTGAAGCACTTTCAGCATTACCATTTTTGGCCACCAGTCGTTTCGCATTCCCTGCTGGGTTCCGGGAATATGCTCATAGTTTTCGGGCAAAGGCCTTGGCCCGAAGTAACCGTCTTCCTGCTGGTTATTGATGCTCCATTCAATCCATTTTTGTGCTTTGGCTTTTAGTTCGTCATCATCGAGTAAATAAGCAAGCGGAACCAATCCGTCGAGCCAATATGGGCCACGTTCCCAGCCATCGCCGGTACCACCCAACCAGCCGTTATTGTCGCCACAAACCACTTCGTAAATACTGTCGAGTTGGCCTGTAAGGCCATCGCGTTGTATTTTAAGCATTTCCTGTAAAAAACTTTCAGCATGAATTGCACCAATAGGCAAAGCAGTGTATGGCTGAGCCACTAGAGGTGCCTGGTTGGTAATGTAATGGGCGTTTCTCTTTTCTCTTGCAAAACCAATTTGCACGAAAATCAAAATCAAAACCGTAGTAATATAAATCTGTTTCATTGGTTAGGTCTTTTTACTTAATTCAGTGGCCGTTCTGAAACGCCTTCAAAAGTAATTTTAACGGGTTTGATCAAACCGTCCTCATCAAAATACATCCGGTCGATACAAGTCTCGCGATGATTTCCATCGGTTTCGCCCAATGGCCTACGATGATAAACAATGTAATATTCGTCGGTGCCCGGAACATGGATAACTGAGTGATGTCCTGCGCCTGTAGCCACATCAGGATCCTGTTTCAATATCTTGCCAATTCTTTTAAACGGACCAAAAGGCGAATCGGCAATGGCATAAGCCACACTGTAATTGGGGCCTGTCCAACCACCTTCACTCCACATAAAATAGTACTTCCCGTTACGGATAAACATAAACGGACCTTCTACGTAACCTTCGGGCGTAATTTCTTTAAAAGTTGTACCATCATTAAAAGGGACAAAACCGCTAAAATCATCTTTCAATTTAACAATGTTGCAGTGCCGCCATCCGCCATAAATCATGTAATACTGACCGTCTTTGTCGTGAAACACAAACTGATCGATCGGTTGAGCGCCATTATGAAACTTATCAAGTAAAGGTTTTCCAAGGTAGTCTTTAAACGGGCCTTCGGGTTTATCAGCTACTCCTATTCCAATTCCGCCTTCTTCGTTATCATTTTGAATATCATTGGCAGCAAAAAACAGGAAATATTTTCCATCCTTTTCGATAATTGCAGGAGCCCACATCGCACGCCATGCCCATTTTACTTCGGCAGTGTCAATAATTCGTTCGTGTTTGGTCCAGTTCACAAGGTCTTTTGAAGAAAAACAATCCATAAAAACCTGTTCATTGTAGGGAGCTGAATATGTGGGGTAAATCCAGTACTCGTCGCCAAAAACAATTCCTTCAGGATCAGCATACCAGCCTTCAAAAACCGGGTTGTGGTTGTTTCCGGTTCTTTTCTGGGCAAAAGCAGTTTGACCTAAAAATGTCAGGCTTATAAAAAATATCAAAAATTTAAATCTTGTATTCATCGTATGTAACTGTATTTTAATGATCCGTCAGCCGACGGATGTGAAAATTTTATTTTTTTGACGACTCCATTCGCCGGCTATTGATTGTTCTTGCAATACTCAATAATTTTTATCACGTCGTTCAAATCCTGCATATTCAATTTTTCGGTTTTAATAAATTTTGCCACTTCTTTTTTATTTCCTCCAAAAACTTTGCAGAATTCATTTTGTGAAGTCAAACTTCTAAAGCTTGTCTTTTCTTTAGCGTAATACAAATTATCAGGTTTCAATTCAAAATCCTCATTTATAGTCAATTCAGAGGTCTGTTTGTCATATCCCCGAGGCAGGTTATTAACCGGTTGTACCGACGAGGTGTTCGATACACCCCCAAAAGCGGTACCTTTTCCTTTTGATATCAACTGGTTACGGTTTCTTTTATAGATTAATACAGGTGTTGAATCTAACCTTTCGAGAAAAACATCACCTTCCAACCATTCAAAAATACGATCCTCAATTTTAATTGAAGCTATCAATTCGGGTGATGCCAGCGCCAAAACTTCGTTACCATTTTTGAAGATCATTTCTTCTTCGTAAGTATCGTAATTAAGAAAAGCAGCTGTTCTGGTTCCATCCTTAAAATAGACCACTCCTTCTGTGAAATCAGAAAAAATCATTCTATTATCATTTGTTTGACCAATTGATATCAAAGACATAGAAAGAAAAATTGCGAATACTATTGTTTTCATCTCATTATAATTGTTAGTAATAAATTGCATTCGATGGAACTCCCATGATTTTAAATCTACTTGTTTGTGGCAATCTATTTTTCATGGTTGTTTCATTATTCTATTTATTTAAATTGATACCTGATTCTTATTGAAGAAAAACGAGAAGCGTTTTGACTGCTTCCTCTAACAATAAAGCCAACACGGGGAGAAAATCCCCACCGCGCCAAAAATGTTCCGTCAACTTGTTGTTCATTATCTACCTCAACCGGAATCCAGTCTTCACCGTTTTCCGACCAGAAAAACCGAAAGTAGCGCCCCGAAACAGCTTCGTATTTCATAAACACCGATGCCGGGCTATTCAATGCAACTTCAGCCAGAACTCGCTCTTCTCCATTGTTTATTTGGTAGAGAATTAAACCGGATTCATCAGTTGCCAGACTTAATAAATAGTTTTCGTTGCTGTAAATACCAATTCCGCTTTGTTCTTCACCAGTAATTACGTCGGAAACCAGCTCGTAATCTCCGGTTTCAGGGCGTAGCCCCATAAAAGTTGTTCCGCTTTGGAGTGGTGTAATCAGCAATTCACCATCAACAACTTTGGCATCAGGTTTCACACCTTTTACATCCCATTCCAGGAACGACAGATATTTGTCGCTTGAAAAATCATCTTCGAAAACGGAATCAATTTTTTGCACCGTATTTTCGAACGGAACGGGAGCACTGACCGATGCCGTGCTGTTCTTGAAATAGGGCCAACCGGTTTCTTCGTTCCACAGCATTTCATCCAACATTCCCTGCCGGCCGATAAACTCAAAATCGGTAGCATTGTACGAATGATACATATAAAAATATCGACCATCAGGAGTATTCACCAAAGTTCCGTGTCCGGTACAACGCCAAGTCTCTCCTCCCTGCAAAATAGTTTCCGGATTTTGTTCCCAACCTTCTCTCAGGTTTTTCGAACGAGCCACCATAACATGGTAGTCGCAACGATTATCGCAACAGCCACCTGCCGAATAAAGCAGGTAATAATACCCGTTGCGCTTTATCAGGCATTGTCCTTCGTGTCCCGGGCCATTCCAGCCTTTTGTTTGATCTGTCAGCGAAAAATGCTCGCCCACCAAACTCAAGCCATCATCACTTAATTCAGAAGCCAGAATCTCAATCTCGCGACCCCTGGTTAATCCATAAGCTTTCCAGGTGATGTAGAGTTTTTCATCGTCATCCTGAAAGACAAAAGCATCAATGGCTTCGTCGCCCCATTCGATTATAATTCCGTGATCGGTAAAGCCTTTGTGAATATCTTTTGTGGTTGCTACTCCAATACAGGCAATTCCAGTGTCTTTTCGTTTGGTGGTGTAATACACGAAAAATGTACCGTCTTTATAATAAAGCTCCGGGGCCCAAAAGTCTTCCGACGACCATGCAGGAGGCTCGCTAAAAACGGCTCCAATTCTTTTCCAGTTAACCAAATCGCTCGATTCATACAAAGGATAATTCGGTGCAAAATCGTTACTGGTACCGGCGGCGTAGTAAATATTTCCTACCCTTATAATTGTAGGATCGGGAAAATCTCCTCTGATCACCGGATTTTTATAGTACGCCTGTTCCTTTTCCTTCTTTTGCTCTGTACAAGAAGCCAAAAACAGTGCAACAATTGTCAAAATAAAAATATGCTTTGTCGTATACATCTATTCAATATTATTCATTGTAATCAATCCAAACCTTCATTCTGCCAGCTTCGCGATTGTCCCAGGCAAAATACGGGATCATGGTAAAATTTGCATCGCCGGTTTCTCCTTGGATTTCTACCATTCCATCCAGTTTACCGGAAGCATTCGTGGCTTCAAAAGTACTGGCACCTGATAATTGAATTGCGTCCAAGTTTTTATTCGCCTGATCAATTTCTTCAATACAATAAACCAGCGGGCCTCGTTGAATGGCACGTTTGCCGATATTGGCTTCAACTCTAGGGTCGGCAGCAACAACTTCAACCGGCATATCCAGCGTTAGTGTAATCTTATCTCCCCGTTCCCAGTTTCTTTCCAATGTTACATAACCGTTCTCCTTACTTTCAGTATTTTGTTTTTTATCGTTTACTGAAAGTGAATAACTTTTACACCAATCCGGAATCCTCAAATTCACCGGAAAACTTGCATCTTTTTCAGGCCGAACTTCCAATTCAATTTTACCGTACCAGGGATAGTTGGTATTTTGCACAAGTTCGAGTTTTGTGTCATTCATTTCCATCCCGGCTGTACTTCCCACATATAAATTCACAAATACGCCTTCCGATTCAGAAACGGCGTAAATATAGCTCCCCACCGAAGGTAAAAAACGTGATACATTGCTCGGGCAACAAGCACATCCAAACCATTCCTGACGGTGATGATGCCCTTCAGATTCGAGCGGATTTACATAGAAAAAACGATCGCCTTCGAGCGAAATACCTGCCAGCACACCATTATACATCGAGCGTTCCATGACATCAATGTATTTGGCATCCTGCGAAAAAAGGTTCATCCGGTTGTTCCACAAAACCATTCCGATTGAAGCGCAAGTTTCGCAGTAGGCTTCTTTGTTGGGTAGTTCGTAGTCTTTCGAGAATCCTTCGTTGGAACCAGAGCTACCAATTCCGCCTGTGATGTACATATTCCGTCCAACCACATCTTCCCAAACGCGTTGTAAAGCCGCAGTGTATTCCGGCAAATCTTTTTCCGCAGCTACATCTGCCATTCCCGAAAACAGGTACATGGCGCGCACAGCATGGCCTTTTATATCCGAAATTTCAGAAACCGGTACATCATCCTGACAATAAGCCGGCCCCCAATCTTTATTATCCCAAATAGCTCCATGGCCTAAGCCGTGGCCACGTTCTTCGAGCAACCAATGCGATAAATCAAGGTATTTCTTTTCTCCGGTTTCGTGGTAAAGTTTTACCAGTGCCAGTTCAATTTCTTCATGTCCCGGAACCCAATGTTTTTTCTCCGGCCCAAATGTATCGTACAAATAATCGGCAAAATTGGTAGCTACATTCAGGAAAGTAGTTTTTCCGGTAGCTTTATGGTGTGCCACCGCCGCTTCAATCATATGTCCGCCGCAATACATTTCGTGCTTTTCCATATCCGTCCAACGCTCATTGGGATGGTTCAGTGTATAAAAAGTATTGAGATAGCCATCCGGTTGTTGTGCTTTGGCAATGTAGCCAATCCATTCATCAAGTAAAGCTTCATGTTCCGGGTTTGGATTATTGATAAGCGAATAAGCAATTCCTTCCATTGCCTTATACACATCCGAATCATCAAAGTAAATCCCTTTGTGTTCCCCATCCATCAATCCGGCAGCTTTTATAAAATTGTTGATGCGCTCGGTAGAATCCTGTGTTTGAACAATACAGGTTTCGAGCATGGCATGCGCATGCGCCTCTAACCGCGAACTCCAAAACTGATCAGTGATTTTAACCTGGTTGAAAGGCACCTGCTGTACAGTGTAATTTTGAGCCGGTTTCTGGCATCCTGAAACGGCTAAAATCAAAACCAGGATTGTACTTTTCAAAATTCTCTTTATCATTTATTCTTGTTTTGTTGTTGGCCCGTGAACAATAAGTTTACCGTCGTCGGTTATTTCCATCGGATCGATAAAAACTACACGTTCGTCGCCGGTTTTAGAAGTCCTTCCATGATAAACACACAACATAGTTTCTCCGTCGGGTGCTACAGTAATCATATTATGTCCTGTGCCGGTTACAACACCACCCTGCTCCACATTTTTCTGTAAAACCGGGTTATTGTCTGCTTTCTCGAAAGGCCCAAGTGGTGATTTGGAAGTGGCATACCCAACCGCATAATTTTTCCCACCAAAGTAATTGGCAGAGTACATCATGTAATAGGTATCCTTATCCTTAATTATGTACGATCCTTCTGTCCAGCGGCGGTTCACTTCGCCCGAAGTTACCGAGCGGCTCTCCCATTCTGCCTGTTCGTCATCCATTTTTAAAGGCGGGCGCAACAATAATTCCGGTTCGCCGATAATTCCTGAAAAATCGGGTTGAAGTTCAACGCCATAAACCCAACTTTCTTCAATCTCATCAAACATTCCTTTTTCGCGCGCCCAGTCAGCTACTTCACTCTCTACCGGGTTTTTGTAGCAGCAACGCGAATAATACAGGTAAACCTTTCCGTCTTCGAACCAAAGATTTCCATCTATTACCGGATAGCCGGGATCGAAGATCGGACGATCCATCAAATCGGTATAAGGCCCGGTAGGATTGTCGGCAACGGCAACTCCAATTCTAAAATTTTCGAGTTCATTGGTTGGGTTTTCGCGCCAATCGGCACTAAAGAGCAGGTAAAATTTGCCCTTGATCTCGTACAATTCAGGTGCCCAAAAATTGGCAATATTCCATGAGCTATCAGTATTTCCCTGGTAAATCCGTCCTTCGTCTTTCCAATCCATAAGATCGGTTGACGAAAGCATTTTGAAACCGTCTCTTACACCTCCGGTCCCAATCATATAGTACATGCCATCCGAAGCTTTCAGAATATACGGATCACCAAATTCAACAGGCAAGGGATTACTGATTTGAAGCCCGGTAGTTTTTTTCTGCTGACAGGCTCCCAGTAAAAAAGAAGCAACAATCACTAATAAAATTGTGGGTTTTAATCGCATAGTTTATATAAGTTATTTTAATAATTTCATTCCAAAGCCAGGTGCTGAAGAAGGTATTAATTTCCCATCTTTCAGTTGATAATTTCCTAAGTCTGCATCGTCTGAAATACATGTTACACCTTCTATCGTTACCGTATTTCCCAAAGCGCCTGTTAAATGAGCCACTGCATTGGTTTTTATTTGTGATCCCCAGGCATGTGGCGATGCAAACACATTCATCTTTTTGAGTTCGGGCATTAACTTTCTCCAGCCCGTGTAACCAATGTCCTGAATGTCTGTTAAATGTACATCGATCAATTTCATTTCCTCCAGCTTTCGCATAAAGTCGTGGTCAGGAGAAGCCTCGCCATCGGCAAGAAGGGTTTCGATTCCCATTTCTTTCAAAATCGCTTTCAGCTTTGTGTAATCTTCAACGGTTTCCCTGAATGGCTCTTCAATCCAGAACAATTTGATACCTTCTATTCCCTGCAAATACTGTTTAAATTCATCAAGCGGATAACCATCGTTGCCGTCAACCAATATTTCACAGTCGGGGAACGCCTCGGCCACCAATCTCGTTACTTCAATATCGCGTTTGATTCCTTCGGCTTTTGGCATCCATTTATTTCCACGGCCAATTTTCAACTTAAACTGCCGGTAACCAATATCATAGTCAAACTGGCATTCTTTCAGAATAATGTCGAGCCCCAATGTTTTATTGTAGAATGGTGTCAGATCATCAAAATAAATCATACCGCTGTAACATTTGGTGGTCTCCGGAGTTTTAGCGCCCATCACCTCATAAACCGGTTTATTCAGGATTACTCCGGCCAAATCATGAAGTGCGATGTCGCAATATTCAGCTTTAGGATCGATCAAGCCAATTTCAGGTGAAAACAAATCAGACACCTTTTTACCCACCACATAATCTGCAAGCCCTTCATCTGATCTCCCCCACAAAGTAACGCCCCAACCTTTTGCACCTTGTTTGGTTACCAGCTCACAAACTGTTTCATCGTAACCCCAACCGTGGTTGCCTTTAATTGCATTTTTACTCACAAAACGCGGATACTGAATACGGACTTTTTTTGTGGATACACTTTCAATTGTGTGATAACTTAAGTCGCTGTCTTTAGCAAATACTGAAGAAGAGCTTACCAGTGGATTCGTTGTGAAATAAGCTGCTGCTGTGCCGCCTGATAATGTTTGAATAAAATTGCGTCGTTTCATGATTAGTATTTTATTGGTTTACCGGGAAACGGTCCTTGATCTTATTTCCCCGAATTAAATAGGTCCAATCTTCTATCAATATCTGAATAATAACACTTTCATCCGTTTAGTGCAGGTGAAATTTCTATTCTGTTTTAGCTTTCTCAATTTCAACTTCTCCTGAAGGACGTTGAATCTCTTTGCCAGTCTTTACTGCTTCACCAAAATTTGGAGTTCCGTCCGGATTCCAGGTAAAAGGTTGCATTCGCACATCGCGGTCCCAACCGGGTTCTGTGCTTTTCTTTGAGTGATAAATGATCCAATCCTCTGTTTCGTCGGGCGATTTTACAAACGATACATGCCCCACTCCATACACCGAATTATTTCCTTCGAAAACCGGTCCTGTTTTTATCCAATTTTGCGGATCAAGCGGATCAGCATCCGGACTGTTCAACTGCAGCATGCCCTGACGATATTCTTTTAACCATGATTCGCGACAGGAATAAACGACAAACACCTCCTCGCCATGCTTAAGCACCTCCGGTCCTTCATTCAAATTTAACGGGCCACCGGTTTCCCAGCTTTCTTCAGGCGAAGAAAGCAATACACGGCTACCTTTTAAGGTATAAGGATTTTCCATTTCCTGAATGAAAAGGTGTTGCGGTGTAGCATCGGTATCCATTTGCTCCAACCAACCCGACCAAATGGCGTACAATTTTCCGCGATGTTCCAAAACGGTCATATCAATAGCCCAAATATTTTTTGAGATATCATCAGGATCGTCACCGGTATTCAACATTCCCATATCTTCGTATTCACTATAAATATAATCGTTTATCGAGCGCAAAACCCCTGTTCGCTGATGAATAAAAGGTGGTCCCGATACTCCGGCTGCATAATAAACATACCAGTGTCCATCTATAAAGTGAATCTCGGGTGCCCATACACAGTTACTGTTCCAGCCCGATGAGGGTGCCCTCCAGATGTATTGGGCGGTGTTTTTTTGTGTCATTAGTTTTGAGCGCGATACTGCAATTCCGTTGTTCATTGAAAAACAGTAAATATATTCGTCGCCTTGTTTTACCATCCACGGATCAGCGCCGTTCCAAACCGGATTTTTAAAAGTTTCTTTTACCTCATTTTCAGGAAGTTGCTCACTTTTTGAACAATCAGTGAATAAGAAAAAAGCGAGTATAGTCAATAATAATCTAGTCTCCATTTTTATAATCTTTTAATCTTTGTCGGGCAGGAAAAAATGAAAAGGTTTATCCCTGTCTTTTACTTCCAATATTCCATTGTTTACCTCCAGTTCAGCTACCTGAATCGAAGATCGTTTTTCATTTATCGGGTATTTCCCATGTGCATCAAGCGTTGCTTTTGTATGTGATTCACGTCCTGGATGTGTAAAATAAAAAATGTAGGCTTGCTCGTTTTCTACTACCACACAACCGTGTGCACCACTCGGCTTGTCGTCTGGACGGTTTGAAGCTCCGGTCAGAATAGGATTTTCCTGCTTTGTCCAGTTTTCCAGATCATCAGAACGGTAAACTCCCATTCCGGCCCACTGGTCAGTTATGAGCCAGTAGAATCCCGCAAATTCAAAAACAATTGGCCCTTCGTGCGCCTGGTCAGCAATAATGGGCTCATTACGCCATGTCCAGGTATACAAATCTTTACTTTCTGCCAGCCATGACTGGCTATTGTCTTTGTACCACATTTTCCAGGTTTCGTTTTCATCTTTAAAAAGTGTGGCATCAATTACCGCATCAGAAGATAAAGTTAGCAAACCTTCAAAACTCCAGTCCCAGCAGTTTTCACTGGTGTAATGTGCCATTCGGGCATCGCCGCCCCAGTGGTTTCGTACGCCGCGAATGTATACCACAAACATGTGGTATTTTCCATTCTCAAAAACTACTTCAGGTGCCCAAAATGTATTTTTACCATGTTCAAACTCAAGGTTGAGCGTTCCACGGTAAATCCAGCTTTTCCCGTTATCAGAGGAGGAAGCTATTCCTATTTCGTTCCCATAACAAAAGGCAACATCAGCAGTCTCTTCGTTGGCCCGGCGTTGGGTATAAAGCATCCACCAGTTTTTCTCGGTTTGGTTCCAAAAAACAACAGGATCAGCAGCTCCATCATAAACCGGATCTCTGAACAGAGGAGCCGGTGCTTTTTGCACAGACTGAGCACCGGCTGCCACTGTCAGCATAATAACTAAAACTAATCCAAATCCTAAACTTATGATAGAAAACCTATTTTTCATTCTTCAGTCAATATTGTTCCTGACGGCTTTTTCAATTCTTTTGATGTGGCAAAAGGCACGCCAAAAACCGGATAATCATTTTCATCCCATTCAAACTTCTGGGCGCGTGGCGAACGTGTATCGCCCATCCCCAGAGGATCTGTTTCTGTATCACGGGCATGGTACAAGATATAATTTCTTTTCCATCCGGTGATTTAAAGAAACTGTTGTGCCCCGATCCGTAAACCCCATTCTCTGGTGACTGGCTAAAAACCGGTTCCTGTGATTTTACCCAGGATTCCGGGTCTAACAAATCGGAGCCAACTGTAGCTGTTAACATTCCCAAAGCATAGTAGGGTGTCCATACTCCACTTGCGGAATACGCAATATGAATGTATTTTCCATTTGGGCTTTTCAAGGGCTGAGGCCCTTCGTTTACAAAAATTTTGTAATCCGGTGTCCAGCCACTTTCGTTAATGTAGTGGCGTTCCCATTCCAGTTCAGGTTTTGAAATCAACACACGTTCAGAAGCTAACGTCCACGGATTTTGCATTTTTGCAATGTAAATACATTGAGTTTCTGTATCAATCCGTCGTGTTTGCCACCCCGACCAAACCATGTATAATTCCTCGTTGTATTCAAACAACGAAGCATCAATGGCCCAATTGTTATCCTTATCGGTACTTATGCGTTCTTTAAAGGAAAATTCTTCCTCAAACGGATCGGCATTTTCATTCTCCAATACATAGAGCTGATGGTTGTCGGTATCACCATCGTCTGCCGCATAATAAACGTACCATTTTTTATCAATGTAATGAATTTCAGGCGCCCATAAATCTCTTGCCCGCGAAGGCTCCGTTGGTATCCATATTGTTTTCTTCGGAGCATTTTTTAGGTCAGTTAAATCTGCCGTTTTCCAAAGCACCAAACTATCGGGCGAAGTTTGCATGTAATAGTAAAATCCATTGTGAAAAACCGACCATGGGTCGGCTCCCTGTGGTAGCAACGGATTTGTGAAAGTAGCTGCTTGCTTTTCAGTTGTTTCTACACTACCGGACTTCCTGCCTGAATTTCCGGTACAAGAAGAAAAAGTCACAGCAAAGATCAAAGCAACTATGTAAGCAAGTTTCAGCATGTCGTTATTCCAGCATTTTTATAAAATAGCCACCTACAACAGAACGCGCCTGAAAACCAACCTGGGTTGCATCGGTAGTCATGTACCAGTCGGACATCGGAACCCGGTCGGGTGTTTCAGTAACGTACAAATACAGCGGGTCGATAAATTTTTGAAAGGTAGATTTGTCGTCAGCAAGTGTTGCTGTCCATACAATCCAATCCGATTTGGTATAATCTTTCCGGTTATCCAAAGGAAGCCCGTATTTGTTCTGTTTTGTAAGGTAATAAGCAATTTCTGTTTGTGCCACCTCTGGCGGAAATATTTCGAGGCCGAGTAGTTTGTCCCAAACCAGGTTGTATTTCTGGCTCCATGTTCCGGGCTGGTCAAAAGTTAAACGATAGTGGTCGCCATCATCAGCCATTTTTATCCACTCCTGTGCCATGTTTTTTGCTTCAGTGGTATATTTTTCAGCCACTTCTGTTTTTCCCAGTATTTCTGCCAGTTTACCATAACCGGCGATTCCCATAATGGCTTTTACCGAAAGATTTACATTGTGAGCAAAGTGACCCGCAAAATCATCGGTACACAATTGGTTTTCAGGATCGAGCCCGTTTTCAAGCAGGTAATTCGCCCAGGTTGTGAGCACCTCCCAATGTTCTGCTGCATAATCGGCATTTCCTTCTGCATCGGCAATGGCTGTTGTAAGAATGATCATATTCCCGCATTCCTCCACCGGCATATCGCCGCCATAGGTTTGACCATTGGCAATCGGATAAGTTCCTACATCGTGGGCAGCAAAAGGTTTGGTCCATTTTCCGCTTTCAGAATAATAAAAAATAGGATTTAGCATCCCTTTCAACAACTCCGGATTGTATCGTAAAAATAAGGGTGCTGAGGGATAAGTAACATCCACTGTACCAATTGAACCGTTGCTAAAGTTTTCTTTTGAAAGGAAAAGGATATTTCCGTCGGGATCTTTTACCAGTTTGTGCGCAGCAATCGATTGGCGGAAGGCCAATTCACACAGGTCGGCGTAATTTTCGCCACCGGCTTTCAAGGCTTTAGCATGCAATTCCCGATCGAGTTTGGCGCAACGTGCCAAAACATCATCACGTTCAGTAACCGCCGATTGCAGTACATCTGCAATGCTAACTTCCCCGTTTTTTGTCCACCAGGCTTTCAGGTTATCACCAAAGTACTGAATGGATTCAATATCGTCGTAAGCGATCATTACATAACCGCTTGTTGCCTTATCTGAAACTTCTTTCATGTCGTCTGTAAAAACCATGGCAGGCATCGACTGGCTCATTTTTGTAATAAATTCATCTACACTGCTACCGGGTATTTCCTGGTTTAAAAACTGCTGTTTCGAAAGTATATAATCACCAATATGTACAGAAGCTCCTTCGCTATCAACTGTTGCCAGATAATGATAGCCCCAATCAATACGAACGTTATCGCCTTTTTTTTGCAATATTGGTTGTTCAACGGTTCCGGCTTTTACCCAATTAATATTCTGTTTGGCTCCTGTTGTTACAATTACTTCCTGGCTCAAATCATTTACTGCCCATTCGGGTGTGGTTTCAATGTAAATCTGAACATCATGGCTTTTGTTGTCGTTTGCCAGTATCTCGTAATCGATATAATTCACCGGCCTCGACAACAAATCAAGGTCGTCCGGCAATAAGGGGGATATAAACTCCAGCTGAAGATCTACCGGGCCACAAGTAAAATCGTATTTCGTACTTGTAGCCGTAAGTTCAACTTTGTTTTGAATCGCTGTTGATGCAAAAATCTCTTTTTCGTTGCGGTCCTGAATAATACCAAAATCCACGTAGCCTCCTCCTGTCCGATTATGACAATGTGCCGCAATGGTATTTTTTTCACCAAGCTTTAATTTCTCGCGATTGAGTTTTAGCCTCACATTATTGTGCCACTCGTATTCAGTTTTTACCAATTGCTCGCCGTTGAGGTAGAGTTCAAAAATATCATCGTGCGAATAAATAAGGTAGATATCCTGTTCGTCCAATTCTGCTGGCAACTGAAAAGTACGCCGTACCCAAATGTCTTTGCTTTCCCACGGTGTTGCCAAGGCCGGCATCCCGGTAGTTCCAAATGCAGCTTTACCACTGTTCCATGCGGAATCGTTAAAACCGGGTGCTTCCCATCCGGCGCCTGGTTGCTTTTCGGTGAAACGCGCATCCCAGTGTTCGTAATTGGCCATCGGGATAATAACCCTGGGTGGTATTTCCTCTTTTCCCATAAAACGATAAATTTCTCCATCTACCTTAAGCGCACCAATCAGCGAATGGGTTTTACCTGTCCAATGTGTAACGGGTGTATCAAACAACTGATCGCTTGTTGACCAGGCACTGGTATACGGATCGATAGTAACCAGCGGGTAGGCCGGCGCTCGAAAAGCCTGTTCGGTGGTAGCATCAGTCGTTTTCTCAGTTGGAGAACAGGCAAATAACAACACAGCAAGTATTGCAACAATACTGCTAAAATGGATTTTGCAAAACATGAGATTAAAATTTTAAGTAAAAAGTTGGTTTAAAATTAAAAGGCCAAAAACAAAAAAGTTACCCCGGAAAACAATCCGGGATAACTTTTGCTGATATGTTCTACAAATCTATTTTTTGTACTTGAGAAAAGATCATGTCTTCGCGTCCGGCCACTTTAAGCCCTACGCGTGCATACACATAATTTTGTGTTGGCGTAAGCTCAGGAACACTTACCGACATACTGATTGAACCCGGATTGGCTATATCACCTCCGGAAATTTCAGTACTGGCTACGTTAGTTCTGAAATCGACAAACATTCCTTTGTTTACGTACAGGTTCACCCGTTCAATATCGAGCGCATCAGCATCCGTAATAATTTTTTCAGCCTGAAAAGAAGCAGTTACATTTCTGCCACTAGCCGAGAACTGTGCATTACGGATCATGTAGTACGGTTCCACCTCGATATCGAGCGTTTGATTACCGGCAATATTTACGGTTAATGTATCGGCGCCTACCATTCTGAACGGCCCCTGTCCGTCGGGAAATACCAGTTTATAGGTAGCATTAAACAATTTAGCCGAATACGAACCATCCTGAGCAACAACTACATCAATCGGGTAAGAGAGTTGCCACCCCGGTTCCCACAACTGAAATGTAACATCGTTGTAGCTTACACCAATTGGTTCGTTGTTGTACACGATGTTTCCCTTTAGGAACGATTGCGGTTCGTCGTAATTATCCCATGCACATGATGCGAGAATTGTAGTCGCAATAATAAGTGTGAATATAAATTTTAACTTCTTCATTGTATTCTCCTTTAAAGGTTATTGATTAGGGTTCTTAACAATTTGCGGATTGTTATTTCTGATCTCGTCGTTAATGAACGAATAGTAGTTTCCTAAACGGAATCGGTCGGCTCCTGTAACCTGCCCCGGAAGTATTTGTTTGAAGATGTATTTACCATTGTTTTCACTTCCCGGTTCGTAATATTTGTATGGCCATAATCCGAATACGCGCGTACTCACTTCGTCGGCTTTCCAAGGCTTGTCAGTCAACGGAACTTTCTCGCCATTCCAAACGATGTGGGCCAAACGCCAGCGTTTCATATCCCACAATTCATGCCCTTCAAATGCCAACTCCACTTTGCGTTCGTGAACAATACGATCGAAAGTAACGTCGCTTGCCTTTAGATCAGTTGTAAACCCGGCCCTTTGGCGAACCACATTAAGATAGCCGGCTGCTTTGCCTGCCTGATCCAGTTCGAAAGCGGCTTCAGCAGCATTCAGGTAAACTTCGGCCAAACGGTAGCGAACCCACCATCTGTCACTTTTTAAACCTCTCTGTCCACTACCGGTCTGTGGATCCATGTGCTTGCGTACGTAAAACCCACTTTGCGCACTAAACTCACGGCCATCAATTGGCCCGTCGAAACCTACCACCTGTACAGGAGTATCTGTTCCGGGAAGTTCTTTACGCTGGCCAAACTCATCGCCTGTAATAATGCTTCCGTCGGCCAGTTGGTAACCAGCCCAAATATCAAGGTCTTTGCCTTTAAACTTACTTCCGGGAAGAATGACAGTTCCTGCCAAACGGGCATCGCGACCTGCAAACATTTCTAAAGGATTGTCAAAATAAAGATAATCTCCTCCACCATCCATGGTTTCGAAAGTTGCAAAAGTATTGTCCAGCAGTTCAAAGGATTGCACCAGGTTTAGCGACGGGTTGGTACGGCCACCTTCCAAATCTTCGGCACCCGACCATGGCTGATTCCAAAGCGTCCAGAGATTGGCCCTTCCGTCCCAGCGTTCGCTTTGTACGTAGTCGCGTACAAAAATCACCTCGGTATTGTTTCCTTTGTCAACAAACAAACTTGCGAAATTGTCAGAAAGGTCTTCTTTTTTGTTGTACAGTGCATAATCACCATTTTTAATTAATTGCTCTGCAGCACTCAACGCCTTTGTGTAATAGCTTTCGGCCATGCTTGCCGGAATACCGACTTCGCCGCCCGGTAAAAAAACAGCCGGAGTGGTTGCGCCATATTTCGCAATTGAAGCAGCATATAAAGCTACCCTCGATTGCATGGCCAAAACCAGCGCCTGGGTTGCACGGCTTTTAACGTTCACATCGTTAGGCAAATCATTTTTAATCTCTTCTAACTCGCTCAAAACGAAATCGTAAATATCGGATTCTTTCGCACGGGGACGTTGCAAATAACTTGCATCTCCGCTAAAATCGTATTCCAACGGCTCGGTAATTAAAGGTACGCCCCCCATACGTTTTACCAGTTCGAAATAAGCATTGGCACGTAAAAAGCGGCCTTCGGCAATAAAACGTGATTTAACCGCCGGATCCAGGTTATTGGTCAAATCAGATTGCGCTTTTTGAATAAAGAGGTTGATTTCGCGGATATAACCGTAGTTCCAAAGGCTCCATTCGCCATAACCCCAGTCGTTATTTTTATGGCGCCAGTAGTCGCCAAAATTCGAGGCAAAAGCTTCATCAAAATCGGCAAAATTCCACCAACCTTCCAAAGATTGGTACTCAGGAATCCTGAAATACAGGTCGCTTACCACAGACAGAATCAAAGCCTCGTCCGTCCATACTTGTTCATCCAGCAGGATATTGGTGGGTTCCCTGTCCAGAAAATCATCGTCGTTACAGCTCCAGTTAAATGTTAAAAGCAGAAGCAGTATATATACTATCTTTTTATTCATATTGTTACTGTTTTAGAAGTTTAGAATGAAACATTTACTCCAATATTCACCATGCTGTTTTGCGGATACTGTAAACCGTTCTCTTCCATAATTTCGGGTTCTACACCCAGATCTTTCAAATTATCGAGAGAGAACAGGTTGTAGGTATTCAGATACAAACGGCAGTTCTGTGCCCCAATTTTTGTTACCCACTCTTTAGGCAGGGTATAACCCAGTTCAAGGGTTCTTAAGCGAATGTAGTGGGCGTTGGTCAACCAGAAAGTTGACTGCTTGTTGTAATTACTGTGCCAGCCGGTGTTAAAACGTAGTGCAGGGTATTTCCCCGGGATCCATTCGCTATTCAGATCAAACGGATCTTCGCGGTGCCAACGATCGTCGTAAAATTGTTTTAGCAGGTTACCAGTATTCTGGTAAGGCCAGCGCATTTCCCAGTTCTGGTTGTAGGAGTAAGCCGAACCACCTGAGAAATCAGCTTTCAGGTCGAATCCTTTGTACTGGGCAGCAAGGTTAATACCAAAGTTGATGATCGGGTTACGATCTCTCGGGTATCCGATCGGACGTTGATCATATCCGTTGATAACGCCGTCACCGTTAATGTCTTTATAAATAATGTCGCCGGGCAACATATCGCGGTTACCATTTCCGTCGTTGTTAACCGGCCAGCTGTTAATCTGTTCGAATGACTCGAACTGACCTTCAATTTCATAGCCCCAGAAAACGCCTGTCCAGCGATCTTCCGATGAGTTGCGGTAATGGTCCCAGGAGTTTCCAAAACGAGGTTTATACGATTGGAGGAATTTATTACGTGCGTACGAAATATTACCGCCTACGGTATATTTGAAGTCGCCTGCCGAGCCATCATAAGCAATCGATGCTTCTGCCCCCATGGTGGCATCGCTGTTTACGTTTTCATCGGGCAAGGTGTATCCAAGTTCGTTTGGTACCAGGATATCGTATTTGCGTCCGCGCAGTCCGTCGCGTTTACGATAGAAGTAATCGACAGCACCACTTAATTTTCCGTTGTATAACGACCAGTCGGCACCAATATCGGTTATGCGGCTGGTATACCACGAAATAGATTTGATTGGCACACCACGGTCGCGCGCACCGGTAATAATCTGTCCATCCATTACCACGGTTTGAGAAGCGTAGTTGTAACCTGTCAGGTAATCGAAATTACCAATGCCTACGTTGTCGTCTCCAAGTTCACCGTACGATGCACGCAGTTTCAAATTGAAGGTACTTTCACCAAGCAGCGCTTTAGAGAAATTCTCTTCGGTAATACGCCATCCTATTGATCCTGACGGGAAAAACCCCCAGCGTTCGCTCGATACAAATTTCCACGAACCATCGTAACGTCCAGAAAATTCGACGTAATATTTATTGGCAAAGTTGTAGTTTACCCTTCCGATGTAACCAATTCTGGCACTTTCGTCATCCGAGTCGTTGTAGGTATCCATATCAGGGAACTGGATTAATGGAAGTGCATTGGTTTTTGGCACAGCATGTACCCATACATCCAGATCACGTCTTTCAATACGCTCGTTTGCAAAAGTTGCTGCCACTGTATGCTCTCCAAATGTATTTCCATAGTCAACCTGGCCAATCAATACATTTTCCATTACTTTGTGTGTACCACGTTCACGCCATGGGTTTTGCATAGAAAATGTCACTTTGTACTCATCAGTTTCAGGAAAGTAAGAATAAGCTTCATAAGTATATTCGTGCCCATTCATTAAACGGTCGGCGATGTAATAAGAATAGGTTCCTTTTACCGACAATCCTTCGATTGGCAGATCGTATTCGCCATTAAAATTCAGTTGAAGCACTCTCCAGTCTTCCGTCCAGTAACCCGAGTTTTCTTTGGTTAACAAGCCCCAGTTCTCAGCCATGTGGCCGATGTTGTTAATGAATTCCGGGTTATCGTTAGCATAAGGCCGTTCTGTAGGACGGTTGCGAAACAGTGCAAAACGTGGCGCCCAATAATCATCTCCTCCTGGAACACCTGGATTATCACGGGTTTCGATACGGCCATTAATAGAAGCGCCCACTTTTAGGCGGTCCGTAATTTGTGCGTCAATATTAGATTGAATATTTGTGCGTTCAAAAGTAAACTCCCGTCCCAAAACTGAAGTCTGGTCCAAACGGGTGAGCGAGAAATAGTAGTTAATTTTATCGGATCCCCCCGATGTACTTATGTTAATGGAGTTCTGTGGTGCATTTGGCTGTATTATAAAATCGTACCAGTCGAAACTTTGGTATCCTGCTTCTGTTCCTGCTTTCCATTTATCCAGTTCTGCCGGGGTAATATTCGTACTGCCGTCAAGGTTCATTTCAGCGTAAGCTTTTCCCAGCATCCAGTCGTAAGCATCCACAGTTTCAGGAAAACGCGACCAGTTTTGCCATCCCATGTAGGCATTTACATTGATGGTATTTTGGGTTCCTTTTTTACCACGCTTGGTGGTAACCACAACAACACCGTTTGCTGCACGTACACCATAAATGGCTGCCGATGCATCTTTCAGAACACTGATGCTTTCGATATCATTTGGCGACAAGTTATTGAATTGTCCAGCATCTTTCTGTATCCCATCTATTACATAAAGCGGGTCACCCATATTCCTGATCTGAATAGTTGCCGAAGCCCCCGGACGCCCATCGGGCATACGGAAAGACACACCTGCCAGCTTACCTGCCAAAGTAGAACTAACCGTTGAAGCGTGTACTCTTTCCAAATCTTCGGAAGTTACAGCCGAAATTGCACCTGTTAACGATTCCTTTTTCTGGGTACCGTAACCAATAGCCACTACTTCTTCAATGTCAATAGAGGAGGGTCGCATAACAACATCGATGGTGCGGTTGTCACCTACGGTAACTTCCTGTGTTTCCATTCCAATGAAAGAGAACAACATCACATCGCCGGGTTCAACTCCGCTGAGCGAGAATTTCCCGTCTACGTCGGTAACCGTACCGTTATTGGTTCCTTTCACCAAAACCGTAACACCGGGCAACAACTCACCCTGACTGCTTTTTACTGTTCCGCTTACCAAATTTTGCGGCAAAGGATTATCAACGGATTCTGTATTTTCTTTTCCTCTGTTCTGAACAATAATGTGTCGGTCGAGCAAAACATACGAGTATTCGGTACCGACAAATGCCTCGGTAAGAATGTCGTTGATGTTCGACTTTTCCTTGTGTATTGTAACTTCCCTTGAAAGATCGATTTCGTTGCTGTCGTAAAAAAACCTGAATTCACTCGAATTCTCAATTTCTTCGAAAAGTTCGGATAGTTTGGCATTCTTCATGTCCAATGTCAACTTGATAGATTGCGCATAGCTGGAGGCCGAAACCTGCACTATGGCTACCAAGAGAAACAAACATGTAATCTTCATAGTTCTAATCAGTTTTTTGAAATGAGCCATATAATCTACCTCATTGCAAATGTTAGTTTTTTTCATACATTTAACGTGTTAAATTTCGATAATTGAGCCAATTGGCTTATTTATTGATTCTCAAAAAGATGGAAACCCAAAAGTGTTTCTTTACAGGCGGGAAGTGTTGGCAGACATTTCCCGTTTTTTAGTTTCAGTTCGGATTTAGTTCATAGGCAAATAGTTTTTAAAAGTTAGATTAGTTCATAATAAATATTTTTCCTTTTTCGTATTTGTAGTTGAATGGTTTTCCTGACGCGTTTTTGAAGGCTTCCATAATGGTATAGATATTATCATCTATACTTAGTGTCCCGGTGAAGTTTCGTGTTTTAAACCCTGTATCCATAAAAATAATTTCTACGTTGTAAATTCGTTCAATTTTTCTGGACAGCGATTCAAATGTTTCATTTTTGAAACGATAAGTCCCATTTAGCCAGTAATCGTAAAAACCATCCGGGATAATGGACTCGTAGACCTTCCCGGATGTTTTATCATAAACTAAACTATGCGATGGCTTAACCAAGAATGATTTGTATTCGTTTTTGGTATTGCCTGTATAAACATCGAATTGAATTTCCCCTGAAATCAGTTCAGTTTTAACCAGATCATCTTCGGGATAAGCCACAACTGCAAATTTAGTCCCTAACACCTTGATCTTTTCCTGCCCCACTGAAACAATAAACGGATGTTCGGTATCGTGTGCAACTTCAAAAAAACCTTCACCCTCGAGCCGAACATTTCTGGTATCCCCACTGAAGTTTTCGGGGTAAATAAGCTTTGAACCATTGCTAATCCAGACCAAACTTCCATCGGGAAGTGTTACAGAAGTCCTGTTTCCGCGCGGAACCACAATCTCATTCATTGCCAATTCAGCCCCCAGTTTGTTCTGGCTCAAGAAATATCCTCCGGCAAGTGCAAACACAATTATTGCTGCATATTTCAAAATATTGACCACAGGATTTCTCCAAAAATTGTGATTTAACCTTTTCTGTACTTTTCTGAATCCCGACTCAATACTGGCAGCATCCATTTGGGCGCCAGTTTGCAACATTGCCCAAAGGTTTTTCTGACGGATGTATTCCTCTGCATTATCAGCAGAAGCGTTCACAAAGTCAAAAAGTTCTTTTGAATTGCTTATTGTTTCCCCTTGTGATATATTTTCTGTTAATCTCTCTATGTCCATTTTGAAAAAATTATAAGTATAATGTCCGAACAGGGCATAACCCTACCCTTGATATAGATTTTTAAAAAAAATATTTTTACGATTATTATAGTTGAGGCATTAACCGTACACCATCAAAAGAAAAGCTACTAACGGTAAGTAATCTTTTAATGCCAGCCTGAATATTTTTAAAGCTTTTGTAATTTGGGCTTCAACAGCTTTAACTGAAATCGAAAGGTTATCCGCGATTTCCTGATTTTTTTTACCTTCGAGTCGGCTAAACACAAAAATTTCACTACATCGTTCTGGAAGTTCTAAAAGCGTTTTATCAATAATTTTTTCAATTTCACGAAAGCTGATAACGGTGGTATCAATTTGCTTTAAAGCCATTTCGTGCAATTGGTTTTGCTTCTGTAAAATTAGATTTTGATTATATTTCTTTTTTACCTTTTCGTGGCGAAGAAACATTAAACAATTATTCTTTACGTTGGTATACAGGTAGCTTTGTAGCTGTGCTTCGCTAAGGAACTTCGGTTTTTTCTCCCACATGGAAACAAAGGCATCCTGCACAAGACTTTTTGCATCGGCTTCAGGTACATATACTTTTGCGAAATAAACCAAACGCGGATAGTATAGATTGAAAACAACCTCAAAAGCAGCATCCTGTTTCTTATTCAAAAGTTTAAGTAAGTTAATCGAAATTGAGCTCATCCTTTAATTAGTTCAGCTATACAAGTATATAAAAATTAAAACAGCTAAATTACCAATACTTCGTTAAAAAATTAAGCGGCAATAGTGCCATAATATATGAGTTCATTG
>WOYV01000081.1 GCA_011620585.1 Draconibacterium sp.
ATGAAAATCTTCCCCTTTTTATTTTAGCCATTAGCTTGTTTAAAAACGATTTTTGGCTTACCTCCACGAATAATCAACCAAAATGCAAAACCAATTTCGCCAAAGGCCATTGGTAAACTAAGTATCGTTTCTACAGCTATTACTTGATTTTCAAATTCAGGAAGAAGTAATTTGGAACTATAAATAATAACGTAGGAAACCGCAGCAAAAACCAATACTATTCCCCAGAAATTGTGAATGCGTTTTGACTTTAGCACAAGAGCTCCCAATAGGAAAAGGTGAAATCCAAAAATTATAAGACCAAGCGACCACGTGTTTTCAAAATTATGTAGGTAGGACATAACTATATTTACACTTTCTGTTCCATTAACCTGAATGAGATAATAGATGGCAGCACCTAATATGGCTGAGTAAATTATCCTTGTTGCTGCTGTAAATAGTGAAAGTCGGCGATTCTCGTTTCTGAAAAAAACATAAAGTGCCCAGGCCACAACTACATCGCATAAAAGAATAAATATCCAACCCAAAATTTCTAATGTAAAAAGAAATTGATGAGATTCCAGATTATTTAATGTCGCCTCTGAATTACCCGGTACTACAAGTGTATTGTGAATATAACCGTAGGTGAATCCGGCTGCAACTGCCATTACTAATAATGCGATACCAGCTACTAATGCAGATTTTCTAGTGGGTTTCATTTCAATTGATTTTAAGATTGAACAATAATTAAGTAATAAGAATGAATAAATGTCGTAATCTTTCTTACTACTTATTTTTCCCTTCTCAAGATTTTTACAATACGCTTATATTCAATTTCTGATAAATTCCAGGTGTATCCGCCACTTGTATTTACAAACTGAATAATAACCGCATCAATGTCTTTGTGATAACGGGCAATACTTGAGTATCCAGGCAATAATCCGGTATGTCCATATTCATAAATCGATGAATAAATTGCCTGTTCATTATCATTTAGCAAAGAACCATCGTTTAATGCCCGCAAGAATTTGCCAACATCCTCTGCTGTTGCCACCATTGAACCCGCAGGGCTAGTGAAATCATTATACTTCAAATCACCTTCGTAGCCTACTGTATATCCACTCATCACATCATCAGCATTTACTTCACTAAGCAAACCGTAGGTATTGTTCAGCCCGAGCGGCATCAATATTTCCCTCTTAATATATTGATGAAAGCTATATCCCAATGTTTTATCAAGGATCTCGCCTATCAACAAGTAATTCGTATTTGAGTACCTGTATTTTTTATCAGGTTCAAAATCAGCAGGGTTATCCTGTACCAACTCAAGATTTTCTTCATTAGTTTTCGGTGGGTGTTCCCAATAGCCTGGGGTGTCGGTAAAATTGGGAATGCCGCTTCGGTGTTGCACCAACATTCTCAAGGTAATTTTATCAGCATAAGCAATCCCTCCCACAAGTTCGGGTAAGTAATCAGCGAGTGTTTTATCTAAAGACAAACGTCCTTCATTTACCAATTTAGCGACAGCTACAGCAACATATAACTTACTGATGCTGGCAATTTTGAACAAGGCATGAGGATCGGCAGGAATCTTTTTCTCCCTGTTTTTCCAGCCAGCAGCATAAAATGCCGGTGGTTTCCCGGTTTGGTCCACGTAAACAATCATTCCATCCAATCCATAACCAATGGCTTCATCTACTTGTTCCTGAACAGTAGCAGGGAGTGGCATTATCCAAGCCTTTACCAAAATCCACGGAACAAATGCCAAAGAGCTTAAACTTGCCATTATAAGAACTATTCTGAGTATTCGTTTTGTATGTTTCTTTTTCATTATCTCAAGTTTTTGGGGATGATGCACTTTCAAACTATATTTATAACAGCCACTCTTCAACTTTGTTGAGTGCCGGTTAGCGCATTCCCTCTCGCATGAGGCGAGAAGGGATTAGCGAACAAAACACTAAAAAAGTACTTAATAGAATCCCAGCTGCCAGGAGTTCCAATAGCCATTTTAGAGCAAAAAAAGGTCTTACTTTAATTATTGCAACATCATAGCAATAACCGGGCGGGCCATTTCTACTTCTTTCATATCAAGTTTTAACCCAATCGGTTCTAATTGCTTCTTGATCATTTCATAAACGGGTTTCATATCAGAAAATGGCACAATAACAGATTGTCTGGCAGTTGCTGTGTGATTATTTTTTATGCTTTTGTCGGCACCGGCATCAATGAGCATCTGCACAATTTCAATACGGCAAAAGAATGCTGCCGAATGTAAGGCAGTCGATCCTTCGTTATTTTTAATGTCCAAATCTGCATTGGCATCAATTAATGCTTTGGCAATAGCTGTTTGTCCGAAAGTTGCAGCAGTAATTAAAGGAGTTGAGCCACTCATTTGATCTTTCATATCGATATCGGTTCCTGCTTCAATGTGCTGTTTAACCACTTCGAGGTTGCCGGATACTACCGCTGATAGTAGGTCCATTTTTGGCGTTTCTGTTTTTGACTTTGTTTCCGACTTTGTGTTATCCCCGCCGCCTGATTGAGCGCATGCTGTTAATTGTAAAAGGATAACAAATGCAAAGCTCAATAACATTTTAAAAGAATTAATTTTTACTTGTTTCATGATTTTAAATTTTAATATTTGACTTTAGAAAATTGTTATACAAAGATGAAGTATTAGCGAATGCAGGGCCTAACAGGTATGCAGCGAAAAGTGATAAGTTTGAGTTAAGCATAAAAAGTATGAAGCACAAATAACACATTTGAAGCACGAGGTCTATTTACTCGCTCTTAGAACTGCCTGATTCTGTCCATTTGCATAAATTTTTCTACTTTCGTTATATTTAGAAAAAGCATGTCGAACACATCAGATATCCATTCAGATTTTATTGAAAAGGCAGAGGCAACTATTTTGGAGAACATCACGAATGAACAATTCGGAGTTTCAGAACTTGCCGAACTTATGAACATGAGCCGTTCCAGTTTACTCCGAAAAATTAAAACGCACACAAAACTTTCTGCCAATCAATATATTCGCCAGGTTCGACTTACAAAAGGGCTGGAGATGCTTCAGCAAACCGCATCGACTGTTGCCGAGATTTCATACCAGGTTGGTTTTGGAAACACCTCTTACTTTATAAAATGCTTTCGGGAACAGTATGGATATTCACCGGGCGAGGTAAGAAAAGGAATAGTCCCCGATAAAAATGAAGTTGCTCAGGTTAATGGTTCTAATAAATACCGATGGCACATTACAACTGCCCTGGCGCTAATTGTAATTATTGTAGCAGTTTTGCTTCTTCGAAAAGAAAGTCCGAATTCTAACGACATTGAAAAATCAATTGCTGTATTGCCTTTCATAAACGAAAGCAGCGATTCATTGAACCTGTATTTTGTTAACGGGCTTATGGAAACTACCTTGAACAATCTGCAGAAGATTGAAGACTTGCGCGTTATCAGCAGAACCTCTGTTGAGCAGTATCGAAATACAAATAAAAGTGTTCCTGAAATTGCTAAAGAACTCAATGTAAATTACCTGGTTGAGGGTAGCGGCCAGCGCTTTGGAGATCAGGTTAAGCTCAATATCCAGTTGATTGAAGCTTCAAGCGACAGACCAGTTTGGGGAGAACAATATAATCGTGAAGTGGAAGATGTATTTGCACTTCAGAACGAAGTGGCGCGGAAAATAGCAGATGCAATTAAGGCAACAATAAGGCCTTCTGAAATGGATCAGATTGAGAAAAAACCTACTGAAAACCTCTTAGCATACGATTATTACCTACAGGCACTTGTTCCTTACAACACCGGAACAAAGGAAGGTTTGACAGCAGCCATTTCACTATTTAAAAAAGCAATAGAGCATGATCCGCAATTTGCGTTGGCTTATGCCTATCTGGCTTTTTCATATTACAATATCGACCAATTCCAGAATCAAAAACAATATACCGAGCAAATTAACAACAACGCAGATAAGGCTTTGTTATACAATCCTAAATCGGCCGAAAGTCTTATGGCAAAGGCACTGTATTACATGCAAATTAAGGAATACAGATTAGCGCTGCCCCATCTCGAGAAAGCGCTGGAATACAATCCTAACTCATCCCCTGTAGTTCAAATGCTGGCGAGTTTATATTCCAATGAAATTCCAAATACAGAAAAATATCTGACCTATGCATTAAAAGGGATCCAACTTGATATTGCTGCTTATGATTCTGTTTCCAAAAGCTATATTTATTTAAACCTAAGTAATGCGCTCATCCAAAACGGTTTTGTGGAAGAAGCGACCACATCTATTAACAAGTCGCTGGATTACAATCCCAGGAATTATTATTCGCCCATATTAAAAGCATATATCCTGTTTGCCAAAGACGGGAATATTAAGCAAACCCAAAAACTATTGATGAAAGAATGGGATAAGGATACTACCCGTTTGGACATTTTGCAGGAAGTGGCAAAATTTTATTATTACGAAGAAGAATATGACAGTGCCTTTTATTTTTATAAAAAATTTGTAAATACCAGGGATAGATACGGTTTGGATATTTATCCCCAGGAAGACCTGAAAATTGCCATAGTATATGAAAAGAAGGGATTGAATACACAGGCAACAAAATTTTTCGATGCTTATGCTGAATATTGCGAAAAGGACCAATCCATATACAAAAGCGCCAGCCTGGCGGTAAAGTTCGTTTATGAAGGGAAATACGACAAGGCTATTGAACAATTTAAAATTTTCGCAACACAAGATAATTATCAGTACTGGATTTTGCTTTTCATGAAAAAAGATCCGCTGCTAAAACCATTAAAAAGCGATCCGGAGTTTACTGAGATTCTACAAAAGATCGAAGACCGGTTCTGGGAAAAACAAAATAACCTGAAAAAATTATTAGAAAATAAGGGTCTGATTTAGCCTGCGAAAATCGACAATTATAAGGAAGTCGAACAACATTGCTTTCAGATCGGGATCGGTAACAGATCTTTTAAACTTCCTGTAAAAATTCTGCTTTGGGAGAATATCGGCAATAATTTACTGAAGGTATTTTTTTACGGATTCAATCAATACATCTTTTTTAATTGGTTTGGTTAAATACCCGATAAATCCTAATTCTTTAAATTTAAACCCGTTTTCTTCTTCAGCAAAAGCTGAAAGCGCCAACACTTTTGCCGTTGGATCGATTTCCAAAATCCTTTTGGTTGCCTCTACGCCGTTTAAGCCCGGCATACGCAGGTCCATTAATAGCAGGCAAACATCACGATTCTCTTCAAACAATCGGATGGCTTCAAGGCCATCTCTGGCAAATAACAGGTTATCGCTTATTTCACGTAAATGATAATAAATTAAACGCTGATTGATGCTGTCGTCTTCAGCAACGATTATCTTCCCTTCTTTTATTTGGGTCTTATCGTTATTCATACTCAATTAGGTTAACAGTTTTTAAAGTTTGGTTTCTGTTTCGAGAACGATTGGATAACTAAATATAAGCTTTTTTGAGCCATTGGGAAGGATATTTCGGGAAATAAACCAATTTATTTATTTTTACAGACGTCACTCTCTGTTTTTAAAGTTAAAGTTGAAGCAAATGAAAATTGTAATACTGGACGGCCACACACTGAACCCGGGAGATCTCAGTTGGGATTGGATTAACGAGTTGGGAACCTGTACGGTTTATGAGCGCACCCCCGCAGAATTAACGATTGAAAGAGCCAAGAATGCTACAGCTGTTTTTACAAATAAGGTTGTTCTTGATGCCGAAACACTGGCTCAACTTCCCGAGTTGAAGTTTATCGGTGTTTTGGCAACCGGATTTAATGTAGTGGATATTGGGGCTGCACGCAAAGCAGGTATAGTGGTTTGCAATATCCCTTCGTACAGCACCAACTCAGTGGCGCAAATGGTATTTGCTCACATCCTGCATTTTACACAACACGTTGCCAAACACGCTGCTTCGGTATCAAATGGCGACTGGGCCCAAAGTATCGATTTTAGCTACTGGCTTACTCCGCAAATGGAACTTGCCGGCAAAACCATCGGTATTATTGGGTTTGGGCAAATCGGGCAGGCTGTGGCCAGGATAGCACTTGCGCTGAACATGAAAGTGATTTTTAACAACCGAAGCATAAAAACCACCGATCTTAACGCCCTGCAAGTGGACCTCGACATACTCTTATCCGAAAGTGATTTTATAAGTATCAATTGTCCTTTAACCGAAGAGAACAAAGGGTTTATCAACCAAAACTCGATTGGGAAAATGAAGAAAACGGCATTCCTGATCAACACGGGAAGAGGTCCGTTGGTGAATGAACAGGATCTGGCAGATGCCTTGAACCTGGGTATAATTGCGGGTGCCGGATTGGATGTACTTTCGGTAGAACCTGCCACAAGCGACAATCCGCTACCAAAAGCCAGAAATTGTTTTATAACTCCGCATATTGCCTGGGCAACCCTTGAAGCCCGTCAGCGACTTATGAAAATTGCCGGCGATAATTTACAGGCTTTTATCGATGGAAAACCGATAAATGTGGTTAGCTGATTTTGCAATAAAGTTAATTATTTTACTTCCGGTATTGACTGATTAACAGTATACTACTAAAAATAGTTAAGAATACAACATCCTGCCAAACTTATTATATCCCTACGAAACATTTCATAGATTTGTGCGTTCTATCATTAGTTCAACAAAGGAGTAAATGGTATTTAAAATTTTGCACATTATCGTGCTGGCATCAGTTAAGTATATTCTGACCCTCCCTTATGCAATGCTAATAGGGGTTGAGTATAAATACGCGATTCTTTCTGTTTTAGCGGGTGGGATCGGAGGTTTTCTTTTATTCTTTTACCTGAGCAAACCTTTGAACAAAACCATCGCCAGAATGTGGCCCCACATTTGCAAACGGATCCCAACCTATTTCAAAAACAGGGTTCAACTATTTTGTAACCAAAACATTAATAAAACAGGGAAACGTTTTACACGCAAAAACCGCTTTATGGTGCGTGTGAAAACTTCCTACGGATTGTGGGGTATTGTTATTGCAACTCCGGTAATTCTTACCATCCCTATAGGCGCATTTCTGGCCAACAAATATTATGGCCGGCGTAAGCATGTGGTCAAGTACATGATTATATCGATTGTAAGCTGGGGAGTGGTTTTGTCAGGGATAATCCATTTATTTCCAAAGGTATTTTTTTAGAATCTCCCGGTTCATAGGATGCATAATCATATCTTTATCAGCTGCCGAAAGGCCTGGTCCAAGCAGATTTGTAAAGCTTACCCATTTTACAGCCACATGATCGTTTAGACTGAGTTTGCCATCCAATATCTCTCAAATAAACCGGGAAAGGCGGATTTGTTTGAACCCTTAATCAAATTCCACCGGAACCATTTCGTGTTACAACCCGGCTAGTGTTTTTACCTTCTTCCAAACACCGTCATCTACCGGAATTCCAAGGTTAATATTCTCTTTTCGCTTTTTCAGCGATTGTTCTCCAGGGTAAAATATTTCCCCGTTTTCGATTACAGGATCAGAAGATTTGAGTTGAGAGATTGTTTCAGAAAGAATATCGTCAATAAAATTTTGTGAATTAATTTTTGCTGGATCAATAGCAATAAAAACCTGATTACAGCTGCCACAACTGCCAAATCCGGCTTTATCAATTCCGGCTGTTGAAAGTCCGTTACTCAACAGAGCCGAAATAATATCGAGCAAAACGGCGAATCCGGATCCTTTCCAATACCCGGTGGGTAAAATCCGCATCGTTTCTTCAATTGGCCCCGGCATATCGGTCAGATTTCCTTCCCTGTCAAATCCACCCGGGAATGGCAGTCGTTCATTTTTTAAACGGGTGACTTGTATTTTTCCGTATGAATATTGCGACATAGCCATGTCCAGGACAATATGACCTTCTTTTCGGGGAACTGCCATTACAAAGGGATTGTTCCCAACGCCAATACTTTTTGCACCCCATGCCGGCATGCACGATTCGGTATTCGTCCAGCAAATAGCAATCTTATCTTTGTCGGCCGCCTGCCAGCCATAAGTACCGCCTCTCATCCAATGTGTGGTATTATTAAGCGCGACCAAACCGAAAGTAGACTCCCTTGCAATTTCACACGCACGGTCCATCGCGAACCGGGCGTTTAAAATTCCCGGGCCAAGGTTCCCATTGTATAATTCGAATGAACCAAGATTTTTTTCCAATACTGGGCCAGCATGAACATTTACCCAGCCTTTGCGAACATATTCGACAAATTTCTCCACCCGGTTCAACCCGTGCGAATACACTCCGTCGCAGCTCGATTCGGTATGGATTTGAGCACAGGTTTCTGCTCTATCAGAAGGCATTCCGACTTTTACAAATGCTTGTTGAATGGTTGTCTGCATTTCATTGAAGCTTATCCTTGTCATTTCACCAATTTTTTGAATTCAATCAAAGTTAACCGAATATTTCTCAAAGAAATAGCTGGCTGAAGATAACTGGCGAAGAACTTATTAAGGTACTTTTAATATTGAATTGAATAAAGAATATTTCGAAAAGATAAAATCAAATTTTGACATTCTGTCTTCTCCAGAAACTGCAAATTACCGCTAAACAGCCTTTTGTATGGCTTCTGCGTTGGGTATCAAATTCTTTTCTTACTTTTGCAGGCTTACTTTAAAACAGAATGGTAGAGACTGATTATCTGACACATACATTGGGCAACGGAATCCGGGTCATTCACCAGCGAACCGATTCGCCGGTGGCCCATCTGGGGGTTCTTATCAACGCCGGTTCCCGCGACGAAAAAGAGGAAGAACATGGCCTGGCTCATTTCATCGAACACTCGGTTTTTAAAGGCACAAATAAACGTAAAGCTTTTCACGTGCTGAGCCGGATCGAGGGAGTGGGTGGAGAATTGAACGCTTACACAACCAAGGAAGAAACAGTTTTATATGCTACTTTTCTGACCGAATATTACGATCGTACGGCTGATTTGTTATCCGACATTCTGTTCAACAGCGTTTATCCCGAAAAAGAACTTAAACGCGAAAAAGAGGTAATTGTCGAGGAAATAAACTCATACAAGGATTCACCTTCGGAACTGATTTTTGACGAGTTTGACGAGCTGGTTTTTGATGGCCATCCCATTGCACGAAATATTCTTGGAACCAGTAAAAACCTTCGGAAATTTACCCGTGAATCCATTTTTAAGTTTATCGAAAACAATTACCACACCGACCAAATGGTGATCAGCTCGGTGGGAAACATCGATTTTGGCATCTTGGTAAAAATGTTGGTCAAATATTTCGGACATGTTCCTGAAAAGCTTCGTCAAAATTCACGGCTTCGTTTCGAAGGTTATGTGCCCAACGAAAGGACAGTTCAAAAAGATACGTTTCAATCGCATTGTGTAATTGGAAATACGGCTTTCGATATTACACACCCTCAGCGTATTGTAATGGTTCTGCTCAATAATATCCTAGGTGGACAGGCGCTTAATTCGAGGCTGAACCTCGCACTTCGCGAGCGGCGTGGAATGGCGTACAACGTTGAATCGAGCTACACGTCTTATTCCGACACCGGGCTGTTTAATGTTTATTTTGGAACCGATCGCGAAAACCTTGAAAAAGCCCGTGCACTTGTCCAGAAAGAATTTGATTTGTTCCGAAACACAAAACTGGGCGCGCTGCAACTTAGCCGGGCCAAAAAGCAGTTGATCGGGCAAATTGCGGTTTCTACCGAGAGCCGCGAAGATTTGATGCTGACCATTGGGAAAAGTTACCTGCTGTACGATAAAGTAGATCCTTTGCGCGTTGTCTTCCAAAAAATTGAAGAGATTAGCGCTGAACAATTGCTTGAGGTCGCCAACTTGGTTCTCGATAAAAATCGGATGAGTACGCTGGTTTATATATAAAATGCCGGCCTGTAGCTCAAGGCTCAAAGCTTTAAAAAATGAATCGTTTAAACGAAATACACCAATACATTCTGTCTCACATCGATGAGGAAGATCCTGTACTGACCGAACTCGACCGGGAAACAAACCTGAAGGTATTGGGGGCGCGAATGATTTCGGGGCATTTGCAAGGACAGGTGCTATCCATGATTTCAAAAATGATTCAACCCAAATATATTCTTGAACTGGGAACTTTTACCGGCTATTCAGCCATTTGTTTGGCCAAAGGGTTAAAGCCCGGTGGCAAATTGGTTACCATTGAAGTAGATGACGAACTTGAAACATTGGCTAAAAAATATTTCGAAAAGGCAGAAATTTCTGAATCGGTTGATCTACGAATCGGTTCGGCGCTTGAAATCATTCCAACGCTAACGGAAACGTTCGACCTGGTTTTTATTGACGCCGACAAACGCGAATATCTTCAGTATTACAATTTGCTGATCGATCGTCTTCAAAGTGGAGCGTTTCTTATTGCCGACAACACTTTGTGGAGCGGAAAAGTATTGGGCGAACCCAAAGCCGACGATTTTCAAACCAAAGGTATTCTCGAATTTAATACGATGCTCAGAAACGACAATCGCGTAGAGAAAGTGATCCTTCCGCTACGCGATGGCATGACTCTTATTCGTAAGAAATAGCTTATTCCGTTTTTTTCTTAACCACAAAACGCTTGTTTTGGGGCCCTTTAGTCTGACTCTCCGGCTTACGCTGGTTCGAGTTTTTTCTTGCTTCGGCTTGCTGGCGGGGACCTTTATTATTTCTACGGCCCCTGATTTTGTTTCGGGTGTTCTTCTTGTCGAAACGATCAAGTTCACCATCGAGGGTCACCTCCATTTGGTTGTCTTCTTTTACTTTCTTGCCCAGCAAATCAATTTCAGGTCTGATCCCCCGTTTATTTTGCTGAATAATATCTTTTACCTGTTTAACAGATAGGTTAAAAGTATTCCCGATATTTCCTTCGAGCGAGTACCAGATTTCTTTTTTCAGATAATCGGTTTTGAAGGGTTTGGCAACTCCTTTGGCCAACTCCAAATCGAGCAATTCACGTGGGAATTCGCTACCGGCTTCAATGTAGGTATCAAGTTCGTACATCAGGCAACATTTGAGTTTTCCACAGGCGCCTGCCATTTTTTGGGCCGATGGCGAGAGTCCTTGTTTTAAGGCGGCGTCCGACGAAATACTTGAGAAATCGGTACGCCAGCTCGAGCAACACAATTCGCGCCCGCACGATCCTATTCCGCCAATCAACCCGGCTTCTTGCCGGGCCCCGATTTGCTTCATTTCGATCTTGATCCGGAAATCGTGTGCATACACTCTGATCAGCTCACGAAAATCCACCCGTCCTTCGGCAATGTAATAAAAGATCGCTTTTTTCCCGTCGCCGCGGTATTCCACATCCCCGATTTTCATATCCAAACCCAGGTCGGCAGCCGCCTGCCGGGCTTTGATCATGGTTTCCTTTTCCAAACCGCGGGCTTCGAGCAATTTCTTGATATCGTTTTCGGTGGCCTTTCGGTAAACCGGGTTAAGCGTGTATCTCGACGGGTTTTTGATTTTCAGTTTAAACTGTTTCTCAGCCAGGTATCCGGTGAGTGTAATTTCACCCACATCATGACCCGGCGAGGTGGCTACAACCACTTTGTCGCCACGTTTGAGCGGCAGTTTATCAAGATTTCGAAAATATTCTTTTCGGGTCGATTTAAACTTAACTTCAACAATATCCGATGTATCTGAAGTGTCCGGCAGATCGCTTAGCCAGTCATATCCTGCGACAGTATTTGTCGAATTATTGAACGAACATCCTGTACAACTCATTCTTCTCCACTTAAATAATTCTCCGCAAATATCAAAAAAAAAGATTTAATTATCGTATTTTGAATGAATCTAAATTAAAACTTATCGTACGAACTTTAGTGAAATGATGTCTCAAATCAATTTTTGGGCAGTATTGGTGGCCGCGTTGGCCTCTTTTATTGTGGGCTGGATGTCATGTTTATTGGTGTTGAAGCCGATATGGGCTTTGGTATTTTTGCCGGGATCATGATCGCACTTTTCTGGATTGGGACCAGCCGGTTGAAGGATGTGTTGTACGAACGACAACCGTTTAAACTTTACCTGACTAACCTGGGGTACAACCTGTTGATCTACACCATAATGGGTGCAGTTTTGGGTTCGTGGCATTAAAAAAATGAAACGAAACACAGGAAAGCAGGATCCTCAGGTGTTCTGCGTTTTTATTTCAAAAAAAATGTTAGAATAACAGAGTTTGAGCTTCACTTCGTATTTCTTTTTCCTGATCCGGCGCCTTGGTCTTCACTTATTTGGCGGTGTTGAAAAAAATGTATGAACAATTGGGTGCTAAATTTCCTTTCCGTAGCTAAACGTTTATCTTTGTTTTTCCGAAAAATAAGGCAGGGTTGAGCGAAACAAAAAAATACGTAGAAACACCTTTGATGAAGCAGTATTATGCGATCAAAGACAAGCATCCTGAAGCAGTTTTGTTGTTCAGGGTTGGCGATTTTTACGAAACCTTTGGTGACGATGCCATCAAAACAGCCGAGATTTTGGGAATTACGCTAACGCGCCGCGCAAATGGCGCTGCCAGTTATGTCGAGCTGGCAGGATTTCCTTATCATGCCCTCGATACTTACCTCCCAAAACTGGTGCGTGCCGGGCAGCGGGTAGCCATCTGCGAGCAGCTCGAAGATCCGAAGTTAACTAAGAAAATTGTCAAACGCGGTATAACCGAGCTCGTAACGCCGGGGCTTTCCATCAACGATAATATTCTCGAAAACCGGGAAAATAATTTTCTGGCTTCGGTGCATTTTGATAAAAAGCGGGCAGGAGTGGCTTTTCTGGATATTTCTACCGGTGAGTTTCTAACCGCCGAAGGAAATTTTGAATACATCGATAAATTACTGAACTCGTTTCGGCCCAAGGAAGTGTTGTTTCAGCGGGGACGTGGAAATGAATTTACCGAGATTTTTGGTTCGAAATACTACACTTTTAATCTCGAAGACTGGGTGTACACCAGCGATGCGGCCAACGACCGTTTGAAACGCCATTTCGAAACCAGTTCGTTAAAAGGTTTCGGTGTGCACGAATTACAACTGGCAGTAATTGCTGCAGGAGCTGTTTTGCATTATCTCGATCTTACGCAACATCAGCAACTCAGTCACATTTCGGCACTTAGCCGGATTGAAGAAGAACACTACGTTTGGCTTGACCGGTTTACCATTCGTAACCTCGAACTTTTTGCCCCGATCCAGGATAGCGGGAAATCATTGATTCAGGTGATTGATAAAACCATTTCGCCCATGGGATCACGCTTGTTGAAACGGTGGATGGCCCTGCCTTTGAAGGATATTAAACCCATAAATCAACGACTGGAAGTGGTCGAATTCTTTCTCAAACATCCGGAAGCAAAAGAAGAGCTGGAAGAAAATTTACGCCAGATCGGCGACCTCGAACGTTTGATTTCCAAAGTGGCGGTTGGCAGGATCAATCCACGCGAAGTCGTGCAGGTGATGCACGCGCTCAATGCCATAAAACCAATCAAGGAGAACTGTGCTCAATCGGAGAATGCAGCTTTGGTAAGGTTTGCCGAGCAACTGAACCCCTGCGGTCTGATCCGCGAAAAAATCAGGAATGAAATTGTGGCCGATCCGCCAACCGCTGTTAATCGCGGAAAAGTAATGGCGAGTGGCGTTTCTGAAGAACTGGATGAATTGCGAAAGCTGGCCTATTCAGGCAAGGACTATCTGGCTCAGATACAGCAACGGGAAAGTGAAAAACATGGAATCCCTTCGTTGAAAATTAGTTTCAATAATGTTTTTGGTTATTACATCGAAGTACGCAATACACACAAAGACAAGGTGCCGCCGGAGTGGGTCAGGAAACAAACTTTGGTAAGTGCCGAGCGTTACATTACCGAAGAACTTAAAGAATACGAAACCAAAATTCTGGGTGCCGAAGAAAAAATTCTGGAACTCGAAACCCGTTTGTTTGGCGAACTGGTTTATGCCCTCTCGGAATATATTGCGGCCATTCAACTGAATTCGAACATTTTGGCGCAGATCGATTGTTTACTTTCGTATGCCAGTTGCGCGGTTCAAAACAAATATTTCAGGCCCGAGATCAATGAAGGTACTTCCATCGAGATCAAAAACGGAAGACATCCGGTGATCGAGCACCAGTTGCCGGTTGGTGAATCGTACATTGCCAACGATGTTCTGCTCGACCAGGAAAACCAGCAGATCATTATTATTACCGGTCCGAATATGGCGGGTAAATCGGCCTTGCTTCGCCAAACCGCTTTGATAGTTCTGTTAGCACAAATGGGTTCTTTTGTTCCGGCTGAAGTTGCTAAGATTGGCTTGGTCGATAAAATATTTACCCGCGTTGGGGCATCGGATAATATCTCGCTGGGCGAATCGACATTTATGGTTGAAATGAACGAGGCCGCCAGTATTCTGAATAATGTTTCCGACCGGAGCCTGATCCTGTTCGATGAGCTTGGCCGCGGAACTTCTACTTACGACGGAATTTCGATTGCATGGTCGATTGTTGAACATTTGCACGAACACCCCTTTGCCAAGGCAAAAACGTTGTTCGCTACCCACTACCATGAATTGAACGAAATGGAAGGAGCTTTTCCGAGAGTAAAAAACTACAATGTCTCGATAAAGGAAGTTGGAAACAAGGTCATTTTTCTACGGAAACTGGTTCGTGGTGGAAGTAATCACAGCTTTGGTATCCACGTGGCCGGAATGGCCGGAATGCCCAAATCAGTGATCAAACGAGCCGAACAAATCCTGAAAAAACTGGAAGGCGGAAAAGAAAAAGAAAGTCTGGCCAAGCCTCTTGAAGAAATAGGGGAAAAGCGCGAAGGAATGCAGCTTAGCTTTTTCCAGCTCGACGATCCGGTGCTAAAACAGATCCGCGACGAGATTGCCGGCCTTGATATCAATAACCTGACTCCGATTGAAGCCCTTAATAAACTGAATGAAATAAAGAAACTGACGGGATTAAAGTAAAGACGAATTTTAATTTTGCGAGATAAAAAAATAGCAATATATTTGCATCGCTTTTTAAAAGCACCTTCATAAAAATACGCGGGAATAGCTCAGTTGGTAGAGCACGACCTTGCCAAGGTCGGGGTCGCGAGTT
>WOYV01000054.1:0-8868 GCA_011620585.1 Draconibacterium sp.
CTGGGGGGCGAGGGGTCGCAAGTTCAAATCTTGTCATCCCGACTTACTTAAAGCTTGATAATCAACAGATTGTCAGGCTTCTTGGTTTTACAAATATTGTCCACCCCGGCTTCGGCAACCAGTTGAAGCAATTTTTAATTGGCTGGTTGAAAAAGCAGGTATTCAAAAAGCAAGTAAAGTTAGGTCGGCAAAAGGATTAATGGTTCATGTAGTAGCGGGTGAAGACCCAAATGGCAATGCTGTTGATGCTGATGACAATAACGACGATTTTACCAGTATGCAAGAGGCATTTGATTATGCGACACTATCTAAAATTCATTTAAATATTGCTGAAGTCTGTCCATTCCCTTCTCAATATTCTCAATTGAATTCGCATATGATAGCCGAATAAAACCTTCGCCGTTTTCGCCAAAATCGATTCCCGGAGTTACTCCCACATGAGCTTTTTCAAGGATATCGAATGCAAAACGATAACAATCGTTAGTCAGGTGCTTTACATTTACAAAAACATAAAAAGCGCCGGTGGGTTCCACTTTAATGTCAAAACCCATCTCTTTTAAACGGCTAATCAGATAGGTACGTCTTTTTGCATAAGTATCCCGCATCCTCTCCACATCGTTTTGTCCCGAACGTAAAGCTTCGATACCTGCACGCTGTGCGGTTGAACTGGCACATATAAACAGATTCTGTTGCATCTTCTGCATATGCCGAACATATTCTTGTGGGGCAATTACATACCCTAACCGCAATCCGGTCATAGCATACAACTTCGAAAAGCCACTCAATACAAAAGCATTTGAAGTAATTTCCAAAATAGAGTGCGCGCGATCTTCGTACACCAACCCGTGGTAAATTTCATCCGAAAGAATGGGAATGCCAAAATCAGCTACCTTTTTCATAACTTCCAATGAAAGTATGTTTCCGGTAGGATTCATTGGGCTGTTGATGATAATTGCTTTGGTACGCGGTGTTATCCGTTTGGCAATCTCTTCCGGGCGATACTGAAAACCGTCTTCCTCGTAAACAGGCACTTTTACTGCTATAGCATCGATAAAACGGATAAAGTTTGAATAACATGCATATCCCGGATCCGATAAAATAACTTCATCCCCCGGCTCGCACAGCAGGCTTAGTGTTAGCAAAATAGCCGGTGAACTGCCAGAGCTTACCAGAATTTGTGATGCCGAAATATCTACTCCGTATTCACGCTGATAGCGAAGTGCAATTTCTTCCCGTAATTCAGGATCCCCCAGGCTATGGGTATAATGCGTCCTCCCCTCGGTAAATGCCTGCTGAACCGCACCAGCTACACACGATGGCACCTCAAAATCGGGTTCGCCTACTTCAAGGTGAATTACATCGATTCCCCGTTTTTCCATTTCGGCGGCTTTCTCGAGTACTTCCATTACAATAAAAGGGGTAATTTCCCGGGCCTTTTTTGAGATCATGAATGTTAAGCTTGGTTTTTGTGCTAAGGTAAACAATCAGGAAGAGTCACGAACTGCTATTCCTCATTTTTTCACGGATTCTTTACCCGTGTTACTTTTTTACCTACCTGAAATATAGAATGGATCTTCCGTTTATACGACAGGTACTCAGCCGCAAAAAAGAAGGCAAGAGGAAATGTTAGCGGACTGTAAATATTGTCTACCCTGGGATCGCTTAGTTCGAATACATCGGCGCCAGCGGCCTTGATGGTTTTCAGCAATTCCCTGGTACGTTGAGATTCCGGCCCTTTGTGGTTGATCGCGATGGCCAGTACATTTTTAGACGTTTCCTTAAATCCATGATCGTATTCAGAAGCAGACATCGACAAAACCGGAATTTTAAGGACCTCGCTTAACACCAGTGCCGCCACATCGGCGGTAGCCCTATTCGGTCCGTTTCCAAGGATATATATACATTTTCGATGCAAGCCTCTGATTCTCTTTCGGATCATTTCTCCGAGTTCGGAGCCAAGCTGTTCGAAATAGGCCATTTCCTTTTTATAGACCTGGATAACTTCCTTTGGATCGAAACCAAAACCAAGATAAAGGATCATCAAGGTATTCAGATAAGTTTTTGTTGTGATTCTCTCTTCGTGACCGGCATGCAAACAGTATTGTTTAGCACAGGATGGATGACTGCCCAGCGGGCTTTTTTCTTCGTTCACCAGCGCGATAAATGTTTCAAAGTGATTGGCGCACCAAAGTGTCTCCGAACTTTGACCCGATTGCGAGATCAAAACTCCATTGTTAAATTTCCGGTGTGGATTTAAGTAGTGATGGAAGGCAGCCGCATTTTCGGGATATAGGTTAATTCCCAGGTAGCGAAACGCACTGGCGGCAAAATAAGAAGCTCCCATCCCAATGTACGGTACCTCTTCGGGCAATATAATTCCTTTGTTTTTCCGGTAACAGAGTTCCGACCGGTATGGTATCTCGTATAACTCTTTTTTAATCATTCGGAAAGCATGGTGTTGATCTTCTTCAAGTTACAAAAACACGCCGAATAAACAACGTCTGTACCAGATGTATTTTTACAAATAGCTTTTAGCCACTGCAAGCGCCTGAGAACCATAAGCTCCACCAAAAAGAAAATAATGATTAAGGATGTGGTACAGTTGATAAAGACGGTTCCGTTCGCGCCAGTCGGGTTCCAATGGGAATGCCTCGTTATAGGCTGCAAAAAAATGTGAAGAAAACCCACCAAACATGGTAATAATCGCAAATTCCATTTCACGGTCGGCATAATAGGCAGCCGGATCGATAAGCGCAGGGCCTGATTTTGTGTGCATAAAGTTTCCGGACCAAAGATCGCCGTGTATTAGTGATGGAAACGTGTTTGAAGGAATCAAAACAGGAAGGCGATCCAACAATCGGGAGTAAACAGCCCTGTCATTTTTTGAAAGTTCCCGCTGGTTTTCAATCAATTGCAGAAGGTATTCGAGACGTCTCGTTCTGAAGAATTCGGGCCAACTATCCGAGAAAGTGTTTTTCTGTGGTGTCGCACCACAATAATTGTTGTGAGCAAATCCATATTTTACGGCTCTGAATTTATGTACCGTAGCTAATCCGCGCCCGAGCTGTTCGTCAGCTTGAGCAAGCGGAGCGGCTTCCTCCAAAAAACTTAAAACGATGAAACCCGGACTTGTGCCGGAGTCTTTCCATCCGATTACTTCAGGTATCCGGAGTAAACCGCCTGCCGCAGTTTTAAGCGCCTGCAAGCCTTCTGCTTCGCGGGCAAACATATCTGAGGGACAATTAGCATTCCATTTCAAAAAGAAAGTACCTGCTGAACTTTCGATTTTGGAAGCATGATTAATGCAACCTCCTCCCAAAGTTTGTGAAGAATGGATTTGAATTCGCCGGAGAAAGATTTCGGATAGTTTATTTTCTACTTCCGTCAATATAAGATCGGGCATAAACAGTAATTTATTGAAACATCAATAAAGATAAGAAACAGAAAATTACTTAACCAAACTGAATTGCAGCAAACCGAAAGATCAGGAAAAGAGTGATTCAACAAATTCGCGGCGGCGGAAGATTTGCAGATGTTCAAGTTTCTCGCCAATGCCAATGTATTTTACCGGAATTTTAAACTGGTCGGAAATACCAATCACCACTCCCCCTTTGGCTGTTCCATCGAGTTTAGTAAGCGCCAGTGCCGTGACTTCAGTAGCCAGGGTAAATTGTTTGGCCTGTTCAAATGCATTCTGACCAGTCGATCCATCCAATACGAGCAAAACCTCCTGTGGCGCGTCGGGAACAAGTTTTTGCATCACCTTTTTTATTTTCGAAAGCTCATTCATCAACCCAACTTTGTTGTGCAATCGGCCGGCAGTATCTATAATCACCACATCGGCTTTGGCGGCAATGGCCGAAGCCAGGGTATCGTATGCCACCGATGCCGGATCGGAACCCATCTTTTGTTTTACAATCGGAACATCAACGCGTTGTGCCCATATTTCGAGCTGTTCGATGGCAGCAGCACGAAAAGTATCGGCGGCTCCCAGCATCACCGATTTTCCTGCTTTTTTAAAGTTCCAGGCGAGCTTTCCAATGGTGGTGGTCTTACCCACTCCATTTACCCCAACCACCATAATTACGTATGGGTACTCCGATTCAGGCAGATCAAAATCGGAAACATCTCCCGAGTTATTTTCTTCGAGCAATCCGGCAATCTCTTCTTTCAGGATGGTGTTCAGCTCGTCGATTCCCATATACTTATCGCGCGACACGCGGCCTTCTATACGTTCAATGATTTTTAGCGTGGTTTCCACCCCGACATCCGAAGTAATCAGAATTTCTTCGAGACTGTCGAGCACTTCGTCGTCGACTTTCGATTTACCCACAACGGCACGACTCAGCTTTTTAAAAACGCTTTCTTTGGTTTTCGACAGTCCCTGGTCCAGACTTTCCTTCTTTTCTTTGCTAAATATGCCAAATAAGCCCATGATGTTCTTCGATTTGCCGGCTAAAATAATACATTTATTTTAATGCTTCCTGAATGTTTTCAGACCTTCATGAATTTGTTAACCCTTCGCCAGTTTAAGCAACAAAAAAAGCTTCCATTTTTAGATGAAAGCTTTCCCTGTTATACAGTATATTTTCTTATTTCTTGAAATAAGTTTTAACGTCGTCGTTCGGAACAATTTCTTCTGTGAATATGTAAGCACCGGTTTTTTCCGATTTTACCATTTTAACCACTTTTGAATAGCCTTTACCGGCGCCTTTTTGTAATGTTGCTACTGCTTTCTTTGCCATGTCTAAGCTTATTTAATTTCTTTATGTACGGTAACTTTCTTCAGGATAGGATTGTATTTTTTTCTTTCCATACGATCCGGAGTGTTTTTCCTGTTTTTAGTAGTAATGTACCGTGATGTTCCCGGCATACCACTGTCTTTATGTTCTGTGCATTCCAGGATTACCTGGATTCTGTTGCCTTTACCTTTTTTTGCCATCTCTCAGATCTTTAAAATTTATCGATAAATCCTTTTTCCTTTGCCTCGGCCAGCGCTACACCAATACCTTTTTTATTGATGGTCCGCATTCCTGCTGCCGAAACAGTAAGTTGTACCCAACGATCTTCGTCAGGCAAATAATACTTTTTACTGAACAGGTTAACGTCGAAGCGTCTTTTTGTTCTTCTTTTAGAGTGCGAAACATTGTTTCCCACCATGGCTTTCTTCCCTGTTATTTGACAAACTCGTGACATTTTATTCTAATTTCTTGATGTTCAAACCAACACGTTACTAAAAACGGAGTGCAAAGAAAATACTTTTTTGGTAAACAATCAAATACTTAGGCCAATTTTTGCAAAAACAATTAACAAAACAGTGTTAGTTTCTCCAAGCATCTCCCAAACACTCAAGCGGCACCAAATATAATTGAATTCCTGACACCAGCAAAAATTATCAAAAAGACTTAATATACCTATCATTAGGTATTTATTTTCCATCTCCAGAGTGCTAATTTTGAAAATGACTTCGGTTATCCATCAAGCAATACGATTTATATCTGAAAGACATTTTGTAACTTTAAAAGAAACTCAAAAAAACCAGAATTACATTGAAACGCCTGCTAACCATATCGTTCCTGTGTCTTTCCATACTTTCCTATTCCCAAACACCGGTAATCGACAGTTTGCTGGCACAACTTAGTTCCACTGAAGACCCTTATCAAAAGGCGTTACTAAATCTCTATCTTTCCCAGGAATACGAAAGCATAAATCTTGAGACAGGGAAAGATTTTGCAATAAAGGCATTGTATGAAAAAAACGATTCGGTTATGGCAGAAGCCTGTAATCAACTGGGTAGAATTTTCTTTTTCACCGCCCAACTTGATTCGGCCCGCTTTTATTTCGAAAGAGCCAAAGAATACCTGCGAAAGATGGATAACGAAGCGAGTATTGCCGCTGTGAACATCAGTTTGGGTGCAGTGGAACTACGTCAGGGCGACTATAACCAAACCATTAAAACCCTTACCGAGAGCCTGGCTTATTTTGAAGAAAAAAAAGATGAATTAAATGCAGCAAAATGTTACAGCAACATTTCGGCTGCTTTTGCCGAAATGCACAATTACCCAAAAGCCATTGAATACAATGAAAAAGCGCTTGAAATATTTAATCAGAAAGAACTGGTTCAATTCCAACTGATTACACTCCCCAACCTGGCAGCTCAACATTTCGGGAACGGGGATACCCTGAAAGCAATCCAGTACAACCTGGAAGCCGAAAAATTGGCCCTGACCATGAATAACAAACGATCGCTCTCGATTATCTACAACAACCTGGGAAGTGCCTACCTCGACACAAACGAAGACAAAGCCCGCGAGTATCTCGAAAAAGCCATTGCATTGAAAAACGAACTGAACCTGAAAAACGGGATCGAAGTGGCCCAGGGTAACCTGGGTTACCTTCACTTAAAAAATAAAGAATTCAAAGAGGCATTGAGCTATTATCAACTTGTTGAAAAGCAGGTAAAAGGAGAGCAACTGGTTTATGCCTACGAACAGATTCAGAAATGTTACAAGGGTTTGAAAAAGTATGAACTGGCCCTTGCCTATTCCGAAAAAGCCCGTCAGCTAAATGACAGTCTTCTGGATGCAGAAAACCAAAAGGTCTTTTCAGAAATACAAACCCGCTACGAAACCGAAAAAAAGGGAAAAGAAATACTTGAACTTCAATCGAAAAACCTGGAAGTTGACAATAAGCGCATCCGTAATCAAAACCTGCTGCTGATCGTATTGGGAATTCTGGTACTGTCAACTATCCTGAGCTATTATTTTTTCAAACGCAATGGGCGACGACAAAAACAAATGCGCAATAAGCTACTACAACAACTAAAAGAGCAGGAACTTAAGGGAATTGACGCTATTGTGGAAGCACAGGAGAAGGAACGCCAGCGAATGGCCAATGATCTGCACGACAACCTTGGAAGCAGGATTGCCACCCTCAAATTGCTGATCGAGGATGTTCAGCAGAAAACAAAAGAAGAACAAGACACGCATTTTGAAAAACTGAGCCAAATCACTGAAGAAACCTACCAGGAAGTGCGAAAAATTGCACATAGCAACCAAAGTGGCGCCTTGATTTCCAGCGGGCTTATTCCATCGATGAAAGTGATCGCCGAACAAGTTTCCGGTACGCACGGGTTAAAAGTAGAAGTGATCAACATCAACGTCAAACAACGGGTAAAAAACAATATCGAAATCCAGGTATTCCGCATACTTCAGGAACTGCTTGCCAACATTATTAAACATGCACAGGCATCCGAAGTTACTATTCAATTTTCAGAAGACAACAATGAACTGAACCTGATGGTAGAAGACAATGGAAAAGGGTTCGACACCAAAACGCCTAACTTTGGATTCGGCCTAACCAACATCGAACATCGTATTGAAAATCTGAACGGCAACCTGGTTGTCGATTCCAGTCCGGGTTACGGAACCACCATCATCATCACCATTCCTTTATGAAAATAAAAGTACTCATCGCCGACGATCATCACTTATTCATCGACGGGATCCGATCAATCCTGAATCACGAACTCGACATTTCGATTATAGCAGAAGCAGCTAATGGCTTAGAAATGATCAAGATACTGGAAAACGGAGTTAAACCCGATGTGATACTGACTGATATCAGAATGCCGGTGATGGATGGAGTGGCAGCCACAAGGGTGATTGTTAAAAATTACCCCGAAATTCCGGTGCTGGCGCTCACTATGTTCGATCAAAGCGCAGATGTATATGAAATGCTCGACGCCGGCGCCCGCGGTTATATCACCAAAGAAATAAAAAAGGAAGAACTGGTCCGTGCAATCCACACAGTGGTAAGCGGAAAAACGTATTTCTCAGGAAAACTGCCAGTCGATCTTTCAGAACTTGACAAAATTGATGGATCAGACCGGAATATCGAACTCACACGCCGCGAGATTGAAATCCTGCAACTGGTAGTAAAAGGAAGAACCACCCTGGAAATTGCACAAGAACTCAGGCTCAGTAAATTCACTATCGACACCCATCGCAAGAACATTCACAAAAAACTCAACATCAAAACCAATGCAGGACTGGTTAATTATGCATTGAAAAACCTCGATCAAGTTTAGCTCTATTTATTTTTAAAGAATACCTACAAGTAGGTATTTCCCCTGATTCCATCTCACCGTAAATTTGTTACAGGGTCATATATTTTCTTATTCCGGCAGATAAAAATAAGGGTTATGTTGTTGTCTGCTCTCATTTTTGAATTTGTATAATCATACGATCCGTTTTAGCTAAAAACCAATAAATTAACGACTATGTACCGTTTTACTAACTTCAACACATGGGGTATTTTTCTTTTCGTGCTCTTTAGCTTTTCCTTTCAAAATGCCCGGGCGCAATACACATTGCAAGACGACGATGTAGTAATTTCAGGCGGCGTGATATCAGCATGTATTTATGATTTCTCTTCAAAAGAAATCATTATCCCGGAAACCTTACAGGGACAGACCGTTATTGGAATTGCCGATGCAAGTGCCTCTAATACAGGTGCATTTTACAACAAGGGGATCACAAGTATCTCATTCCCACAGTCGATTCAATTTATTGGGAATAATAGTTTTCGGTCTAATGCTATTTCTACCATTGATTTAAGTAATCTCACAAATCTAACCCGAATAGGATCGTATGCCTTTGTAACCAACACAACTACAGCGCTTAATTTAAGTGGTTGTTCATCACTGACGTCGATCGAGCCCGGCGCTTTTCAACAGTGCGACTTAATATCAATTGACTTTACCGGCTGTACTTCCTTACAAAACATTGGGGATCAAGCATTTTATGATAACGCAATCACAAGTTTGGATTTTTCGCCCTTAACTTCACTTTTGAGCATTGGTAACAG
>WOYV01000054.1:8968-13479 GCA_011620585.1 Draconibacterium sp.
ATTATTATCCCTGATACGCTGGATGGACAATTAGTTATCAAAATTGCTGATGGAACCTCGTCAACCGGAATTTTCATGTCAAAAAATATTACATCGGTTCACTTTCCTGATAGTATTAAATACATTGGAAATTATGCCTTCTATTATAACAAAATAGATAGTCTTGACTTTTCCGCGTGTGCTTCGTTGCTTACCATCGGCGCCTACGCGTTTCAGGACAATACCTCTTTAGTAAGCCTTGATTTATCGGGATGTTCTTCTCTGGTTACTATTGGAAATTATGCCTTTGACGGAAATAGTATAACCTCGCTTGATTTTTCGGACTGCACGCAGCTTACTACAATCGGCGCTTTCACTTTTATGGATAATTCAGTTGCCACTATCAATTTTAGCAATTGCTCGTCTCTTAATTCAATTGGATTAGCTGCTTTTATTCGAAATTCTATAAGTAACTTAAATCTGTCCGATTGCTCCTCACTAAACTCCCTGGGAGATTATGCCTTCTTTTTCAATTCCATAAGCAGTTTAGATATTTCGGGCTGTAACTCATTGATTTCGATTGGATCACAATGTTTTGACAATAATTCATCCTTAAGCGGGATAACATTACCTGTGGTAACTGCCTACGAAAGTTATGGCTGGAGAGACGGAAACGGCGCTGTTTATACCGGAGGTCAGACTGCTACCAATTTTACAACCTACTATAAAGTACCTTTCCCCTACACACTTACCGATGACGATGTGGTGGTAACCAACGGCGAAATTGTTAGTTGTTCGTATAATTTTACCAGTAAAGACATTATTGTTCCCGATACGTTGGATGGACAAGTAGTTACCGGAATTGCTGATGGCGCCTATTCTACCGGCATATTTGTAAGTAAGGGTTTGTTTACGATTCAATTTCCAACCACTATTCAAAAGATTGGCAGTTATGCTTTTCGTGGGAACAACCTCAAATTAATTGATTTTTCGGAATGCCACGAGCTTAAAACTATTGGAAGCAATGCTTTTGATACGAACAAAATTGATAGTGTAAATTTCGAAAACTGCTCAAAACTGGAAACGATAGGATCCAGAGCCTTTATTTCAGCCTACATTCGTCACCTCGATCTGTCATCATGCATCAGTTTAAAAACGATAGGCAATAACGCCTTCGAAGACAATTCCTCGTTGGGCGAGTTAATACTTTCGGGCTGCGATTCGCTGCAAACCATTGGAGGATATGCCTTTTATCGCTGCCGTTTAACAGATGTTGATTTATCGGTATGCCCCAATTTGCTAAGCATCGGCAGCGGAGCTTTTTACGACAACAACATCAGCAACTTGAACTTTTCAACCCTTATTCATTTAAAAACCATTGGCTCAGATGCATTCTACGGAAATGCACTTACAACAGTCGATCTTTCGGTCTGTGATTCACTTCAAACTATCGGTAATTATGCTTTCCGTTCAAACACTCTTACATCTGTTAATCTTTCTTGTCCACTTTTGGAAACGATAGGAGTAAATGCGTTTTATACCAATGCACTAACCAGCATTGACTTAAGCAATTGTACTGCACTTACCTTAATTGGGACCGGCGCATTTCAGGGAAATACTGCACTTACCAGTTTCGACCTCCCTTTTCATACTGTCTATTCCTCGTTGGGTTGGCGCGATGGAAATAACCTGGGTTATTCATCAGGTTCCTCCGTTACCGTTTTAAATACTTTTTATGAAATCCCAATTCCGTATATACTTACCGACGATGATGTAGTGCTTACAAACGGCGTAATCACGAGTTGTTCGTATAATTTTGCAAAAAAAGATATCATAATTCCCGACACCCTTGATGGGCAGGCTGTTATTGCAACGCTAAACGCAGCTTCAGACGTTGCGGGTATTTTTTATAACAAGGGGATCAAAACCATAAAATTACCATCAACTCTCGAAAGAATTGGAAATTACACGCTGGATGACAACATAGCGCTGTACGACTTAAACCTGGAAGATTGTTCAAAACTGAATGCAATTGGAAGTTTTGCCCTTTGCGATGCCACAAAACTTACCAACCTGGATCTTAGCAATTGTTCTTCTTTAGCGTCAATAGAAAGTTATGCTTTTTACCGATGTTCAATCGACAGTCTGTTTTTTGAAGGCTGCACTTCGCTTAAAACTATTGGCATCTATGCTTTTTATTCCAATTCAGGCTTTGGTTATGTAAGTTTTAACGGATGCGATTCGCTTGAAAACATTGGGAGTTACAGCTTTTCATCAAACTCAGGTCTAAAGAGTATCGACCTTTCGGTATGCCCGAGGCTGACCCTAATTAATACTAACGCTTTTTACAATTGTGGCTTTTCAAGTTTCAATTTGCCTTCGGTAGCTGGTTTCGAAGAATATGGCTGGCGCGATGCAAGCAATAATTCCTATGCCAGCGGGGCCAGTGTTTCGAACCTGACAACCTGGTACAAGGCCGCTATTCCATACACCCTTACCGACGACGATGTAGTGGTTACCAATGGTGAAATTGTAAGTTGTTCGTACGGTTTTGCACAAAATGATATTATAATCCCGGACACCCTGGATGGCCAGGAAATTATCGGAATTTTTGATGCTGCCGGAACCTCGCTTGGTGCATTCTACCAAAAGAATGTATACTCGGTAAAATTGCCTTCAACCCTAAAAAAAATTGGCAAATACGCCTTTTACAACAGTAACCTGAAAAGTCTTGATCTTTCGGTCTGCCCCGAAATTGAAACAATTGGCTATATGGCATTTTATTCGAACCAGATTGCCACATTAACACTCGACAGTTGTTCGTCGTTGACAACAATTGGAGAAATGGCTTTCCGCGAAAATGCACTCACCAGCCTCGATTTTACAGATTGCACCAGCCTCATTAAGATCGAGAGCAGGGCATTCTACACTAATTCCATACCTCAATTTGCCTTACCTGTTGCTAAAGGATTTGAAATTTACGGTTGGCGCGACGGTAGCGGAAATACCTATGAGGGCGGCGGTGTAGTATCGAACCTTGACACCTATTACGAAGTTCCTATCCCCTACACCTTGACAGATGATGATGTAACGATGGGCAATGGCCTGATCACCTCTTGTTCATACAGTTTTGCACAAAAAGACATTGTAATCCCCGACACGCTCGACGGACAAAAGGTTCTTGGAATTGTTAATGCCGGTTCCTACACGGCAGGGGTATTTTACAACAAAGGAATCCGTACGGTTAAATTTCCCGATGATATGGAAATTATCGGCAATTTTGCTTTTCATACTAATTCTCTATCCGCTCTCGATTTAAGTAACTGCAGCAAACTAACCCGTATTGGAGAGAACGCCTTTACGACTAACAGTACCTTAACCAATGTCGATTTATCAGCGTGTACTTCGTTAATTTACATTGGCGCATATGCTTTAAAAACAAATGGCTTAAGCAGTTTTACCTTACCTGTTAACTCAACATACGAAGCATTGGGATGGGTAGATGTGAATGGAACAATTTATACAGGTGGCCAAACAATAAGCAACTTAACTATTTATTACAGGGTACCTGTACCGTATACCTTAACCGATGATGATGTAGTAGTTACTGACGGCGTAATAATGAGTTGCTCATACAATTTTGCCACAAAAGATATTATTATTCCCGACACACTTGACGGACAGGCTGTAATAGGGATTACAGGAAGTACTACCTTTAGTAACAAAGGTATTACTTCGGTTAAACTCCCTGAAATGCTCGAAGAAATTGGTGATGATTGTTTCTATATGAACAGCATTACCAAACTAAGCTTATCAAATTATACCAATTTAAAACACATTGGGAATAATTCATTTGCCGGTAATTCAATTAAAAGCCTGGATTTATCGGGATGTACGAATTTAATATCAATTGACAGCTATGCATTTTATTACAACTCGATCAACAGTATCAACTTATCCGGCTGCAACTCACTTGTTTCTATTGGTTTTTATGCTTTCAGAAATAATAATTTGACAAGTGTTGATTTATCAGGTTGTCCATCTCTTGTATTTATCGACGCTAATGTTTTTAACGACAATGTACTTACATCGTTTGTATTGCCTGTAAACACCTCTTATGCAGAGCTTGGTTGGCGCGATGCCAATTGGAATTCATATACAGGAGGTGAAACCGTTAGCAATCTGTACACATATTACAAAGTACCCGTTCCTTATACTTTAACTGACGATGACGTGGAAGTTGTTGACGGTGAAATCATTACCTGTTCTTACTCTTTCGAAGTCAAAGACATTATAATTCCTGACACCCTTGATGTACAAGAAATAACCGGAATTGCAGCTTCTGCATACTCTGGTTCAGGTATTTTCTATTCAAAGGGAATTACTTCCCTGCAATTACCGTCTGGCATAAAAAACGTTGGCGATTACGCCTTTTACTACAATGAAATTTTTAAATTGCAATTAACCGGGAATCAGGTTGAAACAATTGGCAACTATGCATTCTCCGTCAATAACTTGGATAGTTTGGATTT
>WOYV01000054.1:13579-15024 GCA_011620585.1 Draconibacterium sp.
GGACTGGCACAATTTACTGTAATGACTAGTGATTCAATTGGATATACAGCAATATTGGCGGGCTACCTCACTGTAACCGACAGCATTTCTGCTCACGATTCAATAGTAAATGAATATGTGATAATGACACCCTGCTCCGATAGTATTGAGCTTAACGAAAATCTGTGTGAGGGAGAAAGTTATCTTCTGGGAGAAACCAGCTATTCAGAATCCGGAGTTTATACAGAAAACTTTATTAACCAGTTGGGATGCGACAGTATTGTGGTCTTGTATCTCACGATCAATCCTTCCGGTTCGGAAACCGTTTACGATACCGTTTGTGCCGGAGATTTAAGTTCCCTCGGTGATACAAGTTACTTCGAAACCGGGGTGTACATGCAAACATTTACTTCTCAATTTGGCTGCGACAGTGTGGTAACGCTCAATCTGACTGTGTATCCACGCGATTCGGTTACAATAGATACCACCCTTTGCGAAGGAAACTTTTATTTAACAGCCGACAGTACAGCGCTCAGTATAACCGGCAACTTCACCGAAAATCTTCGAAATGGTTATGGCTGCGACAGCGTAGTCAACATTAACTTAAAAGTTATACCCCGTGAAACTGAGCTTAACGAGGTTATTTGCGAAGGCGGTCAGGTGGTCATCGGAACTTCGGTTTATTTTGAGCCTGGTGTTTATTCCGACACGCTAAGCAACCGTTTGGGATGCGATAGTATTATTATTCTGAACCTTACGGTTATTCCAACTTCAACGATATTAAGTCAATCGATTTGTGAAAACGACTCAGCGGTGATCGGAAATTCGGTTTACAGGCAAACCGGCACATACACCGACACGCTTCTCAACCAGCTTGGCTGCGACAGCCTTGTAATTCTCGACTTGCAGGTTAACCAGTCGGATTCTATTCAAATTCAGAAAGTTATATGTGAAGGAGAATCTGTTCAAATCGGCGATTCTGTTTATTCTCAAACAGGTTTCTATTCCAATATTTTGACTAACCAACATGGTTGCGACAGCGTAGTTAACCTGCAATTGACGGTAAATCCGGTTCAAAAATCCATTAGCGAAGCAGAAATTTGCGAAGGAGAAGAATACCTGTTCCAGGGAAATTATTACGATGTTCAGGGAAACTACTCCGACACCTTTACCAATCAATACGGTTGCGACAGTATTTATATGCTGAACCTGACGGTGCACCCGACCGACCGAATCGTATTTCGTGACACCGTTACTTACGGAAACACCTATTCTTTCCGTGGAACCGATTATACCAGTGGCGGACTTTATTCCGATACACTCAGCAATCAGTTTGGCTGCGACAGTATTATTTCGCTGTTACTGTACGTGTATTACGAACCCATCGTTTATATACCAGATAGTTTGTTTAAAGCTGAATTACTGAACGATACACTGATCAACACCAACCACGACGATGAAATACA
>WOYV01000126.1 GCA_011620585.1 Draconibacterium sp.
GGAATTACATTTATGGTTGCCCGGGTTAAGGCGTTTCAACACCGGTAAGGACTGAAGGAAGAAATGCTTAAATGCTGAAATGCTGAAATGCTTGAATTATTGGTAACTGACTTGACTTTTAAACTCTGAACCCTGAACTCTAAACCTGCCCGAATGACTCGGTCAGGCGGGCTCTGAACCCTGAACTTCCGGATTCTGCTGCTAATCTTCTATTTGCTGATAAGTTGCGTTGCAATAGTATTGTTGGCGCTAAAACAAACCAGGTAAGTTCCACGAACCAAACTTTCGAAGCCAGAATAAGGAATTTCTTTTTCCTGGTTAGGTAAAAGATTATTTACATCAATAATATCAATTGCCTTACCAGTAATATCAAAAATATAAATTTGTCCATTTTCCAAATATTTATCAGAAGTAACTCTAAACTTAGTATTTGAAGTAACAGGATTACCCATAATATCAAGATCAATTCCCTTATTTTCTTCTCGAAGTTCTTCAATACCTGTACCCAAATCAACATCAACAATATATGATGAACTATCCACCAAGTTTTCCAAAAATGTAGGACTGTTAGGATTTCCATTCCAACGACCCATTTTCAATTTTCCAATATCAGTCACCTTAAATGAATAATGCTTAGAATCATAAACAACAGTATCAGAAAGAATTCTTTCCAAAGTCGGAGAATACTGACTAACATTTGATTCCACCTGTGGTTCTTCAAAATAAATATCTTCTTCCTTAGTAAAAACTTTATCATCAATAGCATTTAATTTTATATAAGATTGGTGTGGATTATTTTTAATCAATAATGGATGGTATCCTTGAGGATCCCAAGGATCTCCAAAATCTTTTGCTAATGCAGCGATTCCATTATTTAAATCAAAATTTAAAATTTGCTGAGGAGTAAAATTATTATCAGGTTTATAATATATCAACTGACTCATATCACAAGGACCATCTTTTGACATATATTCATCCCCTGGAATGACACTTTTTCCATCTCTAAAATCCCAAAATTTCCATTGATTCCAATCAGTAGCATTATCTTTAATATTTTTATCTTTGGAACCAATAAATGCACCAACAATCATATGTGCTTCCCCATAGATATTCTCATCCACAATAAGATACAAAGGTATATTTTCTTTTTGTAATTCAACAAGAGGATTATAATAATCATATCCTTCTTTTGTTCCATCATTATTATCATCTGTTCCAACAAACTGAGTAAAATTTTCTAATCCAGTAAATGTTAGTTGCATTTTTTTTGAATAGTTTTGACAACTAACATTTAATCCATTATTGATTTCTGTTATATTTGCCTTAATCCTTGCATCATAAAAATCTTCTTTTTCCTGAGCAGTCATATTATTAAAATCAGCTACACCATAAGCTTTTTTTGTTTCATCAACAACAGAATAAGGGTCAAAAACAGGGTGTTCGGTAAAATCAGCATCCTGGGCAGTTACGTGCATTATATTTATTACTGAAAACAGAATAAGTAAAGAAAGACGGGAAACGGCTTTTGGGGAGCAATAAATTTTCATTTGAATGAGGTGCTTAATATTTCAGCTTTTATTTATCGCTTTTAAAAGTAACGATTTCTTTGAAAAGAGGGTGAATCACAATTGATTTTGTTTCTTCAAAATATGTTTTTCTGAAATGATGCCACAACTGCTATTTAATTCACCAGACTCTCCCTCATTCCCTCTCTTCGCGAAGAGAGGGACGATTGGAACGTAGTTTCAATCAGGGTGAGTAATATTTACCTGCTCCGCAAATAACACAGGAACAGTATTCTAGCAAAAAAGATTAGTAGTAACGAAGGAAATATGAAAATTTCAAAAACTTACAAGTTGAAAGAACGGTTCTTAAAGGATCCGATCTCTTCGAAAAGATCGGATCCTTTGGCTGCCAACCACGACTGAAAACTACGACTTTCCACGTCAATGGTAAACTGATAATTGACTACTTACTTTAAACTTTAAACCACGAACCTAAAACTTCCAACATCTTTGCTAATTTTGCGCCCTGAAATTAAAGTACTTGTAAATGACATTTCTGGAAGAAATAAAACGCCGGCGTACCTTTGGAATAGTGAGCCACCCCGATGCCGGGAAAACCACACTCACCGAAAAGTTACTATTATTTGGTGGCGCGATTCGTGTGGCCGGTGCAGTTAAAAACAACAAAATCAAAAAAGGAGCCACCTCCGACTTTATGGAAATCGAACGCCAGCGTGGTATTTCGGTAGCTACCTCGGTTATGGGTTTCGAATACGATGGTTACAAGGTGAACATACTTGATACTCCCGGTCACCAGGACTTCCAGGAAGACACGTTTCGCACACTTACCGCGGTCGACAGTGTAATTATTGTAATCGATGCAGCCAAAGGTGTGGAACCACAAACCGAGAAACTGATGAACGTTTGCCGGATGCGTAAAACCCCGGTAATTGTATTTGTAAATAAAATGGACCGCCCCGCGCAGGATCCTTTCTCGCTGATGGATGAAATAGAAGATCAACTCAAGATAAAAGTGCGGCCTTTAAGTTGGCCAATCAACAACGGCCCTGATTTTAAAGGGGTTTACAATATTTTTAACCGCAGTCTGAAGCTGTTTAAACCCGATATACAAGGAATTGAAGAACGGATCAAATTCGAAGATCTTTCAGATCCCCAACTCGAAGAATACATTGGCCCCGATGCCCGGGTACTTCGCGAAGAACTGGAGTTGGTAGAAGGCATTTATCCCGAATTTAACAACGGCGAATACCTTGCCGGCGACCTGGCACCGGTTTTCTTTGGCAGCGCACTTTACAATTTCGGGGTACAGGAACTGCTTGATGCCTTTTTAAAGATTGCACCGTCTCCCCAGCCAAGTAAAGCCGAAGAACGCGAAGTTCGTCCTGATGAAAACGATTTCAGTGGTTTCATTTTTAAGATTCACGCGAATATCGACCCAAACCACCGCAGCCGGATTGCCTTTGTAAAAATTTGCTCAGGTCGGTTCGAACGCAATAAAATGTACACTAACATCCGGCTCAATAAAACCTTCCGGATTTCGAGCCCAACCGCTTTTATGGCCGACCAGAAAGAAAT
>WOYV01000106.1 GCA_011620585.1 Draconibacterium sp.
AAACCTGGAAAAATTGCAAGGTGCCCGGAGCTGAAGAAAATGATTTCAGAAGTATTCATGCATGGGACGAAAAACGGGCGATGGTTTTTGGAGTTGCCGGACCTGATTTTGGCTATAAAACTGAAAACAGCGGCCAAACCTGGGAAATGGTTTATCGGGATACAACGCAAGTTTTGTTTTTTAATTCGCTAAAATTTGCCGATGATTTTAATGGGCTGGCTGTAAGCGATCCTGTGGAAGGGAAATTCTTTGTGATTCGTACCAATGACGGCGGGAGAAACTGGGAACGAGTGGAAGATCTGCCGCCAGTTGAAGACGGGGAAGCCAATTTTGCAGCATCAAATACCTGTATCGAATTTTTACCTTCAGGCAAAGCCTGGATAGCCAGTGGAGGAATGGCTGCACGCGTATTTTTTTCGGAAGATTTTGGGAAAAGCTGGGAAGTTGCCAAAACGCCGATGATTCGTGGCCAGGCTTCATCAGGTATTTTTTCGATCGCATTTAAAAACCACCTCGAAGGAATAATTGTTGGTGGAATTTATGATCAGCCTGAAATAAATACAAATGTGGCAGCTTATACTGTGGATGGAGGAAAGAACTGGATTTCTTCTGAAAAAATGCCCGGAGGTTATCGCTCGTGTGTGCAATTTGTTTCCGAAAGAAATGAGAACCTGGCTGTTGCCATTGGCAAAACTGGTTGTGACTATTCCACTGATGGGGGAACGAATTGGGCGCCACTTTCGGGAAACGGGTATTATACTTTTCGCCCGGTGCCCGGAAAGTTGCAAGGATTTGTTGCAGGCAGCAACGGAAGAATTGCTTCAGTTCGTCTTCGGCAACCATAAATAGCTTACTTTTACGCCATCATCAAAGTTTTTATCGATGCAACCAAAAGGCAAAAAATCACCGATAGTTGATCCATCTTCCAAGCCCGACCAGGTTTTTTTGGTAGAAGAGAACTCCATTTTGATGGACTTTCTCATGGCAAAACTTCCGCACAAAAACCGAAACAATATCAAATCTTTGTTACGAAACAAACAGGTTTGGGTCGACGATCAGTTGATTTCGCAATTCAACCATGTTCTTAAACCCGGACAAAATGTGACGATTTCATCCAGCAGAAGCCAAGTAGAAAAAAAATTTACCGAGTTCACCATTATTTACGAAGACAACGATCTGATTGTGATCGATAAATCAGCCGGCTTATTGTCGATTGCTACAAAAAACGAGAAACGCCGAACAGCTTTCAGCATGTTGAGCGATTATGTAAAACAAAGCGATCCGGATAACAAAATATTTGTGGTTCACCGGCTCGACCGCGAAACGTCGGGCCTGATGGTTTTTGCCAGAAATGAAGAGGTAAAACATCAGTTGCAGGAAAAATGGAACGAAGCAGATACCGCGAAAACGTACGTGGCAATTGTTGAAGGACAGGTGGAGAAGAAGGTTGGAACCATCGTTTCGTATTTATCGGAAGACAAGGTTTTTAAGGTACATTCGTCGCAAAATCCTAAAAGTGGACAGAAGGCGATTACACAATATTCGCTTATCAATTCGAATGCGAATTATTCTTTGCTGGAGGTAAATATTGAGACAGGGCGCAAAAATCAGATACGTGTTCACATGCAGGATATTGGGCACAGCATTGTTGGCGATAAGAAATACGGAGCTGTTTCAGGTCCGATTCGGAGATTGGGACTTCATGCCCAAAAGCTTGAGTTTGTGCACCCTGTTTCGACTAAAAAGCTACGCTTTGAAACAAAAATCCCACCTGCATTCCTTGCCTTGATGAAAGGAAAATACAGGTAGGATTCTTATCTGACCGTTAATGATCTTTTATTCCCATGGCACCAGCGCCGACTTGTAATAGTCGATGCCGAGATCTTCGAAACGGTTACCATGTTTGCCCAGGCGAGCTTTATATTCATCCCAGTTTCTTTGATCGGGTGCAGTCCAGCCAATTTCGGCATAGCCGGGTAAACGTGGGAAAACCATGTATTCCACTTCGTCGATATTGGTAACGGTTTCTGACCAAAGCGGAGCTTCTACCCCTAAAATTTTGTCTTTGCCAATACCTGGGACAAGCGAAGCCGGATCCCAGTTGTAACCGTTATCTACTTCGATATATCCGGCCCAGTGTAGTCCAAGGTGCGTGGTAGAGTCATATTGCATATCAAGGTATGCACGCGCAGCCGGCGACATCAGCACCTGGGCGCCTTTTTCAACTCCCATGGTTGTATTTTCAACATCGGCCCAAAACTGAACAGTGGCCCCTTCAACCGGAGTGGCGTTGGCAATTTCGTCCCAGCCAATTACTTTTTTACCGTATTTTACAACTATTTCCTGAACACGATTTACAAAAGGGATATAGTCTTCGAGTGGAGTGGAGTGCGATTCATCGCCGCCAATATGGATGTACGGGCCAGGTGTCAAAGCAGCCAATTCACGAACAACATCATCGATAAACTGGTAAGTCACTTCTTTATCGGTACAAAGCGTACTGAACCCAACCCTGGTCCCGGTATAAAGTTCGGTGGCTTTACCGTTGCAGTTGAGTTCGGCGTATGAAGCCAAGGCAGCATTGGTATGTCCAGGCATATCAATTTCGGGAACAATCATGATCTGACGATCAGCAGCATATTGTACAAGGCCGGAATATTGTTCCTGTGTATAAAATCCGCCTGTACCACCACCAACTTCAAGACTTCCACCAATTTCGGCAAGCTTAGGCCACGATTTTATTTCAATCCTCCACCCCTGGTCGTCAGACAGGTGCAAGTGCAGCACATTCATTTTATACAAGGCCAGAAAATCAATGAATTGTTTTACTTCTTCTACACTGAAAAAGTGACGGGCAACATCGAGCATGGCACCGCGGTAGCCAAAATCAGGATGGTCGGTAATCGTACCGGTTGGAATTACAAGAGGTTCTCCGGTATTGCTTTTTACAGGTAAGGTTTGAAGTAAAGTCTGAATGCCAAAGAAACAACCTGCTGCATCGGCACCGGTGATCTTTACCAATTTTTTGTCGATGTTCAACTCGTACGCTTGCGCGGGCATTCCGCTTGCTACAGAAATATAGATTCCTTTTGCAGGTGCGGCGCTAACGGTTTCGGTGGTTACTGCACTCCCTGTAAAATTATTTATTTTATTCGACAGAAATTCTGCTGATGACAGTAGTCCATCCACTCCTTCCTGGACATATACAACCGTAGCCCCATTTAATTCGAAGGCACTTCCGCTGGCTGTAACGCTCACGGGTTTTGGGATAAAAGCCGTTTGGCTTAGATCGGTTTTTACCGATTCGGTACAGGCGCTTAGCATTAAAAATAACGCTGCCAAAGAATACCAGTATTGTTTGATTTTCATTTTTAGATAAGTATTGGTTTTTAAAAATTTTAAATAGATTACAAATTTAAAGAAAAAAATTAATCTAATTGATGAGGTAACTTGCTTTTGGGAAGATAAAATTTCTGATCTCGTTTTGCGAAATCTGCCTGGATAACAAACTGGAATTAAGAATATTGAATAGATGATTGAGAAGCTATTCCTCCCATTTGAGTGGTTCGGGATGAACGGTGGTAAAAAAACCAAACTCGCTTTCGATTACTTTTTCGAGGCGTGTACATATTTCGTGCGCATCTTCGATCGACATTTTTGCAGGGAGTTTGATGTGGCAACTCATTTCGGTATGCTTCCCGTAATTGTGAATGTGGATGTGGTGCAGGTGTAACGGAAAATCAAAACCTTGCTGGGTGGTTTCCCGAATGGACGATAACAAATCGTTAGATGGGCTTTCGCCTAAAAGAGCGGTCATTTCTTTGGAAAGAATTTCGTAGCAGGCGTACCCAATCATTAGGGCTACAATTATACTTAAAACGGCATCGGTCCACCAAAAAGAGCTTCCCAGTGCAATCCCGATTAGTACAATTACGGAGGAAAGAGCATCTGTTCTGTGGTGCCAGCCATCGGCAATAAGCATATTCGATTTTATTTTTTTACCTGCCCAAAACGAATACTGTGTCATAATTTCGTTTACAACAATCGAAATAATAATTGCAATCCAGGCAAAAGTGCTGTAGTATGTATGCTCCCGAGTGCCAAATTTTTCGATTCCGCCAATAATAAAATCGAACGCAACAATAGCCAGTACTACCCCAATAATCATCGAGGCAATGTGTTCGGCCCGTCCGTGTCCGAATGGATGATCATCGTCAGCTGGTTTTCTCGAAATTTTCCCTCCAATTAAAACAATGGCGGACGTTACTACGTCCGAAATTGAATGCCAGGCATCGGCAACAAGTGCCAAAGACCCGGTTGTAATGCCTGCCCAATATTTTAATGCAGAAAGTGTGATATTTCCAATAATAGAAAACCAGCCGGCCCGTAAATTATACTTTTTACTTTCTTCCATCTATATTGAATTCAGCCTAAAAATACTAAAAAACAGAAAGATTGTTTAATCGAATCGTAATTTTGAACAAGATTGAAAGCAGAGTTATTTTATTTTATCCGACACTTTGCTGATCAACTTATTCATGCCGGGTTTGTTGCTAAACTTCGCAAACAGGCCTCCTTTCCCAAAATGCAATAAAATATTTCGGAGATAAACAAAAATGCCAAAACTGTGGGCGGCAAACAGAACCGGATCGAGGCGGGCTATCGAATATGTGAAAATCATTAACGAACCCAGCGTACTTATCACCCAGAATCCAACTGGCAGCAACGATTCTTTTTCTTTTTCCGAATAGATCCATTGGTAGAAGAAACGCGAAATAAAAATAAGTTGAGCCAGTGTTCCCCAGATCATCCAAAATCGGCTGACTTCTTTGTTTTGCAAAATCGAAGAATAATTTCCTGAATAGATCAACCAAAACAGAAAAGCGATCGGAACAATTACCGCCAGGATTCGGGAGAGCAGGTGCATTTTCCTCCAGGCATTCTTCAACTGTAGATTACGGATGTAAATGGTATATACCAGGAACTGGCCTACAACGATGGCAAAGTCGTTACGCAAAATTCCGTAGGTAAGCATAAGTATGGAAGCAACCAGGCTGATTTGCCAGAAAATAATGGGGGAGATGACCTCTCCTTCTTTTTCCGATTTGAACCACTGTGCAATGGTGCGCAGAAAGAAAAGTATCTGGGCCAGAAAACCCAGCGCTATGATCAGAATGTTGTTCATGTTAATTTTCGAGAGAGTAAAAGTATAAAGAATGTTGAGAATAAGGAGCTCTTTTTACTCGGTCACCTTAAGTTTTTCGAGGGTTTCTTTAGCTGCATTCTGGTGTGCTTCTTTTTTCGAGGTGCCACTACCACGTCCAACTTCTTTATTATCGATTTTAATTACAGCGTTAAATTTGGGCTGTTTAAGTGCTTCTTCGATTTCTTCGGTAGTTTCAAATTCTATCTCGTGTTTGTTTTTTTGACTCCACTCAATCAGTTGACTTTTAAAGTTGGAATCTTCCTGCTCAATTTCGTTCAGATTAACAAAGCGCGAAAGGATACGTTTTGTAACAAAATATTTAGCCGCCCGGTAATCACGGTCGAGATAAATGGCGCCAATCAAAGCTTCAAGCGCATCACCGTAAATATGGCTTTTGTCGACTTTTTTTGTGGTGTTCGAGTCAATAAAAACATGTAAGCCCATTTCGTGGGTAAGATTGGTCAGGAATGCCCGGTTTACAAGTTTCGATCGGGTTTTGGTTAAAAAACCTTCGTCTTCCTGCGGAAACCGATTGTATAAAAAATCGGCAATAATCGCACCCAGAATAGCGTCGCCAAGATATTCCAGACGTTCGTTATTCACCAGGTTGCCCTGCGAATCGACAGTGGAAGCCGATTTGTGAATAAAGGCAAGATCGTAAAGTTTAAGGTTACGCGGATAAAACCCGAGCAGATCCTTTAAAAATAAATAAAACTCTTTCCGATCAGACGAAAAGAGTTTTACTCGTTGTACTATTTTTCTTACCACAGTTTTCTACAATTTTTTGAAAACCAAAGTAGCATTGTGCCCACCAAAACCAAAAGTATTGCTGATGGCAATATTGATTACCCGTTGCTTAGCCTTGTTGAATGTGAAATCAAGGCGGCTGTCGATTTCCGGGTCATCGGTAAAGTGGTTGATGGTTGGAGGTACTATGCTATTTTGCATTGCCAGCAAACAAGCAAGTCCTTCAACGGCACCGGCTGCACCCAAAAGGTGACCGGTCATCGATTTGGTTGAACTGATACTTAGTTTGTAAGCATGCTCGCCAAAAGTTTTAAGAATAGCTTTTGGTTCTGCAATATCGCCAAGAGGGGTAGATGTGCCGTGAACGTTGATATAATCAACATCTCCGACCTGGAGGCCGGCATCTTCCAATGCCCACTTCATTACCAGGCTGGCTCCTCTTCCATCCGGATCAGGTGCGGTCATATGAAAGGCATCGCTTGACATACCACCACCAGCAAACTCGGCATAAATTTTAGCCCCTCTTTTTATCGCGTGTTCGTATTCTTCCAATACAAATGCTGCCGAACCTTCAGCAATTACAAATCCGTCGCGGTCTTTGTCAAATGGGCGGGATCCTGTTTTCGGGTCGTCGTTACGGGCCGATAAGGCCCGCATTGAGCTAAATCCGGCAACTCCAGCTTCATTTACTCCTGCTTCCGAACCTCCCGAAATCATAAGGTCTGCTTTCCCCATGCGAATCATGTTGAAAGCATCGATCAAGGCATGAGAAGCCGAAGCACAGGCACTAACGGTAGTGTAATTAGGCCCTCTGAATCCGTATTTTATTGAAATTAAGCCTCCTGCGATATTGGCGATCATTTTTGGAATAAAAAACGGCGAAAAACGCGGCCGGTCTGGACTGAAGTCTCTAACTTCCTGAAAGAATGTTTCAAGGCCACCTATTCCGGCGCCCCAAATTACGCCAACGCGGTCACCATCAACAGTTTCCAGATCAAGTTGACTGTCTTCGATTGCCTGGGCCGAACTCGCAAAGGCATACTGGGTGTATTTGTCGTGTTTCCGAACCTCCTTTTTTTCGATATACAAAAGCGGATCGAAATTTTTTATTTCACACGCAAATCTGGTTGGGAAATTTGAGGCATCGAAGTGAGTGATAGGACCTGCCCCACTCACCCCGTCCTTTAAATTCTCCCAGTACTCTTGTACCGAGTTCCCCAATGGATTAACAGTACCGACACCGGTTATTACAACCCGTTTTAATTCCATAAAATGAAAAATATGAGAAAATTACTTAACTGCTGATTCGATGTGAGCAATTGCTTCACCTACTGTGGAAATTTTTTCAGCCTCGTCGTCAGGAATAGCAAGATCGAATTCTTTCTCGAATTCCATGATTAATTCTACGGTGTCGAGTGAGTCAGCACCTAAATCGTTGGTGAATGATGCTTCCGGAGTTACTTCACTTTCGTCAACACCTAGTTTGTCAACGATGATTGCTTTTACTTTTGCTGCAACGTCAGACATAATAATTCTAATTTTAATTAATACTAATTTTTGTTTTAAATAATTCGCTGCAAAGTAATACATTTACGCTTTATATTTCCAAGAAAAACTTGAAAAAAGATGTTAACATGGCAGGTATTCAATAATCTAAAAACCTAAATTTGAATACATTGTTTAAATGTTCCAAAACTTTTAAGACCATATAAAATGACTGAAAAAAGAATAGCCATTTTTGCTTCAGGATCGGGAACAAATGCACAAAATATTTTTGAATACTTTGCTGATAATAAAAGCGTTGTTGTCGATTCGCTATGGGCAAACAAGCCCGATGCTTATGCACTGGAACGTGCCCGTAAATTTGGCATCGAAAGCTTTGTTTTTAACCGTGATCAATTCTATCAAAACACCGGCATTATCTCAACGTTAAATCAACGTAAAGTGGACCTGATTGTGCTTGCAGGTTTCCTCTGGTTGATCCCCGATTACCTGGTTCGCAATTTTACTATTGTTAATATACACCCGGCTTTGTTGCCTAAATACGGCGGAAAAGGAATGTACGGAATGAATGTTCACAAAGCAGTAGTGGAAAACCGTGAAAAGGAGTCCGGTATTTCGATTCATTATGTAAATGAAAATTACGACGAGGGGAAATTGATCTTTCAGGCCCGGTGTAATGTGCTGCCAGATGATACTCCCGAACAGGTGGCTGCCAAAGTCCATGAACTCGAATACGCACATTTCCCGCGGGTGATCGACGAAGTTCTCCGGAAAATGTAAGCCTTTGCTAAGTTTTGTCTACCTGCTGGTTAATAAACTTTACATTTATAGTCTTCTTGTTAAATAATGTTAAGCTTCATAACCAAGCGATTTCTTTCAAATTATCTTTGATCCATGAGCCGAAAGATGTTGATAACACTGATTGTTTTGATGGCGATTGTACTGTCGGGACTGATCCTGGTACAAACTTCCATGATCAAGTCGGCTTCGGATATCAGAGAAGAGCAATTTAATCAGTTGGTGTTGAATGCATTAAATCTGGTCTCGATACAACTCGATTTGGATGAACAACGTTTGGCCAGGGAATATGCCGAGAGGGGGATTATTCCAGGAGCAAATGATAAATCAGATGGACTTGGTAATGTTTTTCCTTATAATAGCCAGGCTCGGGGAACTTTAAATTTTAGTTTGAGTTATACTGAGCAAGGTGTGATCCGGAAATTTGAACAGGAATATCAACTCAATATAAAAGATACAACGCAAGCTGTTTCTATAGCGGGGATTCAAGAATTTATGAAGAAAAGTCTGGAACAGGAACAACGCAGGAGAGAGTGGTTAAGAAATTCAGACTGGACCAATTACAAGATTTTATTCCTTGAAGACAGGCCGTTGAAGGAACGTATAGACTCCACACGACTCGAAATGTTATTGGCAAATGCCATGGCACAGTTTGATATCGGTTTGGATTATAAATATGCGATAACTAATGCAACTTTAGGGAGTGAAACTATCATTTTGGGAGATAAGAATTATAATCCGAAGAAAGGTGATAAATATTCTCAGCTTCTGTTTCAGCGTGATTATAGCGGAGCAAAACCTAATTATCTGAATATTTATTTTCCTCAACGAAAACGGTATTTATTCCAGCAAACCGGGCTAACCATCATTCCAACCATCATTTTGACAGGTTTGCTGATTGCGATTTTTGCCTATACCATTATGGTGATTTTCAGGCAGAAAAAGTTGTCGAACATCAAAAACGATTTCATCAACAACATGACTCACGAATTAAAAACCCCAATATCGACTATTTCGCTGGCGAGCCAGATGTTGCAGGACGGAACTATTTCGAATACGCCATCAACCATCGAACACATTTCAAAAGTAATCAACCAGGAAAGTAAACGTTTGAGTTTTCAGGTTGAAAAAGTGTTGCAAATGGCGGTATTCAACGAGGGAAGGCTTAAACTCAAATTGCGAGAATTCGACATCAATAAAATGATCGAGACTGTGGCAAGTAATTTTGAGTTACGTGTTAAAAGCAAAAATGGCACATTAATTACCGAAATCAAAGCAGAGAATGCAATTGTGAAGGGAGATGAAGTGCATATTACAAATGTTATTTTTAACTTGCTTGACAATGCAATGAAATACAGCAAGGAAAATCCGGAAATTAGGATTGTGACCGAAAATCGAAAGAATCAGATTATGGTTGCTGTACAGGATAACGGAATTGGAATTGCCAAAGAACATCATAGCCAAATTTTCGATCGCTTTTACCGGGTGCCCACCGGAAACGTGCATGATGTGAAAGGATTTGGGTTAGGATTAAGTTATGTGAAAAAGATTCTTGATCTTCATAACGGAGTGATCAAAGTTGAAAGTGCAATTAACAAAGGGACCAAGTTTAAACTCTATTTCCCGCAAATAAATAATTAACCATGGAACAAAAGACAAAATTAATGCTCGCCGAAGATGACGAAAATTTAGGTTTGCTGTTAAAAGAATATCTGGTTGCCAAAGGATATGACGCTGATTTGTATCCCGACGGTGAAGCCGCTTACAAGGGCTTTATGAAAGAACATTACGATATCTGCATTCTTGATGTAATGATGCCAAAGAAAGATGGATTCACCTTAGCCAAAGACATCCGGATTGTGAATGCCGAAATTCCGGTTATTTTTCTTACTGCCAAGAATATGAAAGACGATGTGCTGGAAGGGTTTAAACTCGGTGCCGACGATTATATTACCAAGCCTTTCAGTATGGAAGAATTAATTATGAGGATCGAGGCGATTTTACGTCGTACTTCGCTGGAAGGGCAGGCCGGCTCGCAACAGGTATTTACACTTGGTAAGTTTACTTTCGATACCCGGAAACAAACGCTGAGCGAAGGTGAGGAATCGGTAAAACTAACTACCAAAGAATCGGAACTGTTAAAACTTTTATGCCAGAATGCCAATAAAGTACTCGAAAGAAATTATGCTTTAAAATCGATCTGGATTGATGATAACTATTTTAATGCAAGAAGCATGGATGTTTACATCACCAAACTTCGCAAACACTTAAAAGATGAGCCATCGATTGAGATCATCAACGTGCATGGGAAAGGATATAAATTGATTATCTGATATGAAAAATCCCCGCCATCAGCGGGGATTTTTATTTTGTATCCGAATATTCTTGAATTTTGAGCGGCATTTAAACAGCCATCTTTTAGTCGAGTTTTAGAACAGCAAGGAAAGCTTTTTGCGGAACCTCCACATTCCCAATCTGTTTCATGCGCTTTTTCCCTTTCTTCTGTTTTTCCAAAAGTTTCCTTTTTCGGGTAATGTCACCTCCATAACATTTGGCAGTTACATCTTTTCGAACTGCTTTTATGGTTTCACGTGCAATGATTTTGGCGCCAATGGCAGCCTGAATCGCAATATCAAACTGCTGTCGCGGTATGAGTTCTTTTAGTTTTTCGCACATCCTTCGGCCAAAATTGTAAGCATTGTCGAAATGGATCAGTGTTGAAAGCGCATCTACCATTTCTCCGTTCAGCAGTATATCGAGGCGAACCAACTTAGCCGGTTTGTACCCGCTGATGTGGTAGTCGAATGAAGCATAACCTTTCGAAATACTTTTCAGCTTATCGTAAAAGTCGAAAACGATCTCGCCGAGTGGCATGTTAAAGATCAGCTCTGCGCGTTCGGCCGTCAGGTAATTCTGACTCACCATTTCGCCACGTTTATCGAGACAAAGCCTCATAATCGGACCGATAAACTCTGATGCAGTAATGATATTCGCACGAATATAAGGTTCGTCGATTTCGTCGATGGTGGTCGATACCGGCATTCCCGAAGGGTTGTAAACAATTTGCTCGGTACCATCTGTCATATAAATCTTATACGAAACGTTCGGAACCGTGGTAATTACATTCATGTCGAACTCGCGCTCAAGCCGTTCCTGTATGATTTCCATGTGCAATAAACCAAGGAACCCGCAACGAAATCCAAAGCCCAGGGCGGCTGATGATTCCGGTTCAAAGGTAAGCGAAGCGTCGTTTAACTGAAGCTTATCCATGGCGGCTCGCAGATCTTCGTAATCCTCAGCATCGATCGGATAAACACCTGCAAAAACCATTGGTTTTACTTCTTCGAATCCTTCGATAGCTAAGCCCGGATTTTTTACATGCGTAATGGTATCTCCAACTTTAACTTCCTTGGCAGTTTTAATTCCTGAGATAATGTAACCTACCGCTCCCGGACCCAATACATCGCGAGGGTGTAAGCCCAGTTTCAATACTCCTACTTCGTCAGCATCGTATTGTTTCCCGGTAGCAACAAATTTTACCAGGTCCTTTTTTCGGATTTCACCGTTCAAAATTTTAAAATAGGCAATAATACCGCGAAAGGAATTGAAAACAGAATCGAAAATCAAAGCTTGCAAAGGGGCATTGGGATCTCCTTTGGGTGCCGGAATTTTGTTGAGAATGGCATCCAGGATTTCTTCAATGCCTTCACCAGTTTTTCCGCTGGCCCGTATAATGTCTTCGCGGTCGCAGCCTATCAGGTCAATAATTTGGTCTTCCACCACTTCAGGCATGGCATTCGGTAGATCCATTTTATTGAGGACAGGAATAATTTCGAGGTCGTGATCAATGGCGAGGTAAAGATTTGAGATGGTTTGTGCCTGAATTCCCTGAGTGGCATCGATGATCAGCAAAGCTCCTTCACAGGCGGCAATCGAACGTGAAACTTCGTACGAAAAGTCAACATGTCCGGGAGTATCGATTAAGTTAAGTTTGTACGGTACGCCTTCATGCTCATAATCCATCTGGATGGCATGACTTTTAATCGTAATCCCTCGTTCCTGTTCCAGGTCCATACTGTCGAGTACCTGGTCGTGCATGTCTCGCCCAGTAACAGTTTTTGTGTATTCGAGCAAACGATCGGCCAGTGTGCTCTTTCCATGATCGATATGTGCGATGATGCAAAAATTTCGTATGTTTTCCATTCTCAAACCTTTAACAGAAATTCACGGCTTTAATCGCCTTTATTTTGCGCAAAGATATTTAAATTTTCATACTACTTAGAGGTGTATAAATATGTGACTTAAATTTAATTACTAAAAAGATCGCGATTTGGCACAATATTTGTAAAATACATATTAGTCATGAAAACAATTAAACGTGGAAACAGAGAACAGTTATCCACAATATTTTATTAGAAAGAAGATACTTCACAGCAATTTGCTGTTTTTTCATAAGTTTGGTTTAGTTAGGTTTAGTTAGGTCCCGGGGTGTTGACCCCGGGATTTTCTTTTATGACTCTTTGCTTTTGAAATATTCCACGGTTCCATCCAGTGCAATATTTTTCACTTTGTCAATTAATGTCATTCTGTCTTCTTCGCTTAGTTTTGTAAACGATCGGGCAAGGGCAATCTTTTCGCGCATAAAAGTGGCATTTTCATTACCTGAAATTAAAACTGAAACAGGCAATGACCATACAAAATACATGGCTTCTTTAATACTCAGGTAATTTGGAATAATAGGGTCGTTTGATTGCCAGTTTGCTTCTTTTTTATTGGCAAAGAAACGTCCGTCGGCCAACGATTTAATCGATGTAATACCCAAATTCCGGTCGAGCGCTTTTGGTAGTACGTTTTTAGTGAAACTAAAATAGGAAGGGTCCAATACATTGACTGGCATCAACACCGTGTCAAAAATATCACTTTCCTTTGTTCGCTCAAGCATTTTTAGATGAGCAAACGGATTTTGGTGGCCAGTGAATCCAAGATACCTGAATTTGCCCTGTGCTTTGGCCTTTAGTAAGTAATCCAGAACACCATTTTCAATTCTACGATCTACGTCTTCTGGTGTACTAACAGCGTGAACCTGATACAAATCGAGTTGATCGATTTTTAATCTGCTCAATGTTCCTTCCAAATGTTCCTGAACTGTTTTTGCATCGGGACCTGTTGTTTTTGATGTAAGAAATATCAGATCGCGATATTTTGGGGTAAGGTATTTACCGTAACGTTCCTCGCTAACTCCATTAGCGTAACTTTCTGCTGTATCAAAAAAGCGAACTCCACCTTCAAGCGAGGCTTCAATTACTTCATGGGCATCTCTTTCAGTGGTCCACCCAACATGATATCCCCCGGTTCCCAGCATGGTTACATACTCCCCGGTACGGCCAAGTTTTCGTTTGGGTAAAACTTCGCCCAGACGGTCACTTGAAGGTGTTTGGGAAAAAGAGACGGAGGAAACCGTCAATCCGGCAGTGGCTCCGGCCAGCGATTTTAAAAAGGTTCGTCTGTCTGTCATAATGTTTAATTTTATATGTTTTATACTTGAATTTTCTAATTAGGTTTCTTATCTGTAAACATTCATTATTATAATTTGTGCTCGAAATGCGCAAATAAAATATTTGTCTTTTCAAATCCTTTCAATTTTGTAACTTAGGATGCATAATAAATGTGCATAAATCAATATTTATTTAGAACTTAACTAATTAAAATAATCAACATGCAAAAGATTCTTTTTTTCATCTTTTTTGTGGTTGTAATATCTGCATCAGCCGCAATTGCGCAAACCAAATCCATCCATAAATCCGCACCTCTTAGCGAGGCTTCTCCCGAAAGTGTTGGGATTTCATCCGAACGTTTGGCACGGATTGATCAAATGTGTCGGGAGGAGGTTGAAAAAGGTAACCTGCCCGGAATTGTATCACTGTTGGCACGAAATGGTAAGATTGTACATTGGAAGGCCTATGGAATGGCGGATAATCAGGAAGAAAAAGAAATGAAACGCGATGCTATTTTCAGGATCGCTTCGCAGACAAAGGCGATTACTTCCACTGCGGTTATGATGTTGTGGGAAGAAGGTAAGTTTCAGCTTGATGATCCGATTTCGAAATATATTCCCGAGTTTAAAGACCCAAAAGTTCTTACCGGTTTTAGTTACAGCGATACTACATGGACGGGCGTTCCGGTGAAAAACGAGATCACGATCCGCCACTTGCTCACACATACATCGGGTATTGGATATGGTATGATCGATCCGGATGAACGTTTTAGGATGATTTATCAGAAAGCAGGGATCATTGATGCATTTACAACCGGTAATCAAACCATCAAAGAAAATATCAAGAAGTTAGCCAAGCTACCGCTCCATCATAATCCCGGCGAAAATTTTGTATATAGCGAAGGTTTGGATGTGTTAGGCTATCTCATCGAAATCGTTTCGGGAATGCCTTTCGATAAATTTCTGAAAACCCATATTTTCGATCCACTTGGAATGGCCGATACTTATTTTTATCTGCCCGTCAATAAGGCGGAACGAATGGTTACTGTTCAGTATAAAAAAGACGGGGAATGGCAAAAATTTCCGAAAACACCTGAATACGATCCCGATTACCCGATTAAAGGGGCTAAAACTTTCTTCTCGGGCGGGGGCGGATTATCAAGTACGGCCAAAGATTATGCAATATTTCTTCAAATGTATTTAAACGGTGGCGAATACAATGGTGTAAGATTACTTAGCCGGAAAACTGTAGATGTTGTATTGAGCAACCAGATTGGGAGCATTTGGGGCGATGGCGATAATAAGTTCGGCCTCGCATTTCAGTTGGTAACCCAACTTGGACAAAATAAGGGCGGAAAAGGAAGTTTCGGGACGTTTAGCTGGGGAGGCTATTTCAATACGCAATATTTTGCCGATCCTGAAGAAAACGTAATTGGCATTATCATGAAACAAACACAAGGTCCGGTGGACGATGTTACCGGCTGGAAATTTCAGCAACTGGTTTTTCAAACGATTGACGATTAATATATAACATGAAAAAAATAAAAGAACTGGCTAAAATGATCGACCACTCGATTCTGCATCCAACAATGACGGATGTAGATTTAAAACGCGAATGCGAGGTGGCGAAAAAATACAATGTGGCATCGGTCTGTGTAAAACCCTATGCTGTGAAACAAGCCGCTGAATTATTAAAGGGTTCGGAGGTGTTGGTTGGGTGTGTGATTAGCTTTCCGGCTGGTAACTCCGCCATCGATGTTAAAGTTTTTGAAACCGAAATTGCCTGCCGCGACGGCGCCGAGGAAATCGATATGGTCATCAATATCGGGAAAGCGCTACAGGGCGATTGGATTTATATTGAAAAAGAAATCGGTGCGGTAACTGAAGCGTGTCATAAAAATGGCGCCATCGTAAAGGTGATTTTTGAAACTGACTATGTGTCCCGGAAAGAAGATATCCGGAAACTTTGTGAAATCTGTACCAAAGTGGAAGCGGATTATGTGAAAACTTCAACCGGCTTTGGATTTGTAAAAGGAGCAGACGGTAAATATTCTTATGAGGGAGCTACTCTCGAAAACCTGAAAATTATGCGTGAAAGCAGCGGTCCAAAAGTAAAGTTGAAAGCAGCAGGCGGGGTTCGTTCGCTTGATGGTTTGCTGGCTGTTAAAGAGGCCGGTTGTTCGCGTTGCGGAGCCACAGCTACTATTGCCATATTGGAGGAAGCCCAAAAACGTTTTGTAAACTTGCCTTTTTAATTTAAACCTGCCCGATTGAGTCATTCGCGGGCCTAAAACTAAAACTTATGTATATTGTTGATTCGTATCCTGTAGCAGTGCTGTTTTGCATTGTCACCATGTTGTGCTGGGGGTCGTGGGCAAACACGCAGAAACTTGCTTATAAAGAATGGGGTTTCCCGCTTTTTTACTGGGATTATACATTGGGAGTGATCATCCTTTCACTGATTTTCGGTTTTACAATCGGAAGCATGGGGGAGAATGGCGAAGCTTTTCTTCCGAACCTGATGGGTGCTTCTTCAAAAGCATTCCTGTATGCATTACTTGGCGGAGTAATTTTTAATATCGCCAATCTTTTACTGGTAGCTGCCATCGAAATTGCCGGAATGGCCATTGCATTTCCAATCGGTATTGGTTTGGCTCTGGTTTTGGGTGTTTTTAATAATTATTTGCCAAATCCCGGAGATTATCAAACCTTTTACTTGTTTTTGGGAGTAGCCCTGGTAACGGTTGCTATCATCATCAATGCCATGGCCTACAAGAATGTTTCGAAGGGCAGTAAATCAACCAAAGGCATTTTGATATCGCTTGTTGCCGGTATCCTGATGTCGTTTTTTTATCGCTTTGTCGCCAATTCAATGTCGCCGGATCTTATCAATATTACTCCCGGAACATTTACTCCTTACAGCGCGGTATTTGTGTTTTCGATCGGGATTTTTATTTCGAATTTTGTATTTAATTACTATTTCATGCGGAAACCCATTAGTGGAAATCCGCTTACTTTCAGAATGTATTTTCAGCAAGGAACTCCCAGACTGCATTTAGTAGGAATTTTCGGTGGGATGATCTGGAGTTTGGGAATGATGTTGAGTATTATGTCGGGTGATGTGGCTGGATATGCCATTTCATATGGCCTGGGGCAAGGGGCAACACTCGTTGCTGCAATCTGGGGCGTTTTTGTGTGGAAGGAATTTTCAGGCGCACCCAAGCGTACCAACCTGATGCTGACTGCAATGTTTGCCTTTTTTATTATCGGTCTGGCTTTGATTATTCTGGCGCGGCTGGCTTAGTTAGGTGTTCTGAGTTAATGATTCAGATATTTGGAATACTATAACTCACCCTGATTGTGACTTCGTAACAATCATCCCTCTCTTTATAAAGAGAGGGAAAGATTAAAGGTTGAAATTAAAAATTTAAAATGAAAAAGAAGATTGTTGTAATTGGCAGTTCAAATATCGATTTGATCATGAAAATGGATCATCTGCCTGAAAAGGGAGAAACAGTTACTGATGCCGTTTTTATGCAGGTTTATGGCGGGAAAGGCGCTAATCAGGCAGTGGCCGCCTCCCGTGCCGGCGGGAAAGTGACCTTCGTAAACTGTGTCGGTGAAGATGCATACACACCGCAAATGCTTAGGAACTTCATGAATGACGGTATCGACACACGTTTTGTTTTTCAAGAGAAAAATATGCCGAGCGGGCATGCTTTAATCATGATTGGAAACGAAGGTGAAAATATAATTTCGGTGGCCCCGGGGGCAAATAATTTACTTTTGCCCGGAAAAATTGAAAAGGCTTCCCGGATCTTTGATGATGCAGCCTTGATTGTAATGCAGTTCGAAATTCCTGAAGAAACTATTAAATATGTGATTGATCTGGCCAACAAAAAAAATATTCCGGTTATGTGGAATGTGGCACCTGCACGGGTTTTCGATTTCTCGTATATCCCAAAAGTGAATATTTTGGTGTTAAACGAGGTGGAGGCTGGTTTCCTGGCAGAGATTCCTGTTGAAAATGAAACCGATGCTGAAAAAGCAGCACAAAGACTTGTAAGCAGAGGGGTAGAAAAGGTAATCATCACCTTAGGTTCGCAGGGAGCATTTGTACTTACCCAAAATGAGAAAGTAAGTGTTCCGGCCTTTAAAGTGAATGCTGTTGATACCACCGCTGCCGGGGATACTTTTTGCGGCGCACTGGCCGTTGCAATAACCGAGGGTAAGAATCTGAAAGAATCGCTTCAGTTTGCAAGTGCAGCAGCAGCTATTTCGGTTACCCGAATGGGGGCACAACCCTCTGCCCCAAATCGTCGGGAGATCGAAGAATTTTTAAAAAATAACAAACAGTAGAACAAGGAGGGATCCCTTCATGGACAGATTCGAATGAAGATAGCAATCAGAAAAGCCGGTGAGAAAGATATGCCAGCCTTATTTGGCCTCGTAAAAGAATTAGCAGAGTTTGAAAAAGGCCTCGACAAAGTGACCAATACCTTGGAACAAATGCAGGAAGAAAAAGATTTTTTCCAATGTTATGTGGCTGAAAAAGATAATGAAGTAGTAAAAGTAGTACACAACGAAAAAGGGGCCTTTCAGCTCCTTTCGTTATTTTTTCTCTTTCAGATCAAGTTTGATATTTAGTTCTTCGAGCTGTTCGTTCGCAATTTCAGAGGGCGAGTCGATCATTACATCGCGGCCGCTGTTGTTTTTCGGGAAAGCAATTACATCGCGAATCGTTTCTTCACCCGCAAACATCGATACCAGTCGGTCGAATCCGAACGCAATGCCTGCATGAGGCGGAGCGCCAAATTTAAAGGCATTCATCAGAAAGCCAAACTGAGCTTGCGCCTGCTCGGTTGTAAATCCCAGTTTGTCAAACATTTTTGCTTGCAGTTCCGGGTTATAAATCCGTACCGAACCACCTCCAATTTCAACACCATTGATCACCAGGTCATAGGCATTTGCACGGACTTTTCCCGGATCGGTATCCAGCAACGCAATGTCTTCAGGTTTGGGTGAAGTAAACGGATGGTGCATGGCGTAAAAACGCTTTGTTTCTTCGTCCCATTCCAACAGCGGGAAGTCAACTACCCACAGCGGTTTGAAAGTATTCTTATCACGCAATCCGAGTTGAGAACCCATTTCCAGACGAAGCGAACCAAGTGCTACCAGGGTTTTGTCTTTCTCTCCTGACATCACTAAAATGAGATCGCCGGCTTGAGCACTTACTTGTTCTGCAATTTTTTTCAGGTCTTCTTCGGTATAAAATTTATCCACCGACGATTTAAGCGAACCATCGGTATTGCATTTAATGTACGCCAACCCTTTACCACCGATTTGTGGTCGTTTTACCCAATCGGTCAAACTATCGAGCTGCTTGCGGGTATATTCCGAACAACCCGTGGCACAAATTGCCCCGATATATTCGGCCGAATCAAAAACGCCAAAACCCTTTCCTTTCACGCTTTCGCTAATGTCGCTGATTTGCATACCGAAACGGGTGTCAGGTTTATCCGAACCGTATTTTTCCATGGCTTCAGAATAGGGCATCCATGGAAATTCAGTGACTTCTACATTCAACACTTCTTTGAACATGTGTCGGGTCAGGCCTTCAAACATTTCCAATACATCCTTCTGTTCCACAAACGACATTTCGCAGTCGATTTGTGTAAATTCAGGCTGGCGGTCGGCACGCAGGTCTTCGTCGCGGAAACATTTCACAATCTGGTAGTAGCGGTCGAAACCGGCTACCATCAGCAACTGTTTAAAGGTTTGTGGAGATTGCGGCAGAGCATAAAACTCGCCTGGGTTCATCCTTGAAGGAACTACAAAGTCGCGCGCGCCTTCGGGAGTCGATTTGATAAGCACCGGAGTTTCGGTTTCAATAAAGTCCTTCGAATTCAGGTACGAACGCACAGCGTGGGCCATTCGGGCACGGAGTACCAGGTTGTCGCGCACCGGACTGCGTCGCAGGTCGAGGTAGCGGTATTTCATCCGCAATTCGTCGCCACCGTCGGTGTCATCCTGAATCGTAAACGGTGGAACATCTGAAGGACTTAAAACTTTCAGTTCGGTAAGTGCAATTTCGATTTCCCCAGTTGGGATGTTTTTGTTCTTGCTCGAACGTTCACGAACCATTCCTTTGGCTTGCAATACAAATTCCCGTCCCAGCTCATCGAGCTGTTTCGCAACCAATTCCGGGGTGTTTTCATCTACCACCAATTGAGTGATTCCGTAACGGTCGCGTAAATCAATAAAAGTCATGGCTCCCAGGTCGCGGATGCGTTGCACCCAACCGGCCAGGGTAACTTCGTTAGTAATATTTTCAATTCTAAGCTCGCCGCAAGTATGTGTTCTGTACATAATTCCTCCTATTTATTAGGGTGCGAAAATAGAAAGATTTTAGCAATTAAAAGATTGATAAATACAGGTTTTCATATTATTCAGAAAGAATTTGAATCGGAAAGAAAACATAATCGCTTCTTATGCGGAGTGGTTATTTATCTTTGTGCCAGAAAGAAGTGATTATGATTGAACCATTCAACGACGAATATTTTATGAAGAAGGCTTTTTCGGAAGCCTTGTTGGCCTACGAAAAAGGAGAAATTCCTGTAGGAGCAGTGGTAGTTGCCAAAGGAAAAATCATCGCGCGGGCACACAACCTGACGGAAACACTAAATGATGTGACGGCACATGCCGAAATGCAGGCGATAACGGCGGCGGCCAATTTATTAGGCGGAAAGTACCTGAATGATTGCGTTTTATATGTAACACTCGAACCTTGTGTGATGTGTGCAGGCGCTTTGGGATGGTCGCAAATAGGGAAGATTGTGTTTGGCGCTTACGACGAAAAGCGCGGATATCAGAATTATGCGGAAGGGGCGCTTCATCCCAAAACAGCGGTGGTGGGAGGTGTGCTTGAAACTGAATGCCGCGAATTAATGCAGGCCTTTTTTCGCGAAAAAAGATAAACAGGGGAGGATTATCATAAAAGAAAAAATACGTATGTTTGCTTTCTGATTTTAAAAAAATTAAAAACATTTAGACAAACGTGTACAATGACCGAATTTAAACGACTGATCTCCCTCGACGCATTTCGCGGGTTTACCATCGCTGCGATGATCATGGTAAACAATCCCGGAAGTTGGAAATATGTTTATCCCCCGCTTGAGCATGCTTCGTGGAATGGTTTGACACCTACCGATTTGATATTTCCCTTCTTTATTTTCATTGTGGGGGTATCGATCACGCTGGCTTATGCCAAGCGTCTGAATTCAGGTATCGACAAAGGCCCGATGTATCAAAAAATCGTTTTTCGTTCGTTAAAAATATTTGCAGTTGGCATTCTGTTGTGGCTTTTCCCAAAGTTTAATTTCGAAACAGTACGTATTGCAGGTGTTTTACAACGAATTGCAATTGTGTTCTTAGTCGGCGCCTTTTTGTTTCTGAATACAAAATGGAAAACCCAGGCTATTGTTGCCGGCATTTTATTGGTAGGCTATTGGCTAATCATGGTACTTATTCCGACACCAGGTTACGGAAAAGTAATGCTTGAGCCAGGCGCTAATATCGCAGCCTGGTTCGACAGTAAATTTCTGCCCGGTTATATGTATCAAAAAACCTGGGATCCGGAAGGAATCCTAAGTACTTTTCCTGCTATTGCAAATGGAATAATGGGTATGCTCGCAGGACATCTAATCCTGAGCAAAATGACACAGGAGCGCAAAGTTATTTATCTCTTTAGCTTGTCGTTTTTTGCTTTTATAATTGGTTTTATGTGGAGTTATATTTTCCCGCTAAATAAAAACATTTGGACCAGCTCGTTTGTGCTGGTAACTTCGGGGCTTGCAGGAATGATATTGGCATTGAGTATATTTTTTGTGGATATTTTAGGGCGTACGCGTTTTACAAAACCGGGGATCATTTTTGGTTCGAACGCAATTACAGCATATGTTCTGGCCGATATTTTAACCTTGCCTTTTTATCGTTGGAATATTGGAAGTGCAAGTTTAAGCGGACACTGGATGAACATGTTCAGTAATTTTGGCTGGAGTATGAAGTTTGGCAGTTTTACCTTTGCTGTAATCTTTATTTGTCTGAACTTCATTCCGGTGTGGGTTCTTTATAAGAAGAAGATTTTTATTAAACTATAGAAAATACTGAAACAATCCCGGTAGCTATCGGGATAGGTTGACATTCTAATGTTGGATCATAAATCCAATCTTTTTGAGGTCGTCCCAAAAACCTGGATAAGACTTGGTGACAACCATCGGATCTTCAATTTCAATGGGTAGCCCGGCAAGTGCCATGGGAGCAAAGGCCAGGGCCATCCGGTGGTCGTGATAAGTTCCGATACGCGGATAATCTTCTTTCATTTCCATGTCGAATCTTCCGTCCCAGGCAAGTTCTCCGCGCGAAGGTTCTTCGAGCCGTGCGCCGAATTTAGCAAGTTCGTTTTGAAGCGCTGCAATCCGGTCGGTCTCTTTAATTTTCAAGGTTTTTAATCCGGTAAAATGAAATGGAATTTGTTTGGCCACACACAAACAGGCCATGGTTTGTGCAACATCCGGGTTCTCAATAAAATTCAGATCGAGCCGGTGTGGTTGAAGATTTCCGGTTTTTTCGAGCAGAACACCATTTTTACTTTCGGTTGATGATACGCCAAAAGCTTCGAACCAGTCAGCGATGTTCGAATCGCCTTGCAAACTTGTAAGCTGAAGATTTTCGAGAAATACTTTTCCTGAATCTGCCAGAGCCATGATTTCGTACCAGTAGGAAGCTCCCGACCAATCGGCTTCGCAGGTGTAATCAAACGGAAAATATTGTTGTGCCGGAACCAGAATTTCGTTATCGTGCCACTGGTAGCGTATCCCGAATTTAGCCATCAGTTCAAGCGTTAGTCTGATGTACGACTGCGAAGTAACTTCGCCATTTAGTCTGATTGTCAGACCGTTTTCGATGGTTGGAGCGATAAGTAAAAGCGCCGAAATGTACTGGCTCGAAACGCTTCCATCAAGCTCGATCGTCTTGCCTTCGAGATGCGAACCGTATATTTTTAAAGGTGGATAACCCTCTGTTTCCAGGTATTCAATTTTGGCTCCCAACTGAATTAATGCATCCACGAGTATCTGGATGGGACGTTGCTGCATCCGTTCTGAACCGGTGATTTCCCACTCGCCAACAATTTGCGCAAGAAAAGCAGTCAGAAATCGCATGGCGGTTCCGGCATGTCCGATATCAAACTTGTTACTGTTCGAAAACAAGGCAGCCTCCAATACTTTGGTGTCATCGCTGTCCGAAAGATTCTGAATGGGATAGGGACTGTAACTTAAAGCGTTAATAATTAGCGCCCGGTTACTGATGCTTTTTGATGCCGGAAGATGAATATTTTCTTCGATATGTTGCTGAGAAGCTGAAACCGTGTAGATCATTATAATAATATTGAGATGTTGGAATTTGAGTATTGAAATTTGATTTACAGGTTTTTAAAATATTTCAGAGCTTCAAAAATAAGTTCTTTGCCACAGTTTTGGTTGATTTCGATTTGCCCGATTTCGGGAAGTAAGGTAAAATTAATTCGTCCCGAGTCGTTTTTCTTATCGTGTGTCATCAATTGATACAGCCGTTCAAAGTCGCTTTCTGTCACTTCAAATTTACCGTAGATATTAAGTAACCAGTTGTTGAGTTTCTTTAAATCATTTGATGGAAATCCGCACATTTTCTCCGACAGATACAACTCGGCAATCATTCCATAAGCCACTGCGTATCCGTGCAGGATCGGACGTTTCTCTTCCAGTGCAAAGCTTTCGAAAGCATGGCCTACCGTGTGTCCGAAGTTCAGCGCTTTGCGTATGTTGTTTTCTTTCAGATCGTTGGCAACAAAATATTCTTTAACATTCACCGAATGCCGAATATATTGCTCTAATTCATTGTAATCGATGTTATCGAAATCAACAGTTTTGAGTTCTTCCAGGTGAGCAAGATCGTGAATCAGTCCATGTTTTACCATTTCGGCAAAACCCGAAATAAGATTTTCGCGGTCGATCGATTGCAAAAAATCGGTGTTTATGATGACCGCCACAGGTTCTTTAAAAGTACCTATTTCGTTTTTCAATCCGCTAAAATTAATCCCTGTTTTACCTCCTACCGAAGCATCAACCTGAGAAAGCAATGTAGTTGGAATATTTAGAAAATCGATACCGCGTTTAAAAGTGCTTGCAGCAAAACCGGCCAGGTCGGTGAGCATTCCGCCGCCAATATTTATGAGAAGTGATTTACGGTCGCCTCCGTTTTTCGACAGAAATTCCCAGATTTTTCCAACCGATTCGATTTTCTTGTTATTCTCCCCAGCCGGAATTACAACCTTCCGAATTTCATTGTCTTCGAGGAATGACTGAATTTTCGATGCCCAAAGTTGATCAACAGTTTCTTCGGTGGCTAAAAATACCTTTCCTTTCGGATAATCAGCAATCAGCAAACGAAGTTCATTTTCGTAGTCGCGTGTGTATACTATTTTGGAGTAAATATTTGAATTTCCCATAAGTAGCTGCTAAATTGCGTTAAAGTTACAATAAAAATAACTTTTGGTATTTTTCTGCCACTACTGGCTAACACTCTTTGATATTTAGTAACGAATGAAGATATCGAATAAAAAAATAGCCTTGAAATACAAACGCATTTTTTATCTGGTGAGTATTGCGATTACGTTAGCTACATTGGCTTTGTTTTTACTCGATTTCACCATTTACGGATTGGCCGGAGTAGGAGTTTTTTCGCTGTGGTACCTTTATTTCCACGTTGCTGATCTTCAGTTTATCGAATTCAGGGATGAGCAAGACAAAATTGTTTTACGCTATTACAAAGTCATTAGTTTTGGCTCGAAATCATATCATTCGATCGAGTTTCCACAAAATATTTTACAGAATGCACATTTCGAGGATTCAGTTTTCGGAAAGCTTTCTGACCTTACTTTTCTGGTTCGCACCAAACGCGGCATTGCTGAATATCCTTCGGTAAGTTTAAGTGCATTAACATTCGAAGACCGTAAAAAAATGAAGGAGAGTTTATATAAAATCCTTCAACGTTAAATTTTCAGTGAAATGGACCCTGAACTAAAATACAAAATTGCGTTGGCCATGTTGCCCGGAATTGGAGGCATTCTGGCACGAAACCTACTCGCTTACACCGGTAATGTGGAGGAAATTTTCAAAGCTCCTTTGAAATCCCTGGTGAAAATTCCCGGTATTGGAGAGGGGAATGCTAAAAGAATTCGCAATTCGAACGTACTTGAAAAGGCGGAAGCTGAGATCAAATTCATAGAGAAAAATTCGATCCGGGCTAGTTTTTATACCGATGCCGACTATCCTCGCCGGCTGAAAACCTGCATTGATGCACCGGTTATGATTTACGCTCATGGACAAATGAACCTGGACGAGCAACGCGTAGTTAGTATTGTTGGCACCCGAAACGCAACAGATTATGGGAAACAGGTTATTGAAGAACTGATCAAAGGTTTTGCCGAACGCGGATATAAAGTATTGATTGTTAGTGGACTGGCTTATGGCATCGACATTCAGGCGCACCGGACCGCTCTGAAATACGGCCTTCCGACGGTTGGAGTTGTTGCACATGGCCTGGACAGGCTGTACCCGGCGCTACACAGAGAAACCGCGCGAAAAATGCAGGAGAATGGCGGGTTGTTAAGCGATTTTCCAAGTGAAACTAAAATAGATCCGCAAAATTTTATTAAACGAAACAGAATAATTGCAGGTTTGGCCGACGCGACAATTGTTGTAGAATCGGCCGAAAAAGGCGGCGCACTGATTACAGCCGATATTGCCTCGTCGTATAACCGCGATGTATTTGCATTTCCGGGGCGGGCGGGAGATATCTATTCAAAAGGATGCAACCAACTGATCAGGAACAACGCTGCAAATTTAATTGAAGGTATCGATGATCTTGAATATTTTATGGGATGGGAAAAGAAGGAAGGAACGCAAGCCATCCAATCCAGTTTGTTTGTCGATCTAAATGAAAATGAACAGCAAGTTGTCAACCTTCTGCAAAAAGAAGGTGAACTTTTTATCGACCAGATTTCGGCAACCTTTCAGTTACCGGTGAGCAGGGTTTCTGCCATGATGCTAAGCCTTGAATTCAAAAATGTGATTACGGCTTTACCCGGGAAAATGTATCGGTTGCGTTAAATTGCTCAGATTCATTTTACTTGCTATTTTTGCAGGATGAAATGAGCATGAGAAAAATGTTCACCAGGGGCAGTTGTGCTATCTCATGCGAATTACATCTGTTTCCTTTAAATAAACAATTTTAGCAGATGAAAAATTCGTTCGAACAGCTCAAGGTAGCAAAGTCGATATTAAAGTCGCTCGATGATATTGGTTTTATCACCCCAACTCCTATTCAGCAAAAGGCAATTCCTATTATCAGCTCCGGAGTGAATTTGGTGGGAGTGGCACAAACGGGCACAGGGAAGACTGCAGCTTATCTGCTACCCTTACTCACGAAACTGAAAAAGCCTGAAGGAGTCGATCCGCGCGTCATAATTTTGGTTCCAACACGTGAGTTGGCCATACAGGTTGGAGAAGACATTGCAGAGCTCACAACTTATTCGGATATCCGTCATGCCGCGATTTTTGGTGGTATTGGATGGACTAAGCATGCAGCACTTGTTGAACCCGGTGTCGATATCCTGGTGGCTACACCCGGTCGTTTATGGGATCTTTATCAGCAAGGAGTATTACGATTTAAAAAGGTAAAACACCTGGTAATTGACGAAGCCGACCGCATGATGGATATGGGATTTATGCCGCAGCTTCAACAGTTACAGGAGATTATCCCAAGCAAGCGTCAAAACCTGTTATTCTCGGCAACCTTTTCAGAGGCTGTTGAAAAACTCACCGAAGAGTTTATCGACTTTTATGAGAAGCTGGAAATTGCCCCATCAGCAACCCCGGTGCGGCAGGTTACCCAAAAAGCATATGCAGTGCCCAATTTCAGAACCAAACTTAACCTGATCAGGTACTTGCTCGAAGACGAAGAAAAATTTAACCGGGTCGTCATTTTTGTACGGACCAAAGAACATGCGGAATCGGTATTTAAAGTTATTGAGCGAAAATCGGAAGGTGAGAAACGGATCCTGCATTCGAACAAAGCACAAAATACCAGGATCAATGCCATCCAGGCTTTTAAAAGCGGAGATGTCCGTATTCTGATCACGACTGATGTTTCGGCACGCGGGATGGATGTGAGCGAGGTAAGCCATGTAATTAATTTTGATCTTCCGAAAGATTACGATGATTATATTCACCGAATTGGCCGGACGGCCCGGGCAGGGAAAAAAGGCGATGCGATCACATTGATCGATCCTTCGGACGAGTGGCACTGGGGAAAAATTGGAAAATTGATGCGTACAGACGTTAAAATTCTACCTCTTCCATTGGAAGTTGAACTGGTTGAAACCGCTTTTGCCGAGAATCAGGAGCAATTGCGGGAAATCGACCGTCAACGAAAAATTGACGATCCCAGTTACCAGGGAGCCTTTCATCAAAAGAAACGTCGTGGTTCGGCAAAACGATCGTTTGAAGATAAGTTCTCAAGGACTAAAGCAAGGCAAAAACGAAATAAACGCAAAAAGTAATGTAACAAAAAAGGGAAGCATTGCTTCCCTTTTTTGTATTGTAGCGTTTTGAATTAATCAGCTTTTTTCCTTGCTGAATAGTTGATGTTCAATGCAGCCGATTTCCGCAGTTCCTGCTTTACGTCGTTCACTATCCCCATCTTTGTATTTTCATCAATTTTCAATGAAGTAATCATCATTGGTTGTTCGTTCTCATCCCTTGCATTCCGTTCAGCGATAATAAAATCCTGTACATCGCCAACATCAGCAAATACGTCGTCCAACTGAATGCGCGGCGCTTTCCCGAATGTCTTTTGATACATCGGAAGCGGTTCACCTATGTAAATGTAGCTTACCAGGGATTTCTTTTCCAGTTTATCCAGCTCGGTGGCTGCCGGAAGGTGCATCCTAACTTTGTAAGTTACTTCACGCATTGTTGTACTAACCATGAAAAAGAATAAAAGCATGAACACAATATCCGGCAATGAGGCCGTTGAAATAGGAGGTAACTCCTTCCCATCATTTTTTCTAAACTTGCTCATATCTTATTCTTTTAAATTTTACCTTTTGGTTCAGCTTCAGAAATTTTTTGCGGATAAATCTCACGAATAGCATTTTGTTTATCTGCTTCAAGTTCCTTGTAAGGTTTTCCGAATTTATTCTTGGCTAATTCATCTCTTAGTTCATTAATGGCAGCAACCAGCTCGTTTTGTACAGCGAGATACGTTCCGTATTTCGTGTCGAGGTCGTTACGCAACGAAATCACCCCTTTACTTACCATAAATTCTCCAAAATATGGAATTTCCTTGGGTTCTTTCTCAGGCAGGTCTTGGTCGTTAAATGGATTATCCATAAACTCTTTTGCCCTTTCGCGCAGGTTCTCAATACGTTCGTAGTCTCCTTCAACCAAAAGATCGTTGTTTTTGTTCACCAGCACCACGAACACGTTGCGTTCGTTAATCTGCTGATCTTCATCCGGCATATCTTTTGGGTCTACCCACTGGGGTAATTTTCTACGGAGACCGCTGTCAACATCCATCGTGGTTGTTACCAGGAAAAAGATCAGCAACATAAATGCGATATCTGCTAACGATGCTGACGGTATTTCAGGTATTTTTTTAGACATAACTTATTTTCCTGTTTTTATTACCACGATTATTATCATCTGAAAAAACGCATTACTGATGATGATGCAACGGCTAAAACTGCCAATACAAGCAGGATATAGGTTGCATATAATCCAGTATCTACTAGTTTCGCAACTTGTTCATTCAGGGTTCCGTCGGCGATGAACTTGTCGACACCTATAAATTGTGGAATTTCAGGTGATGCAAGTAAATAAGAAATCAACGCAACCACGCCCAGAAATGCAATGGAGATAAGACCTCCTTTTGCCGCTTTTTTATCGGTGAACATGTGGAACAGCGATGCAAGGACCGCTACTGCTGCACCAAAAATCACAAGTATGTAAGCCCAGATCAGGTTGGTGTTCACCCAACTCAGCATTGCAGGATCGGTTTTTACATCTTCGTTAATGTTAACTACCAACGAAATGATAAGTATAGCCGAAACAATGAGAAGAGCCCACAGTACTATAGTAACTATTTTACCTGTTTTACTCATTTCCCAGTACTCCTATTTTTTCATGTTATATTTTACCAACAAGTCAATCAACGAGATGGAAGCATCTTCCATGTTGTTGATGATGCTATCGATTTTTGCTACACAGTAGTTGTAGAAAATCTGAAGGATGATAGCAACAATAAGACCTGTTACGGTTGTAATCAAAGCAACTTTAATACCACCGGCTACCAGTGAGGGAGAAATGTCCCCTGCAATCTCGATAGCATCGAAAGCGCCAATCATCCCGATTACTGTACCCATGAAACCTAACATAGGGGCAAGAGCAATAAAAAGAGCGATCCAGCTCAGGCCTTTTTCCATAAGACCAGCCTGAACGCCACCGTAAGAAATAACTGTTTTTTCGACTACATCGATGCCATGGTCGAAACGATCAAGACCCTGGTAAAAAATACTTGCAACCGGGCCACGGGTGTTGCGGCAAACGTCTTTTGCTGCTTCCACACCACCGCTTTCGAGCGCTTCTTCTACATTGGCAAGTAATTTCTTAGTGTTGCTGGTAGCCAAGTTCAGATAAAGAACTCTTTCAATCGAGAAAGCCAAACCCAGGATAAGCGTAATCAATACGAATGTCATGAAAGTAGGGCCACCTTCAATAAATTTTTGTTTTAACTGGCTGTGGAAAGATTTACCTTCTTCAGCAACGGCTGCCGCTTCTTCTTCAGGATCAGCAGACATATCTACCTGTTCGGTAGTAGATTCTTCTGGAGCAGCAGCTTGTTCTTCCTGAGCAAGTACTACATTAGATGCCATAAAAAACAGCACCCCAAATACGGCTATTAACGCGAATAGTCTTTTCATAATTGATTTGAATTTTTAATTAATAATCTTTTTGATTTTTATTTTATTATTGATCTTGAATTAAATATCCTTCAATACCACAAAAAACATGCCTTTACAATAACTTCATTATTTAGAACTAAATCCCTCCTTTGCGGAGAGAGGGGGATTCGAACCCCCGGTACCGTTTCGCGGTACACACGCTTTCCAGGCGTGCCAGTTCAACCACTCCTGCACCTCTCCAGATTAAACTGGCTCCGAAAACAAGGGCTGCAAATTAATAAAAAAATGCGAAAAACAAAGGGGGCTATTCACTAATTTCCCCTCTCATATTTTTATTGAGATAAATTTTGATTTCGTCCGGTGTCAAATCCTGTCCAAGCAAGAACATGAGTTTGGTAATGGCTGCTTCTGTGGTCATGTCTTTACCCGAAACAACTCCGGCATTCATCAGTTCGAGACTGGTTTGGTATTGCCCCATAACCACCTTGCCTCCTTCGCATTGTGTTACATTCAATATAATTAATCCATTTTTAATGGCCCGTTTTATACAATTGGTTAGCCATCTTGACGTAGGTACATTGCCCGATCCAAAAGTTTCCAAAATTACCCCTTTTAAACCCGGAGTATTCAGAATCGAGTTCATTACGTTTTGGTTAATTCCCGGAAACATTTTTAAAATTACCACATTATCGTCGAAATTGGTGTTCACTTTTAGTATTCCCTGGTTCTCCTGGCGGTAAATAAACTCGTTACTGTATTTAATATCGATACCGGCTACTCCTAAAGCCGGATAGTTTACTGAACGGAAAGCACTGAACATGTCGGCATCGTGCTTTACAGTGCGGTTCCCGCGGTATAACGTAAAATCGAAGTAAATACAAACTTCGGGGACGATGCTCACACCATTATTTTTGGCCGCGGCGATTTCAACAGCCGTTATCAGGTTTTCCTTTCCGTCGGTACGGATCATGCCAATGGGCAATTGCGAACCGGTTAAAATAATTGGTTTGTCGAGATTCTCGAACATAAAACTCAGGGCAGAAGCTGTGTAAGCCATTGTATCGGTTCCATGCAGCACCACAAAACCGTCGAACTGAGTATAGTTGCGCTCAATGGTTTTTGCGATTTTGATCCAGGTGATCGGATTCATATTCGACGAATCGAGCGCCGGGGTAAAGGTGATGGTTTTGATAATGAAGTCGAACCTTTTGAGTTCGGGCACCACTTCCTGGATTTTTTCGAAACTAACCGGAACAAGTGTTCGGTTCTGAGGATGTTGCACCATACCGATGGTACCCCCGGTGTAGATGATAAGGATGGATGTTTTTTTGTCGGTAGCGCTCTTCATTTTGCTCAGGATACGAGTTGCAAGTTATTAAATTTCGAATAACTTGCGCGCGTTCTGCGTTGTTATTTCGGCTACGCGGGTGAGAGGAACATTGTATATCTCGGAAAGCTTTTGAGCGATGAAAACCAGGTAAGCGCTTTCGTTTCGTTTTCCGCGTTTTGGTACTGGGGCCAGATACGGAGAGTCGGTTTCGAGAACAAGATGTTCAAGATTGATTTTGCTGATTACTTCGTCGAGATTACTGTTTTTGAATGTTACCACTCCTCCGATTCCCAGGTGAAATCCAACATCGATCACTTTCTGTGCTTCGTTTTCATTTCCGGTAAAACAATGGAATATTCCTTTCAGGTGGCCATCCTGTTCTTCTTTTACAATTTTGTATGTTTCTTCAAATGAATTCCGCACATGGATAACAACGGGTAGGTTTCTCTGTTTGGCAAGTTTTATCTGGTATCTGAAAACCTCCTTTTGTTCTTCTTCAAATTTCTTCGCCCAATACAAATCGATCCCAATTTCGCCAATGCCATGAAATTTTCGTTTGTCGAGCCAATATTCCATGGCCTGAAGTTCATCTTTATAATCCTCTTCAACCGAAGTGGGGTGCAAGCCAATTAATGGGTAGCATAAATGCGGATATGCATCAACCAGATCGAGCATGTGCTTGATTGAGCCAGAGTCGATATTTGGAAGAATGATTTTTTTTACACCACTTTCGTAAGCCCGTTGCAGGGCTTCATCGCGATCGTGTGTGAAATCTTCCGAATAAATATGAGAATGCGTATCTATCAGCATTTTTTGAAATTTCGACAAATGTAGAAAAGTGTTTTTTTTACCAAGCCTGTTTTATATTATCATATATTTAAATTTAACATTGGCTCCGTAATTCTTGTTTTAAAGTAGGGCATAAAAAAATCCGCTGGTAATTCAGCGGATTTTTAATCTTATGTTTAGATTCTATTATACAACTCCCTGAGCAAGCATGGCTTCTGCCACTTTTACGAATCCGCCCACGTTGGCTCCTTTTACATAGTCGATTTTTTGACCATTTTTGCCATATTCAACGCAGGTTTCGTGAATGTTCCGCATAATACCATGCAGGCGGTTATCCACTTCTTCTTTAGGCCAGTTAATACGCATACTGTTCTGCGACATTTCCAAGCCCGATACTGCAACTCCGCCTGCATTTACTGCCTTTCCCGGTGCGTATATCATATTCTCGGAAAGGTATTCAACGGCTTCTGCAGTACAACCCATATTTGATGCCTCGGCCAACATTTTACATCCGTTTTTTGCAAGTTCTTTGGCATCTGACAAACAAACTTCATTTTCGGTAGCACAAGGCATGGCAATATCAACGGGTACTTCCCACGGCCGTTTGTTGGGAACAAAATGAGCTCCAAATTCATCGGCATAAGGAGCAACCACATCGTTGTTGGTCGCACGCAGCTCGAGCAAGTAATCGATTTTATCGCCGCTAATTCCTTCTTTGTCGTATATGTAACCATCTGGCCCCGAAATGGTAACAACTTTACCCCCCAATTCATTTACCTTGGCAATTGCGCCCCAGGCAACATTTCCGAAACCTGAAACCGAAACGGTTTGACCAGCGATGTCAGAACCAATCTCGTGCAACATATGTTGTGCGAAATAAACGGCTCCAAAGCCGGTAGCTTCGGGACGGATCAAACTTCCTCCCCAGGCCAGTCCTTTTCCGGTAAGCACACCGGTAAATTCGTTTTTCAGTCGTTTGTATTGTCCGAAAAGATAACCGATCTCGCGGCCACCCACACCGATGTCGCCTGCCGGTACGTCGGTGTTAGGCCCGATGTGGCGATATAATTCGCTCATAAACGACTGGCAAAATCGCATGATTTCTCCATCGGTTTTTCCTTTTGGGCTGAAATCGGAGCCACCTTTACCACCTCCCATCGGGAGCGTAGTCAAGCTGTTTTTAAAGGTCTGTTCGAAACCCAGAAATTTTAAGATGCTGAGGGTAACGCTGGCGTGAAAACGCAGACCTCCCTTGTACGGGCCGAGTGCGGAGTTGAATTCAACGCGGTAGCCACGGTTGATCTGCACTTCTCCACGATCGTCAACCCAAGGTACACGGAACATGATTACCCTTTCGGGCTCGCACATTCTTTCGAGTATTTTTGCTTTTTGATAACGCGGATTTTTTTTGTAAAAATCCCAAACAGAGGTAATTACTTCTTCCACTGCCTGGTGGAATTCATTTTCCCCCGGAGTTCTTCTCTCCAAATTCGTAATGAATTCATTTATGTCTGACATCATTCGTAGATTATTAATTGATTAACGGGTCAAAGGTAGGGAACTTCGGAATGAAAAAACAAGCGCTAAATCAGAATTATTTAAAACTTAAGTGTCATGTAGTCAATGTGTTATGACAGAATAAAAGATGTTAAAAAACACTGTCTGACGATTGTCAGGATTTTGGGCATAAAAAAAGCCCCCCAAAAGATAGGGGAGCCTTTTATATGAATAATTTGTCAATTATGATTTATTCTTACATCATGCCGCCCATGCCGCCCATTCCCGGGCCACCCATTGGCATTTCAGGTTTGTCTTCCTTCTGTTCAATAATAACTGTTTCGGTAGTAAGGAACATACCAGCAATTGATGCAGCATTCTCAAGTGCAATACGGGTAACTTTTGCAGGATCAATCACTCCGGCTTCAAGCAAGTTCTGGTATTCGTCGATACGTGCATTGTATCCGAAATCGTTCTTTCCTTCTTTTACTTTCTGAACGACAACTGCGCCTTCTTTACCAGCGTTGTTTACAATCTGGCGAAGTGGTTCTTCGATAGCGCGTTTGATGATTTCGATACCTGTAGTTTCGTCATCGTTGTCGCCTTTTAGGTTAACCAATACTTCGATGGCACGAATATAGGCAACACCTCCTCCGGGAACAATTCCTTCTTCAACGGCAGCGCGGGTTGCATGTAGTGCATCGTCAACGCGGTCTTTCTTTTCCTTCATTTCAACTTCCGATGCAGCGCCAACGTAAATTACAGCCACCCCACCAGCCAGTTTGGCCAGACGTTCCTGCAATTTTTCCTTGTCATATTCCGAAGTCGTATTTTCCATCTGAGTTTTGATCTGACCTACACGTGCTTTAATCGCATCAGGAGAACCGGCGCCGTTTACAACAGTTGTAGTTTCTTTGTCAACTGTAATTTTCTCGGCCTGACCCAGAATGTCGATGGTAGCTTGTTCCAGCTTCATTCCTTTTTCTTCGGTAATTACGCTACCCCCGGTAAGAATGGCAATATCTTCGAGCATTTCTTTTCTGCGGTCGCCAAAGCCAGGAGCTTTAACGGCACATACTTTCAACGATCCGCGCAAGCGGTTAACTACCAAAGTAGCCAGTGCTTCACCATCTACATCTTCAGCAATAATCATTAAAGGACGACCGGTTTGAGCAGTGGCTTCAAGTACAGGAAGAAGTTCTTTCATGGTACTGATCTTTTTATCGTGGATCAGGACGAAAGGGTTATCCAATTCGGTAGCCATTTTTTCACCATCAGTAACAAAGTAAGGAGAAATATAGCCACGGTCGAATTGCATACCTTCAACCACGTCGACATAAGTGTCGGTTCCTTTGGCTTCTTCAATAGTAATTACACCTTCTTTTTTTACTTTCTGCATGGCTTCAGCAATCAGTGCCCCGATAACTGCATCGTTGTTGGCCGAAATCTTAGCTACCGATTCGATTTTTTTGTAGTCGTCGCCAATTGTTTGAGCCTGTTTGGCAATACTGTTTACAACAGCTTCAACAGCTTTGTCGATACCACGTTTCAGGTCCATTGGATTGGCGCCGGCGGTTACGTTTTTCAACCCAACATTTACGATCGATTGCGCCAAAACGGTTGCGGTGGTTGTTCCGTCACCCGCATCATCGCCGGTTTTCGAAGCCACTTCTTTTACCATTTGAGCGCCCAGGTTTTCGTAAGGATTGCTCAGGTCAATTTCTTTTGCTACAGTAACACCATCTTTTGTAATTTGTGGTGCTCCAAATTTTTTCTCGATAACTACATTGCGCCCTTTCGGACCCAAAGTTACTTTTACGGCATTTGCCAGTTGGTCGACTCCATTTTTAAGCAGGTCGCGGGCTTCAATGTCGAATTTAATTTCTTTAGCCATTTTTATTTCTTTTTGATTTGATTAAACACTCAATAATTCGTCGCTTTGCGACGTCAAAAAAATAATTGGTACATTAATGTTTAACTCCGTACCCGAGTTCTTCCTTTGAATACATGACCTCCGACCTTTATTCCCGTTGGCTCGTCTTTATTATCCGTACCAACATTAACTTAGTCCGGTTTAGAGTCGGGAATCATATTTCAGGAGGAAGCTTTTTCTTCGGTTCCTGTGTTTTTACCAGGATTTTGCCTGCCAGGATTTTACTTTTGAATTCTGTCATTAATGTAATTTAATGATTAAACATGTTTTTATTTCGACACGGTGTTTGTATCATATTTTATGCCAAGTGGTAATTTTTGTATATCCGTCTGAAAACAAGGACAAAATAGCACACGCAACATTTTGCAAATAGGATGAATGGGTGTAATCCTTCTCACAGTCAGATGATTAAGCCGAGTGACAAGTTCTCTGACAGGCTGGCAGAAGAAATGATATATCGGGTACTTTCCTGCAAAGAAAAGAATCGTTGATTTTGCGATTAATCGTTATGGATTTTTTAATGCTGAAAAACGCGCTAAATGAAAAAGCAGCTCAACAGCTGCTTTTTTACCTTTAAAACTCATACAAGAGTAAAAAGAATTGTTATGGTGTTGTATTTTCTTTTTCCTGAAAGAAGGGGCAGCTTCAACAAGCGCCCCTATTTTAACCCCCAAACACACAATAAGTCAGAATGACCTATCGCTACAAAGAACTTATTTTTTTTTGAATTGCTTCCTATCAATTTTTCCGATTCAGGCAGTTTCATCCAATGCTGATTAGGTTTCAGAAAACCGGAATTTGTCGCCCAGAAAAATTTACCTTTCTGCTCAGGAAAATTTACCTAAACCCCGATATTGCTTTTCTGATTTATGGCTTTGAACAGGTGAAATTTAAACGGTGCAGGGTTGGTATCTTTTCAGAAAAATAAAAAGCCACCCGGGTGACCGAATGGCTGTATAAAGTAGAAAAATTTAATTCTTAGTTTTCTCCGCCGTCGCTTTCCGGAGTAGCCGGAGTTTCGTTGGTTGCTGGTGGTGGCGTAGTTGGGAAAGTTGGTACCTGGGTCGGGTCAACCGTTGTTTCAATCTGTTGTTGGACGCGTGACTGATCAACGCCTTCCTGCTGACGTGGAATAAATCCAGCGCCTATAACCGATAAAAACAACAATGCTCCAGCCAGTGCCCAGGTTCCCTTTTCAAGAAAATCGTTGGTTTTACGAACGCCCATGACCTGACCAGTTGACTGGAAGTTGCTAGCTAAACCTCCCCCTTTTGAATTCTGTACCAATACAATCAGTACTAAAAGGATACAAATAATGAATAGTAAAACGGTTATTAAAGTATACATCTCGCTAATTGTTATTCTTTATTACTTCAATTTCTTTAATTCGGCTTGCAAAGTAAATACTTTTTTCCGGATATTTCAAACTTAATTTTTTATAGGCTGAAAGCGCTTTTTCATATTTTTTTTGATCGAAATACAGTTTCGCCAGCGTTTCTGTAATCAGTTCATCATTCTCTGAAACCGATTTTTCGATAATTTCCTTATCAACAGTGGTTTCATGTGCTTTCTCGTGTTGAGAAAACCGTTTCAATCCTTTGCGTTCTGTCCGCAAAAAATTATCGATCAACGAATCTCCAGGCTTATCTTCTTTTTCATCACCCAATTTATAAACCGAGGCTATTCCCGACTGCAGCTCATCAATACTTTCAAACCTAAATTCATCGTTCAGAAACTTGTAAAGTTGTTTGCGGTTAGGTACCAGCAAGGCAACTTTTTTCAGGACCGTATCAAACTCGGGCGATTGTATTTGTTTCAGATTTCTTAAATACACCATCCAGCCTGTTTGAAACCACGGATATTGTTCGGTAAGTTCCCTGGTCGATTCAAGAGTACCGGCATCTAAACTGGCCGGATGAAGCAAGTATTTTAAAATCTGGGTTTTCTCCATATTTACCAATTGGCGATAGTGGCATTAAAAATATCCTCAGTCAGTTTTTCAACAATCGCATCGGTTAACTCATCTTCCACCGAGCTAATCGGGAGATTACTGTCGAAATCTTCGTAGGCAGTATAAGTTTGTTCAAAATCATCGTCCGGCACCTTGTGGTTAGTGTATTTCAATTTAATACTTACCGTCAGACGGGTTTTCGACGAAACATCGTCTTTCTGCACCGCCATTGGTCTGAACTCGTACGCGGTTATCTGACCTTCGTATTCAATATCGCCGTTCTCCGACAGTTCATTCAGCGAAGTTTGTCGTTCGATCTTCGTCTTTAGCTTTTCTGTAAAGTTTTGGCTAAGAGTAGGGTTGATCAGTTTGGCGCGGTTCGGAAAATAGTAAACCGTGAATGTACGAACCTCAGGTGATAGATTTGCTCCTGTAAAAGAATAACCTACCGTACACGATGGTATTAAACTGCCCATTGTGGCAAGTAACACAATAATCAAAATAAATTTTTTCAACATTGGTTATCCTTTAATATCATATTCTTTAATTTTCCGGTACAGGGTTCTTTCGGAAATTCCCAATTCCTGTGCGGCATATTTTCTTTTTCCACGGTGTTTCCCGAGGGCTTTCTGAATGAGTTCGATTTCCTTATCGGCCAGTGAGAGCGATTCTTCAACGAATTCTTCGGTGTCCTGGATATGCTCCTTTTCAACGTGCGAAATATGAATTGGATTATGAACCGTTTCGCTGGCGGCAAACGGTGCATTATCGGCATTGTACAGATTTTTAATAATCCGGGCCTGATCGCCTGAGATGGGTGCATCGCGGTTTTCCATCAGGTCGAGCACCAGTTTTTTCAGATCAGTCATATCTTTTTTCATGTCGAACAGTACCTTGTAGAGAATTTCGCGTTCGTTCGAAAACGACTGGTTTTCCTGGGCGCGGTTAAAAAGGGCCGGTAAATTCTGGTTTCCTTCAACTGGCAGGTAGTGCCGGAGTACTTCGCCGGTAATCTCTCGCTCCTGTTCTATGATTGAGATCTGCTCTGTAATATTTTTTAACTGGCGGATATTACCCGGCCATCGGTAATTTACCAGTGCCGAACGTGCATCGTCGCTTAATCGTACCGGGGGCATCCGGTATTTCTCGGCAAAATCGCGGGCAAATTTGCGAAACAACAAAATGGTGTCTTCCGCCCGTTCCCGCAAAGGCAAAATTGTGATTGGTACCGTGTTTAAACGGTAATACAAATCCTCGCGGAATTTACCTTCATCAATGGCTTTCAGGAGATTTACATTGGTGGCAGCAATGACGCGCACATTGGTTTTAATCATTTTCGAAGAACCGACCTTAATAAATTCGCCGGTTTCCAGAACCCGCAATAACCGGACCTGCGTTGAAAGGGGAAGTTCGCCGATTTCATCTAAAAAGATAGTACCTCCATCAGCTTCCTGAAAATAACCTTTACGATCGGCCAGGGCGCCGGTGAAAGATCCTTTTTCGTGACCAAATAATTCCGAATCGATAGTTCCTTCGGGAATGGCGCCACAGTTAACAGCAATATATTTACCGTGTTTGCGGCTCGAAAACTGATGAATGATTTGCGGAAATATTTCTTTACCTACGCCACTTTCTCCGGTAATTAAAACCGAAAGATCGGTGGGAGCTACCTGGATGGCAACCTCAATCGCGCGGTTCAAACCGGGTGAGTTGCCTATAATCTCAAATCGTTGTTTTGTTGCTTGTAAATCCATATTTGCCTTGTCTGTTTTCTTTTTCTTCGAAAAATCAGGTGCATGATGTGGCGGTTTGTTCCAATTCCCGAAATTAACCACCATTTTTATTAAAAACGCAAATTTACAATTTTTCGGCGGCATTGTAAGTCGCTCTCCTACAATTAAGATTTTTTAGGCTTTTCACTGTTGGCACAGCGTTGAAATCCTCGTCCGAATACTATCTTTGTTTAACTTTTAACTTTACTCATTGCAGTATGAAATGAGCTATGATTATAAAATCACCTATTGGGATGAACTTATTTATGATGGCGAATTCCACGTGACCTGAATGTAAAATAAATAATAACACATGAAATTTATTGGAATTATTCCTGCCCGCTATCAATCCACTCGTTTTCCGGGTAAACCCCTGGCAATGATCAAAAACAAACCAATGATTCGGTGGGTATACGAAAATGTTTCGAAGGTACTCGACCAGGTTTGTGTGGCAACCGATGACGAGCGGATTATGGAAGCGGTTCAGCGTTTTGGGGGCAAGGTTGTTCGAACAAAAGCGACACATCAGAGTGGTACCGACCGGTGTGCCGAAGCGGCTTTGTTGCTAAAGGATGAATTTGATTTCGATGTAGTGGTCAACATCCAGGGAGATGAACCTTTTATTCAGCCCGAACAAATTGAATTATTGAAAAACTGTTTTAATGATGAGGATGTTCAGATTGCAACGCTTGTAAAAAAAATAGAAACAGGAGAAGAACTGATGAATCCGAACCGGCCAAAAGTTGTGCTCGATAAAAGTTGGAATGCAATGTATTTCAGCCGCTCTGCCATTCCTTTTATTCGCGGGAAGGAAGAAAAGAACTGGTTAGGATCAACTATTTTTTGGTCGCACGTTGGTATGTATGCTTTCAGGGCCGATGTTTTGCAGCGTTTAACCCGGCTTCCTCAAGGGAAACTGGAACTGGCTGAGTCGCTCGAACAACTGCGATGGCTCGAAAATGGCTATGAAATTCGGGTTGCCGAAACAACAATACATACTTTAGGAATTGATACACCGGAAGATTTAGAGGCAGCATTGAAACAATCTTAGCTTTCAATCGTCTTAAAAGAGGCACGTTATTTGTAACTTGCACCCACGGAAAACAAGAAAAGGAGAAGACATGAAAAAATATTTACTAATTGTTCTGGCGTTACTGCTTCAAATTTCGGTTTTCGCCCAATCCGGTTTTAATCTTTCTTCCGACAGAAAAGACAAGATTGAAATGGAATTGAAAATTTATCCCAACCCGGTTAAAAACAACCAGGTTACTATTTCCTTTGAATCGAAACAGATTGCTGAAGTTCATTTTATAAGTATTACAGGAAAAGAAGTTCTGAAACAGGTTTACGATTTTCCATCCAACCAGGCTACCCTTTTTTTGAATGATATTCCCAACGGACTTTATATTCTTCAAATAAAAACTACTGAAGAACAGGTAATCGCGAAAAAGCTGATGATTTCGAGGAATTAATCTTGATCTGATAATTTTCTTTTTGTGCGCACCCGATTTTTCTTACATTCGGTCCATCAACAAATTTTGACATGGGACGAATTACTCTGGGATTTCTTTTTCTTTTTTTAGCCGCCAATTTATTAGCTCAATCAACTATAAGCGAAGCCCGTAAAAAGGCAGTTGGATCGACAGTTACAGTTTCGGGAATTGTAACCAACGGCGACGAACTCGGACTGATCAAATACATTCAGGATGAAAGCGCCGGAATCGCGATTTACGATGGTAAACTCGCCAATTCGAAACGCGGCGATTCGATTACTGTTACCGGGGTTTTGGATGATTACTCCAATCTTTTGGAGGTTAAAGACTTAACAGGTTTCACAACTCTTTCAAGTGGAAATCCAGTTCCTGACCCGATTCTTTTAAGTATTGATAAAATAGGGGAGCAGTACGAAGGTATGCTCATCAAAATAGAGGGAGTTGAAATTATTGGAAGTACAGGCACATTTTCGGGAAGTCAGAATTATTCTTTTTCTGATGGCGTTCACACAGGTGAACTCCGGATCAGCAGTAGCAGCCCGATTGTTGGGCAACCCATTCCATCCGGTTCATTCAACTTAATAGCTATTTGTTCGCAATATTCATTCAGTTCGAACGATACGCAAACCGGGTATCAACTTTTGCCCAGAACAATGGATGACCTGATTTCGGGGAACGCTGTTAATTTTCTGACCTCAGTAGACGTAATCAATCTAACAAAAAGTTCGGTCACGCTGGGCTGGGAAACCGATAACGGGGCCACTCCTTTTGTTCGTTACGGGAGTTCAAATCGTGTGGATAGTTTGAAGAATATTAAACAGGGCGACTCGACCACCTCAGACGAACAGAACATTCACATAGCAGAGATTACAGGTCTTAATCCAGCTGAAATAGTTTTTGCCCAGGTGTTTATGGTATTGGAAAGCGATACTGTTTATAGTCCGGTGGGAATCTATATAACTGAATCGAATTCAACGGGTGCGATGCATGTCTATTTCAACTCGGCCGTTGATCAAACTCTGGCTGACGAAACGCCAGCTGTAAATCTTGGTCAGAATATGGAAGATACTCTGGCTGCCTGTATCAACAGGGCAGGGCAAAGCATTGATCTGGCAATTTATAATTTCGACAATCAAATGGTGGGTGATGCACTAAACGCTGCCTACGACAGAGGTGTGAAAATTCGTATTATTACTTGTGGATCAACCACCCACGCCAGCATCAGCGATTTGAATACCGGCATCTCGGTACTTGAGCGACCTGAAGAAATCAATGGCGGGATAATGCATAATAAATTCGCGATTTTCGATGTCAACTCAGTAGATCCGGACAAAACGTGGGTTTGGTCGGGTTCAACTAACCTGACTTCTTCACAGTTGTTTTACGATGCCAACAATATGGTTTTTATCCAGGACCAGTCGCTGGCAAAATCGTATCAGATTGAGTTTGAGGAAATGTGGGGAAGTACGGGCGAAACGGCTAATGCGCTTAAGGCAAAATTTGGTGAAGATAAAAGTGATAACACTCCTCATAAATTCATGATTGGCGGGAACCTTGTAGAATCTTATTTCAGTCCGTCAGATAATACCAATCAACGATTGATCGATGCAATCGGGACTGCTGACAACGATTTGTATGTGGAAACAATGCTGATTACACGGTCTGATTTATCGGGGGCTATTCTCGATGCTTACGACCGGGGAGCGAATGTTCATGTTATTACGAATGCCGAACCGGACAATACTACCTATGTGAACGACGCTTTGTTAAATGGTTTGCCGGCGGGTAAATTTGTTTTCGATACCCAACAGTCGGGGATACTGCACCATAAACTGGCCATCATCGATGCGTACAAAAAGGATTCCGATCCGCAGGTTATCACTGGAAGTCACAACTGGAGCAACGTGGCCAACGCGGTCAACGATGAAAATACACTGATTATTCATAATCCGGATATTGCCAATCAGTACATTCAGCAATTTGCTTATCGTTTTAAACACAACGACGGAACTTTGATTGTGTCAGCACAAATCGTTCAAACTCCCGAATTAAAGGTATTTCCAAATCCAAGTGCCGGACGCATTCAGGTTCAATCGGCAAAGCCTTTAAAAAGCATACAATTATTTAGTTTGAATGGCGAAAAAATCGGTGAGTGGATTTTGTCATCGGAATATGAAATGAACCTTGAATTACCTGTTCAGGTTTCCGGAATGTTTATTCTGAAAGTTGAAGATGTGTATGGCGTGTCGAATGTTTACAAGATTATAAAACAGTAGTCAGAAAATAAGAACTTCAGGCTACTCGTCTTTAAATTCGTTTAACGTAGGCAGAGCTTTGTTGCACGATGCCAGGGCAAACACTAAAATTAGTATGGGTTGAGTAATCATGAAACTATTTACTTTACTAAAATAGGTTTGCATTTTTTTCTAAATATGTTGGCTGGAAAACCCTTCAAACCTTATGCCGTTGTGTACGAATCGAGTTTTTTGAATAGCGTGTTTTTTGCTTCAAACAACTGGCTATATTTTACACGATTGAACAGTTTTAAGTTCAGCAAGTTTACTCGCCCCCAGGTTTTTCGAAGTAAAATGTGCCATAAAAATGCCAGTTTTCCTGCAAACGGCAAAGTAACAATGAAAAGCAGTTTTAACCACCATCCCGGTAAAAACGACGAAACCAGTAAGAGTTCGATCAAATAGAAAAGCGGAAACAGAACGATTCCGGGAACCAGGAAGAAGGAGCTCCAGAAAGCGATATCTTTTATTTTTTTACGGGTGAAATAATCGATACTAAGAAATGGAATCGCATTAAATATAAATCCATAGATAAATAACGGCAAGCCTGCTATCAGTACAAGTTTATTTCTGATGATTTTTAGAAAATTGAGCGAAGGATGGTTTATGAGCCAGCTACGCAGATGATGCTTTTTAAGTAACTTTTTAAAGTTGTGCAATTCATGAACCAGTTCTTTTATTTTTTCGGGAGAAGTACTTTCAAGTTCGTCGAGTTGCCGGCAAAGTTTCATGTCGGAAGACAAAAGCTGTAATGGCGAATATTTTTTACCCTGTCGTTTAAGAAAGGTTTTCCCGTAATAATCCCTGATTAATTCAATATCGTGGTAATGATCTTTGCTCCTGATGTTCAAAGTTAGCGCATCGATGGCCTCGTACAATTTATCTCGTAGCGCCATGGAGGCTTCGTTTGCATTGGTTTGCGCGGTTTCGAGAAAATCGTTCACACGCACCGGATCGCCAAAATTTACGATCACCGTTCGGTTGAACTTCCAGTAACTACTGTAGTAAATGCCGGTTGGGATAATATGAATATCAATATTTTCTTTCGATTTTTCTTCGGCCATAAAAACAATTCGAGGCACTGCCTTTTTGTGTATCAACATTTGTCGTTTGCCCGAATGCGCAGCTTCCGGAAACAAGGCCAGCGCTTTGTGGCTTTTCAGAACTTTAATCGATTCGTCGAAGGTTTTGTCGTTGTTGGCCAGTTGCTCTTTCCCATCACGGATCCGGTAAACCGGCATGATCTTCATGAATTTAAGAACCCCCGCGGCAATTTTGTTTTTAAAAATATCGGCACGGGCGAGCCAGACCGGCTGATAGGGAGTGTACAGAAGAACTGCCATCGGATCGCTCAATGCATTCTGGTGGTTGGGTGCAAAAACAATGGCTTTGTCGTGTGGGATTTTTTCTTTGCCGTTGATAATGATTTGTTTGTAAATGAAAAAATCGGCAAGGCGCGCATACATTTTTAGTATCCAATAACCCAGCGACCACTTTTCGTAACTCATATCTTTTGGTTTACAACTTAATTTGAACTTCTCATCCTATACTTCGACATTACATACGAAACACCAAACCCACTCAGGATGTGCCAAACACCCCACCATGCCGCAATGATTGTCATTCCGCCTAATTCGAGTTCGGGAGGAAAGATTTTGGGATTAAACATTAAAACCAGTGCCAGCCCCGAGTTTTGAATTCCTGTTTCGATGGTAATGGTCCGTCTGTCAACACGTTCGAGCCCCATCAGCGAACTGAAAGAGTAACCGGCCAGCAAGGCCAGTCCGTTATGAATTAAAACGATCAGGAAAACAAGGTGCACAAAACTCAAAAAATTTTGAAAATTGGCGCTTAATAAGGCAATCACAAATCCGATAAAAACAAGGATGGATAATTTGCGGATCGGCTTTTTAATTTTATTGGTAATTTGGGGCAGATACTGTGCAAAAACCAAGCCTAAAACAACCGGGATCCCTAACAAAACGACCACTGTTTGCACCATTTGCATAAACTCAATTTTGATGGGTACAAGTAAATCTCCGGCCCCGGAAGAATTGTAAAAGTTGATGTAAAATTTTCCCCAAAGCGCAAAATTTAGCGGTGTCATAAAAGAGGCAGCGAGGGTAGCAATTGCCGTTAAACTTACCGAAAGCGCCAGGTTCCCTTTGGCCAAGGCACTCATGAAATTCGATATATTGCCTCCCGGACAGGCTGCAATCAGGATCATCCCGAGCGCGACGGTTGGTGTTGGGTTTAAAACCAGAATGAAAAGAAAAGTAACTGCAGGCAGAAGAATAAACTGAGAGATAACGCCAACAATCATCGATTTAGGTTTGTAGAAAATGTCTTTGAAATGTTCAAACTTGATGTCGAGAGCGACGCCAAACATCACAAAAGCGATAGTAACATTTAATGCAAAAAGTCCGGTTGGGGAGAAATTTAGCCTCACATGGTCCAGAATCTCCAGAGCTTCTCTCATTTTTCAGTTTTGATTAGATTTTGGCTGCCAAGATAAAAAACTATGTCCAAAAAACATAAAGCAGGTTGAACATAGGGAAAAGGCATAAAAAAACCGGGACTGGTTTTTATCCGGCCCCGGTTTCTTTATCGATCGATATAATTACTTACCCAGCAAAAGTTTTTCCATTTTTTTGTGCAGGTCGGTATTTTCCATTATGCCCATAAATTCTTCGGCTCCCGGACCGTAAGCAAAAACAGGAACCATAACTGCCGAATGATCTTTTGTGGTATATTCGCCTTTTACCATTCCGGTATTCATATCTCCGCCAAGTATCGACAAGCCACCGGTTTCGTGGTCGGCTGTAACAATAACCAGGGTTTCGCCATCTTTGGCTGCAAAGTCGAGCGCTTTACCAATCGCACGGTCGAAATCGAGCATGTCTTCCACAATATAAATGGTACTGTTGGCATGTCCGCCCCAGTCGATCTGCGATCCTTCCACCATCAGGAAAAATCCCTTTTTATTATGGTCGAGAATATTGATGGCAGTTTCTGTTGCGCGTGGTAATATATCTCCGCGTTCGCTCATTCTTCCGTTGTGCATGCTGGAAGTCAGCCCGGCCAGTTTCCCGTTTTTTACCTGGGAAATTGTATTGATGTCGGTCTCAACACGATAGTCTTTCTCTTTTAATTCTTCCACCAGGTTGCGGCCATCTTCACGTTTGGTAAAATGATCCATTCCCCCACCGATAAAAACATCGATGTCGGTTTTTAGGAAATCGGCGGCAATGTCTTCATACATTCCACGATTTTTCTGATGCGCGATAAAAGAGGCAGGAGTGGCGTGAGTGATGGCAGAGGTAGAAACCAATCCGGTTGCCAGTCCTTTTGTTTCGGCATCTTCCAGGATGGTTTTTACGGCAACTGTATCTGTATTTACTCCAATAGCCCCGTTGTATGTTTTTATGCCACACGAGATCGCGGTTCCACCTGCTGCCGAATCGGTAATATAATCGCTGGCCGATTGTGTCTTCGAAAAGCCAATGTATTTCATGTTATCGAGAAACAATTTTCCGTGGTTGGCTGTGATGCCCGAAAAAACCTGTGCAACACCCATTCCGTCTCCAATCATCAGAATAATGTTCCTTGGTTTTTTTGCCTTAAATTTCTGTGGATAATTTTTTACTACGTAGGCAGAGCCGCCATTGTATGTTTTTTCTTTTTCAGCTGCTTCAGCATTCATATATGCATCTTGCGCAAACGAACTCGCCTGAATTCCGGCGATCAGTAGGAGTATCAATAAAATTCGATTCATCATTTTATTATAAGTTTCAGGCAAAAGTATTTTTAATATTTCTTTTTACAAGGTGTTAAAACAATAAAAAACGATTAAAGTTTGGTTGCAGCTATGCAAATTTTTCGAGTTCTTCCTTGTCGAAATCTGGATTGAGTGCGAAGATCGTTCCTTCGCTTGTAGTTATTGTTTTAAGGATACCGATCACCAGAAAATTGCTTAAAATATTTCCGGCATCTCTTCTTGAAAGCCGGGCAATTCGCATAAATCTGGAGAAACTGATTGTCGGGTTCTTTACAAGAAATTCGATAAGCAGGCGTTCGGAGTTGGTGTAGGTAAAATAAATGCCGTGAGCGCTTTTCTCTTTTTCCCAGGCTTCAACCTGAATCCGGTGCGCCAGGAAATTCTCGTCTTTGATACGGATGTAGGCCAGCCACTTTCCATTTTCATCTTTTGCAAGATAGGGTTTTTTGTTCCCGGGTTCGACCTCAATCTCAAGTACCGTTTTGCCTTCAACCTGCCATTGTTTTGTTGTAAAATCGATGGGTGGTTTGCTGTAAATTTTTGCTGCCGACTCGATCATGTAAAATTCTTCGTCGCTACTTATCCCCGCAATCTTGCCGTTGTCTTTTACCCCGATGAGTAAACGACCGCCTTTGGTGTTGGCAAAGGCCACCAGCGATTTGGCGATTTTCTTCGAATCGTTGATACAGTATTTAAAATCCTGCTGATCGTGTTCGCCCTGTTCGATTAATTTATACAGATAACGGCTCATTTTTGGATTGATTCTAACAAGCATTGGGGTTAAAAGTTCATTTTACAAACTTCCCGCCCTCTCCTCCCGGCTTCCTTCTTATTTCAACCACTCGAAGGTAATGTAATGATCCTGGTTCATTCCGAGGTTTTCGTAGGTTTTGTGCGCTGTCTCGTTCTTTTTATCGGCATAAAGACGAATACCCGCCAATTTTTCGCTGCACAGAACCATTGTTTTTAAGTGTGCGTACATTCGGCGGTACACACCACGCCTGCGGTACATCGGCAACACATAAACTGATTGGATCCAGAGAATAGTACCGTTGCGCCAATCGCTCCATTCAAAAGTTGTCAGTAACGAAGCCACCACCTCGTCGTTAATTTCGGTAACATAATAATTGCCTTTGCCCGGATCTTCAAGCACGGCTTTTACACCCGCTTCCAGTGTTTCGAGATGCAGCACGGCTCCCTCTGTTTCGCTTGCCATGGCAATCTGAAATTCGACCAGTTTAGGGTGGTCGTTCATTGTAGCTTTACGTACCTTCATATTTCTTTTATTTTTATTTTACTAAAATAACGATTCCGTAGAGTTTGTAGAATTTTCACAAGTGAATATTGTAGTAAATTATATCCGCCCAACATTATACTTGTTTTCAGAAGGGAAAAGAATCTTGTTAATGAAGATTTCTTAATCTCCATTTTATCGTTTTCATTTTTTATTAAAATGAATAAACGCTTTTGGCAAAATGCCTACTGAGTCCCGAAATTCTATTAAAATCTGTATTTTTCAGAAAACTTTGTTGGATGAAGATTATTGTTGCCTCGAAAAACCCGGTAAAAATCAACGCTGTAGCCGAGGGTTTTAATAGTTTTTTTTCTGAAACAGAAGTTCAGGGCGCTTCGGTTGAATCGGGTGTTTCAGATCAGCCAATGAGTGATAAGGAGACGCTGGAAGGCGCTTTTAACAGGGCACAAAATGCAAGGAAAAATTTTAAGGATGCCGACTTTTGGGTAGGTATCGAAGGGGGAGTGGAACGCGATTCAAAAGGGTTAACTGCTTTTGCCTGGATAGTAATTGACGATAGTCTTTATCAAAGCGAAGCGCGAACCACCACATTCCGTTTGCCTAATGAGGTTACTCGGCTTATCGACGAGGGTTACGAACTTGGAACCGCCAATGATAAAATCTTTAGCGAACACAATTCGAAACAGCATTCGGGAGCAGTTGGATTACTCACCGGTGATACGATTACCCGCACCGGATTGTACCGGCAAGCGGTCCAACTGGCTTTAATTCCGTTTATAAATAGAAAGTTGTATGAAATTTAGCGGCGACTGATTCGTTGGATTACTTCTTCAATTTTAATGCGTTCTTCGTGCAATAGTACCAATTGAATTTTTTCTTTTTCAAGTTTGTCGCTTACCATCGGCCCCACTTCTCCGGTGATAATAGTGTTCACCCCTTTTTCCTGTAAATACTCAACAAGTGCAATTCCGCTGTGTTCGGCTTCAAGGAATTGGTTTTCCTGAATAGTGTATTCATTTGTTTCAGGATCGAAAAAAACAATATTGGCACATTTTCCAAAGCGTAAGTCGAGAAACGATTTTTCAGTTTTCCCGGCTGAAGTTATAGCATAGATTTTCCCCATGTTCTTATATTTTAGACCACCTAATATTAACAATTAAAAATCAAAAAAGATCAAATTTAATTATTGTTTATTAATTCTTCCCAATATTCAACAGCTCTTCGGGTATGAGGAATAACAATGGTTCCACCCACAAGGTTGGCCACTCCAAACACTTCAAAAACTTCTTCAGTTGTAAGCCCTTGTTCAAAACATTTTTCAAGATGGTATTTTATGCAGTCGTCGCAACGAAGTACCATCGACGTTGCCAAACCCAACATTTCCTTCACTTTTGTACTCAATGCACCTTCCTGGTACGTGAGGGTGTCGAGGCTATAAATCCGTTTCATCACTTTGTTGTCGGAAGCGAGAATCTTTTCGTTCATTTTCGAACGATACTCGTTAAACTCGTCCATTAATTTTCCCATGATTATTTAGTTTGAAATATCACCAATCAATGTAGTTTGCGTGCATTTGGCGATGGTTACATTCACCAGATCGCCTTTTTTATAGTGGTAGCGGGGAAACACAACCACCTTGTTTTGCGAACTTCGGCCCACCAGCATCTTATCCGATTTTTTTGAAAAGCCTTCAACCAGCACTTCAAAAGTTTTACCAATATCGGCACGATTATTCTCCAGCGAAATTTGGTTTTGTAAAGTAATTACTTCATTCAGCCTTCTAACTTTAACCTCTTCAGGAACATCGTCGTCGAGCCTTTTGTGGGCATACGTTCCGGGCCTTTCAGAATATTTAAACATAAATGCCGTATCGAATCGTACCATTTCCATCAAAGCCAATGTTTGCTGATGATCGTCTTCGGTTTCGCCACAAAACCCGGTAAACAGGTCGGTGGTAATTCCGCAATCGGGAAGATTTTCACGGATAGCACGAATACGGTCGAGATACCACTCACGATCATATTTCCGGTTCATTGTTTTCAGTACATTAGTGCTTCCCGATTGAACAGGAAGATGGATGTGCCGGCAAATATTCGGATAAACAGCCATCATGCGCAACACTCTGTCTGACATATCTTTCGGGTGCGAAGTTGTAAAACGTATCCGCATTTTGGGATCGACCCGGGCCACCCTTTCAAGCAGGTTCCAAAACTTCACAGGTTTGTGTTCTCCTTCGGGAAGCCACTGGAAAGAGTTAACATTTTGCCCCAGCAAAGTAACTTCCTTGTAATTTTTTGCCGACAGATCGCGAACCTCGTTTAAAATATCCTGTGGATTGCGGCTGCGTTCGCGGCCCCGAGTGTACGGAACAATGCAATAAGTGCAGAAATTGTTGCACCCTCGTGTGATGCTGACATAACCCGATATGGCTTCGTCGCCAATCCGAACCGGTGTGATTTTGTCGTAGGTTTCAATGGTCGACAACTCCACGTTAATTGCAGATTCGCCATCGCTCACTTTGTCGATCAGGTAGGGGAGGTCGCGATAAGCATCGGGCCCGGCCACCAAATCCGCAGCTTTTTTCTCCAGGAATTCATTTCCCACGCGTTCGGCCATGCAGCCAAGTACGCCCACTACCAGGTTTTTATTCTTCTTTTTAAGCCCTTTGTAATGTGCCAGTCTTCCCCAAATACGCTGTTCGGCGTTGTCGCGCACCGAGCAGGTATTCAGGAAAATTGTGTCGGCTTCCTCTGCTTTATCAACCAGCCGATAGTGTTTATCCTGCAAGATTGCAGCCACTACCTCGCTGTCGGCCACGTTCATCTGGCAACCATAAGTTTCTATGTATAATTTTCTTTCTTCCATATGCGGAGCGCAAAGTTATCATCAATTTACAAATCGGACGAAAAGGAATAAAATTTATTAGGCCTGAATACACGACGAGCCTTAATTAATGGTCCTAAAAAAAGATCAAAAAATGGCAAAAGCACATGAATGGCCTTGTTGCAGTGTATTAAGCCTGGACAAAGTTTCTGTCCATATTACGTAAAGATTAAGGGCAGAAAACCAATGTTGTTCTTGTTCTTTTTTTATATGTTTTTAAACTATATTTGCAGCCTCAACAAATGGAACTGATGAGGATCTTATTTCTCTTAATAATTGCCTGTTTATTTATTCAATCTGCTGTAGCACAGGAGTTTGAGGAATTAATTGAACAGCCTGATACTACTGAGATTGCAGTTCTTGAGAACCTGCCGGTGGAACGTGATGCACGTCTCGACAAAATGTTGAAGTGGCACATCGAAAAAAACGCTGAAAGAGAAGGAATGGAAGGCTACCGGGTGGAGATTTATTTTAGCTCAACACCCGATGCCAAAGAACAAGCGCTGAATACCAAAGTGAATTTTCTTTCGGAATACCCGGAATACGCTGTACATATTAAATTTATTGCCCCTAATTTCAGGGTCAGGGTGGGCGATTTCAGAACAAAAAATGAAGCCTGGAAACTGTATAAACAAATTCAAAAAGAATATCCCACCGCTTTTGTGGTGCCCGACATTATTAATTTTCCATTGCTGAAAGAGAACCAATATGAGTGACCAGATTAAGCACGAGTGTGGCATTGCGATGATCCGACTGTTAAAACCTCTGTCGTATTATCATCAAAAGTACGGGACCTGGAAGTACGGCCTCAACAAGTTGTACCTGCTGATGGAGAAGCAACACAATCGTGGACAGGATGGGGCAGGGGTGGTGTGTGTAAAGAGTAATCTGGAACCTGGCAATCCATACATTACGCGGTACCGATCGATCGAACCAAATCCGATAAAGGACATTTTCGATAAGGTGAACAAACCGCTGAAAAAGGCAAAACGTCACGATACCGATATTAATGATCCGGAATGGGCTGAAAAACATTTCCCCTTTGCCGGATCGCTTTATTTAGGACACTTGCGTTACGGTACTTTTGGCAAAAACAGCATCGAGTTTACACACCCGGTGATGCGCCAGAACAACTGGAAATCGAGGAACCTGGTGTTGGCAGGAAACTTTAATCTGACGAATACCGACGAGTTGTTTGATGTGCTGATCGAGCTGGGGCAACACCCAAAAGCATACACCGACACGGTAACTGCACTTGAAAAAGTAGGTCACTTTCTGGATGAAGAAAACCAGTTGCTTTTCAGAAAATACAAGAATGAAGGTTATTCGAACGCCGAGATTTCACCACGTATCGAAAAGAACATCGATATTCAGAATATATTGGAACGGGCTTCAAAAGACTGGGATGGCGGATATGCCATGGCAGGATTGATCGGGCATGGCGATTCATTTGTGGTGCGCGATCCATGGGGCATTCGGCCAGCTCATTATTACTACGATGATGAAATTGTGGTGGTAGCTTCAGAACGACCGGTTATACAAACCGTAATGAATGTACATGCCGATTTGGTAAAAGAAGTGGCACCCGGTGAAGCGCTGGTCATAAAAAACAATGGCGAAATCCAACGTGATATGATCCGTGTCCCACATAAACGGAAATCGTGTTCTTTTGAGAGGATATATTTCTCGCGCGGTAGCGATCGTTCGATTTACCAGGAAAGAAAGGAACTAGGCCGTTTGCTTACCCAACCCGTTTTGGAGGCTGTTGATTTCGATTTTGAAAATACTGTATTCTCATATATTCCAAATACCGCCGAAACCGCTTTTTTTGGAATGGTGGAAGGTATTAGAAATTACCTGGTTGATTGGAAGATTGAACAGATAAAAGCAAAAAACGGATCGCTAGATGATAAGGCGATTAAGGATATTCTTTCGATGGAACCGCGGGTTGAAAAAATAGCTGTGAAGGATGTTAAACTGCGCACTTTTATTGCCGACGATGCCAGTCGCGACGACCTCGTGGCCCACGTTTACGATGTAACCTATGGAATCATTAATAACCACAAAGATACGCTTGTAATTATCGATGATTCAATTGTGCGCGGAACAACGCTTAAAAACAGTATTCTTAAAATACTCGATCGCTTAAATCCGAAAAAAATTATTGTAATTTCTTCAGCCCCTCAAATTCGTTACCCCGATTGTTACGGGATTGATATGGCAAGGCTCGATAAATTTATCGCGTTTAGCGCGGCTATAGAATTGGTGAAGGACAATGGAATGGAATCGCTGATCCAGGATGTTTACAAAAAGTGCAAGGACCAGGAAAACCTTCCGAAAGAAGAAATGGTGAATTATGTTCGCGAGATATACAAACCGTTTACTACGGAACAGATTTCAGCCAAAATTGCCGAGTTGTTAAAACCGGAAGATTGCAGGGCGGAAGTAGAGATTATTTACCAGTCGGTTGAAAATCTGCACAAAGCTTGTCCGAACGATTTGGGAGATTGGTATTTCACCGGGAATTATCCAACTCCGGGCGGAAACCGCGTAGTTAATTCATCGTTTATTAATTACGTTGAGGGGAAAGACGAAAGAGCCTATTAGACCAGAATTTAGAGAGTATAAAATCCGAAGTTCGGGATTTTAGGTTGAAGTTTTGTCTAAAAGATAATTCTGTCCTTCAATCCTTCATCCCTTCAATGCTTCATAGTTCAAAGTTGAATCCTCCCTGGAGGAGTTCTTCGTATTTGGTTGCGTTGAATTTGTAATAGTAAGCGCCTTTTTTAGAAGTTTCCTTTTCTTTCTCATCCAGTTTGTCGAGTAACCCCATAGTCAACACTTTTCGGCGGAAATTACGTTTGTCGAAAGGAGCCTGATAAATGGCTTCGTACAACCTTTGCAACTGTGGGATGGTAAATTTTTCGGGTAAGAGTTCAAATCCAATCGGTTGTGTGCGGGCTCTTATCCTGAGTTTCCGCAATGCTTTGGATACCATGTCGTTGTGGTCGAAAATTAATTTGGGTAATTCTGAAAGCGGAATCCAAAAAGCTCCGTGGTGTTTTGCCAACTCGCGATCGTATTCGTTAATCTTAATCAGCGATACATAGGATACCGAAATAATACGTCCTCCGGGGTCACGATCGGGATCACCAAATGAGTAAAGTTGTTCCATGTAAACATTATCGAGGCCGGTCAGTTGCAAAACAATACGTTGGGCTGCTTCATCGAGACTTTCCTCAGGTCTTACAAATCCTCCCATCAGCGACCATTCTCCTTTTGCAGGTTCAAACTTTCTTTTCAATAACAGTACTTTCAGTTCCGTATCATTTTCGTTAAACCCAAAAATGATGGAATCGACAGCAACAAGAATTCGGGTATGGTTTGCGTAAAAGTCCATTTTTTTATTCAGGATCCGGCCATTCACTATCTTCCTTGCCTCTGATGTAGGTTTCGATATGACGATCCACTTTCACGTTGTAAATGTCCTTTATGGTAACAATAATACCGGTTTCCAGAACATTTCCGAATTTTTCGTTTCGTATAGTACCAAACGTTTTCATCGAAGGAGACAAATTCATATATGCATTCACCAGCGGTGGAATGTTTTCGCCAAACTGGCGTACAGACTGAACGAGTATTTTATAGTCCTCGTTGTAATTTTCTCCGTTAAACAGTTCTTTCATTGCATTAATATCGATATCGAACTCAACAGGCTCTTTCGGATATACCAGGTTTTCCTTATCGCGGAAATATTTTTTAAAAAAATACTGGATCAGGTTTCGGGCTTCGTTATGAAAATGCTCGTACATCGTGATTTTGCCAAAAAAGTACTTGATCTCGGGATGGTCGACAGTAAGGGCACCCAGTCCGTCCCAAAGATTATCGAGCGCAAAAAGCGCCTTGGCACCTGCCTTGCTCGACTGGTAAGCTGGCTGAACAAACGACCGGCCTAATTCCAGAGTGTATGGAAGATAATTGTCAACAAAATCTTTTGAGAAATGAAAAACCCGCGAGGTGGCCATAAAAATATTTCCGTCTTCATCACGTGGAGCTTCTTCGCATAGCATATAGCGGTAGCCTCCAAGAATTTCTTTGGCATCCGGATCCCAGACAATAAGCTGTTTGTATGGATTTTGCTGCGTATCGTAGGCATCAATGTCGGTTTCCTTTCCGGTTCCGCCACCGGCATCACGAAATGTTATTTCGCGTAAGCGACCTAGTTCGTGCATAATGGATGGTGAATCATGGGCAGTTACCACATAAATTTCATTTCCCCCCTTGTTGGTTTTCCTGAGAAGTTTCTCCGGCGTTAACTCTGCAATAATCTCCTCTCTCGGTAGAGATGATACAATCTCTTTCATCATTTCCTTTGTTTGTTACGACACACTAAACTTTAACTGATTGTCCAGAGTGCTTTATTTTAATCTCCTCGAAAAATGGATTACAAAATTAAAAAAAATCATCCTATGCATGACATTTAACAGACCTAATTTCTTTATTTCATGCCAGCAGGAAGCAAATAAACTTGTTGTTTTACCCATTCTGCCCATTCCTGGTGCGTTTTGCTGTTGTCGAAAGTAATATACGGAATGGGTTTGCCAAAGTACAAATGTACATTGGCATTTCGGTGTCGGTAGGTTTCATCGGGCAGGAAAAACATTTCAAGGTTCCACTTTATCCGAAGAAACTTACGAAGCTTTGCCAGCCGGTAAAAACGGTTGGTATTCCTTCCGCTGATAAATACCGGTATCACATCGCGTTGATGCTGAATGGCTTTGGAGATGAAATGTTTCTTCCATTCGAGGTCCATTATTTTACCGTTAATTTTACGGGATGCGAGTCCTGAAGGAAAAATCAATACCTGGTTTTTTGATTCGTATACCCCGGTAAGTGCACGGGCAGCTTCACGGGCATGCCCTCCGTGTTTGTTTACAGGTACAAAAACCGGGCTCAGTTGCGGAATATTCATCAAAATATCGTTCGACAGGAATTTAAAAGCTCCGAGTTTTTTGTCTACATTTTTCATCAGAAGCATCCCGTCGAATCCCCCCAGGGGATGGTTGCTGGCAAAAATATATTTACCGTCAGTAGGTATATTTTCCTCACCATGCAAATGCTCCGTTACATTGAACATTTTTACCACACGGTCCACAAATTCGATCCCCTCAAAATCTCCGTATTTTACCAATATTTGGTTGATGAAATCGATATGAAGGATGTGATGCAGGTAACGATAAACGAAACCCGGAATGAGCTTAGCCAATCCGGGACTTTTGCTGGCGAAAACTTCCCGAATATCAATGGTTTTGATCTTGTTTCCCGTTTCAATGGCCATGCAACGTATTTTACAGCAATTAACTAAAATTTGGTCAATTCAAAAAATATTAGCTGTACGAAAAGTATTTCAAATGTAAAATCAATTCATCGCGATAAACCAGTTGGGTGGTAATTAATGCAAATAGGTAATGGATATCAGTGTTTTTTGAGTTATCAACGACTGTTAATACTATTATTAAATTTTCATTTATACCAGATAATCAATGCATTAGGCATGGGGTCGAGCTTATAGGCTATGTTTATCAACAAGTTAGGCACAGGATATTAACAAAGATTTCAAAAATCATAGTGGAACGTTTTGGAATAATATGGAATAATATGGAATAAAATTGTATTTTTACAATTCATAAAAGTGGAATCTCATTTATGGCAACTTTTGCTGGACAATACAATGCAACCATCGACGACAAGGGAAGAGTCGTACTCCCTGCTTCGTTTAAAAAAGCGATGGGCGAGATGCAGCTCGATTTTGTCGTGGTGGAAAGAAACCGTCGAAGCAAATGTTTGGATATCCACACCGTAGATTCCTGGAAAAAGGGTGTGGCAAAATTCACGGAAAAACTTAACCCTGAAACCAACCCAATGCACGACAAATTGCTTCAACTCTATTTCCAGAATTTTGTGCACGTAGCTGTGGCTGCAAACGGAAGGATAAATATTCCAAACGATTTTCTGGAATATGCCAATCTGAAAGACAAGGTAACTTTCCTTGGTATGCAGACTTCAATTCGTTTAAGTGCAGCCAGCAGTGTTGTTGAGGCAGAGGTAAGCGATACCGATTACCTGGAATTATTAAAAATGATTGATGGGCAAAGCGGGAAGGAATAATGATGACAGGAGTCTACCACATACCGGTTTTGGCTGAAGAGAGTATCGATGCTCTCCAAATTCAGTCGGGCTACGAAGTAATGGATGCTACTTTTGGCGGTGGCGGACATTCGCGGCTCATTCTCGACCAACTTGGGAACGGCAGGTTATTTGCCTTCGATCAGGATGAAGATGCTGCCGGGAATGCCCTTGAGGATGACCGGCTTTTTTTTATCAGGCATAATTTCCGTTACGCAAAGAATTTTCTTCGTCATTTTGGGGTCGAACAACTCGATGCCATTTTTGCCGACCTCGGCGTCTCTTCTCACGATTTTGATGTGGCCGAACGCGGATTTTCATTCCGCTTCGAAGGTACCCTCGATATGCGCATGAACAGAAATGCAAAAGTGGATGCCACTGCTGTGGTGAATGAATACGCGGAAGAAAAGTTACAGGAGATTTTTCGTTTATATGGCGAAATCAAAAATGCAAGACGGCTTGCTAACGAAATCGTAAAAGCACGGAATGCACAACGAATTGCTACCACAACCCAACTTAAAGAAATAGTTGCCCTTTGTGCCCCGCGAGCTACCGAGAACAAGTACCTGGCCCAGGTTTTTCAGGCTTTACGAATTGAAGTGAACGAAGAAATGGAAGCGTTGAAAGAGTTTCTGGAAGCTTCGCTCGGCTTATTGCGTCCCGGTGGCCGGCTGGCCATTATAACCTACCACAGTTTGGAAGACCGGCTGTGCAAAAATTTTATGAAAACCGGGAATTTCAAAGGAGAAGTGATCAAGGACTTTTACGGAAATATACAGACGCCTTTCGAGGTGATTACCCGGAAAGTAATTACACCCTCGGAAACCGAACTGGCGGAAAATCCCCGTTCGCGGAGTGCCAAACTTCGAGTGGCAGAAAAAATTTAGAAATGGCAGGTTCAATAAAAAATACAAAAAAGAGGCCTGGGATGAAATCGTTCATCGGGGGAACCATCCTCACCGACGAGCGCATCTCGCGTCAATTCCCTTTTGTGGTTTTGCTTGCCTTTTTTGCCCTGGTGTTGATTATGAACCGAAACTGGTCGGAAAAAACGATCCGACAGATTGGCGATATGCAAAGCGAAGTGGAAGCTTTACGTGCCGAACAGGCCACTATTTCAGCGAAACTAATGGACGCCAGCCGACCGTCGGAAGTGGCCAAAAAAGTGAAAGAAGCCGGAATTGATTTGCAGGAGCCTTTAAAGCCACCAAAAAAGTTGAACGTTAAAACCGACGATTAAGCTGTGGGAATAAGGAAAACCATATTGACCCGTTTTGCCCTGGTATATTTTTTACTCTTGGTTTTTGTATTGGTAGTTATCGCCAAACTGGTATCGGTGCAGCAAATTAAAAACGACCGCTGGCAGCAGATCGAGGAAAACCTGAATAAAAACACCGTGGTGATTGCACCAACCCGTGGCAATATTTGTGCCGACGACGGGAGTGTTCTTGCCACATCGGTTCCTGGTTATTTTGTTCGGATGGACCTGGCAGCCGAAGGTGTAAAGAAGGTGTTTAAAAACCAAAGCGATTCGCTGGCCTGGTATCTGTCGAACTTTTTTAAAGATGCCTCGAAAAATGTATACCGTTCGCGACTGAATGCCGCCTACAACGCGGGCAATCGCGGATTCCTGATCACGCCACGTAAAATCGATTACATGGAACTTCAACAAATGAAGAAGTTCCCAATTTTAAGAAAAGGACGTTTTGGCGGCGGAATGATCGTAGAGCAGGAAAACAAACGCGTGAATCCGCTGGGTTCGCTTGCTTTGCGTACCATCGGCAGTTTAAATAAAGGCGAATACGAAGAAATTGTTGGTCCGATTGGCTACACCGGATTAGAGCGTGCTTACGAATCGTATCTGAAAGGTCAGGACGGGATTAGCTATAAGCAGAACTTGTCTGGTCGCTGGGTCATTCGGACCGAAATCGAACCCAAGGCCGGAATGGACGTGGTTACCACCATCAGCGCCAAACTCCAGGATATTGTGGAAAGTTCGTTGTACGGACAATTGATGTTGGAACAGGCGGATTGGGGAACAGCCATTTTAATGGAGGTGAAAACCGGGCAGATAAAGGCAATTGCCAACCTCGGGAAAGCCGAAGGTGGTTATTACGAAAAGGACAATTATGCACTTGGACACCGCGGTTGTTTCGAACCCGGATCTTCGTTCAAGTTGGTTTCATTGATGGCAGCTCTCGAAGATGGTGTGGTAGATACCAGCGATGTGGTAGATACCGGAAATGGTACATGGGCCACTAACGGACGAATTATTAGAGACACCCATGGCCATGGAAAGATCACTGTAAAGGAAGTTTTTGAGTTGTCGTCGAACATCGGGACCGCCAAGATCATTACCGAACACTACGCCAAAAATCCAAAGAAATATGTCGACAGGGTGTACAGCTTTGGGATACAAAAGCCGCTCGGAATAGAAATCGAAGGAGAAGGTCAGCCATATTTCAAATACCCGGGAGACGCCGATTGGTGGGGAACTACGCTGGCCAGCATGGCTTATGGGTACGACAGTAAAATGACCCCGCTTCAGATCCTCACTTTTTACAACGCGGTTGCCAACAATGGCCGTATGGTAAAACCTCATTTAGTAAAAGAAATTCGCGATAATGGCTTATTGGTAAAACGTTTCGAACCCGAAGTCCTGAATCCGATGATCGTATCGAAAGAGACGATTGGAAAGGCACAGGCCATGCTTCAGGGGGTTTGCGAAGAAGGTACCGGTAAAGACATTCAGGGAAAATATTTTAAGGTGGCAGGTAAAACCGGAACCGCCCGTATTGCAACAAGCAGTGCAGGATACACCCAGGGAATGTACCTCGCATCGTTTACCGGATATTTCCCGGCGGAAGATCCAAAGTACTCACTGATTGTAACCATGAACAATCCGCGAAGGACCATTTACGGTGCTTCTGCAGCGGGTCCTGCATTTAAGGAAATTTCGGAAAAAGTATTTGCCAGTCAAATTCTTTCAGGTTTGGATGAAGAGACAGAGGCCGGTAAAAAACTTCCTGTTACAATTGGCCCGACTGAACACATTTTGGAAGTAGCCGACGAACTGGGGCTCAAAAACGTCGAAGGAGAACCCAGGACAAAGCTCGCCCAGGTAGAAAACGTAGATGAAAGAATGGTACTCACAGCCGAAGAGATTCAAATGGGCCAGGTTCCGGATGTTACCGGAATGGGTGCCAGCGACGCGGTTTTCTTTCTCGAGAATGCAGGCTTAAAAGTGATAATGAACGGAGTAGGAAAAGTACAAAAACAGTCGTTGAAAGCGGGAACAAGTTGCAAGCCCGGACAAACGATTTACATAGCGTTAGGATGATATGATACTGAACCGGCTTATTGAAAATATAAACGCATTGCAGGTTGTGGGGGACTTGTACAACGAAGTCAGCTCGCTTGAATTTGATTCCAGAAAAGTAGTTCAGGGCTCGGCTTTTGTTGCACAGCGCGGCGTGCACGTCGACGGGCATAAATTCATTGGCGCCGCACTCGAAAACGGGGCCTCGGTTATATTTTGCGAGGAGTTACCAACAGGGCTTTCAGAAAAAGTGACCTATGTGAAGATCGCTGATTCGAACCAGGTTTTGGGAGAGCTGGCAGCCGCTTTTTACGATTATCCTTCCGGGAAAATAAAAGTAGTGGGTGTAACCGGCACCAACGGAAAAACCAGCATTGCAACACTTTTGCATCGTTTGTTTCGCTGGCAGGGTTATAATGTGGGGCTGATTTCAACCATTTCTTACAAAATAAATGAAAGAGAAGAAACCGCATCGCATACCACACCCGATGCTTTAAAAATTCAAAAGCTCCTGGCTGAAATGGCAGATGCAGGTTGCGAATATTGTTTTATGGAAGTGAGTTCTCATGCAGCGCATCAAAAACGGATTGCCGGGATTGATTATGCAGGTGCCATTTTTACAAATATCACACACGACCACCTCGATTATCACCATACGTTTGCCGAATATATCAAAGCGAAAAAGCTGTTTTTCGATGGATTGAAATCGGATGCTTTTGCGATAACCAACCTCGATGATAAAAACGGGCTGGTAATGATTCAGAATACCAAAGCTCAAAAATATACATACTCAAACCGCTCGATGGCCGATTTCCGTTGCAAGGTGCTTGAAAGTCATTTCGACGGCATGTTGCTGAACCTTGACGGACAGGAAATCTGGACACGTTTTGTTGGTCTATTCAATGCATCCAATCTGCTTGCTGTTTACGCTACGGCGGTTTTGTTGGGACAGAATAAAGAAGAAGTGCTGGCACACATGAGCAAATTACAGCCGGTTCAGGGAAGGTTTGAAACCATACGCAGCCTCGACGGGAAATATGCAATTGTAGATTATGCGCACACACCCGACGCGCTCAAAAATGTATTGGGAGCCATTGCCGAAATCCGCACCCGAAACGAACAGGTAATTACAGTGGTAGGCGCCGGTGGCGACCGCGATAAAACAAAGCGTCCCGAAATGGCGCGCGAAGCGCTGTTGGCCAGCGATAAAGTTATTCTCACCTCTGATAATCCGAGAACAGAAAACCCTGAACAGATTATCCGCGACATGGAAGCCGGAGTAGAACCTCAGTATAAGAACAAAGTGGTATCGATTGAAAATCGGCGAGAGGCGATAAAAACCGCCGCTTTACTTGCACAACCGGGCGATATCATTCTGATTGCCGGGAAAGGACACGAGAATTACCAGGAAGTTAACGGGGTGAAACATCACTTCGACGACAGGGAAGAGATAAAAAAATGTTTTGGACTTGACGATTAAAATTTGGATATGATTTTTTGGCTATATAATTTATTATCAGGATACGACATACCGGGACTCGGAATGTTGCCGGGTATCTCTTTCCGCGCTGCGTCGGCAATCATTATTTCATTGCTGATCACCACTGTTTTTGGGAAAAAGCTGATTCGCATTCTTCAACAGAAACAAATTGGAGATGAGGTTCGCGATTTGGGGCTCGAAGGTCAGATGCAAAAACAGGGAACTCCAACCATGGGTGGTATTATAATTTTGGCGGCCATTATTATCCCAACACTGTTATTTGCCCGACTCAATAATGTGTACGTGTTGCTGATGCTCGTAACTACGGCTTTTCTTGGTCTTATCGGCTTTGTCGACGACTATATTAAGGTTTTCAAAAAGAATAAAAAAGGCCTGGCGGGCCGATTCAAAATTTTAGGCCAGGTGGGTTTGGGCTTACTTGTGGTGGCCACGCTTTTTATCAGCGACGATGTAAAAGTTCGCGAACATGTAAAAGACGAGAACGGGAAACACGCTACCATTCAAACCATTGACCCGCAAACCGGCGAAGCAAAGCATGTATTTGTTACCAAGGATGTTAAGTCAACAAAAACTACTATTCCGTTTGTGAAGAGAAACGAATTTGATTATGCATGGCTGGTTGCTTTTGCCGGAGATGCAGCAAGCTGGTTAAAGTGGGTGGTTTACGCCATTGCGATCATCCTAATAATTACTGCCGTGTCGAATGCAGCCAATCTTACCGATGGGATTGACGGACTGGCGACAGGAACCTCAGCAATAAGCGGCGCAACCCTCGGGATTCTGGCTTATGTAAGCGGTAACATTATTTATGCCGATTACCTGAATATCATGTACATCCCAAACATTGGCGAATTGACCGTTTTTATTGCAGCATTTATTGGTGCAACTGTTGGCTTTTTGTGGTACAACTCGTATCCGGCACAGGTTTTTATGGGCGATAC
>WOYV01000003.1 GCA_011620585.1 Draconibacterium sp.
GCATTTGGGGGATTAGCTCAGTTGGCTAGAGCGTTTGACTGGCAGTCAAAAGGTCATCGGTTCGATTCCGATATTCTCCACTGAACAAATTTACAACGAATTGAAAACGAATAATTTAATAGTGTTCGTTTTTCTTTTTAGTCAACCATTGGTCAACCATTGAATAATTTCCTGTTTTTTTTAGTGTTTTTTAATTTCTCATTGGTTTAAAAATGATGAGGTAATTTTAATTAATTTAACCTTTTTACGCGCGTATGACCTCAAAAAAATCTTCACTTTTTTATCGATTCCCTTTTAAAACGTTTGCTACCTCCTTTTAGGGTGTATGATTCGTTTAGTTTTAAGAAAGTTGTACCGTTCCAGATACTTTTTAGTTTGATTCATTATCTTTAAAAAACTAATCATTAAAAAACTCAAATTATGATACTTGGTGTAATAATCGGTTGGATTATTTTGTCTTTCATTGTGGCGTCTTTAGGAAACGATAAGAAAATAGGTTTTGTTGGACTATACAACAACAAACCTCATTTCAGTTCATACGTAGGCAATACGGTTTCCCTGAATTTGTTAAAAATGGGTATAGATTGGAAGATTCCTCTGAAAATGGACAAGAATTAATAAGTCCCCAAATCATTACGAATAATCAACAAACGGAGTAAGCAACCTTAATTTTGCATTTGGCATAGAACGCTTTGTAATTGCTTATTTCAATGGTTTTTATTTTCATTACTCATTGGTTGTTATTGCTACTTTAAATATACTTCTGCTTGTAGTGTTTAATCATAACCAATTTACCGGAAGAACATATCCAGTATTTTCATTTGTGGATAATGTTTTTAGGTCTAACCAAGAATCAGTTCTTATGCTTGAATAATTTCATTTTGGTTCTTGTCTATAAGATTGAAAAGTCCGTTCAGTGAAGTTTCATTGAAACTTGAATACTTCATATTCATTTCCTGTAGGCCGTCAATAAAATACCTGTTGTAAGCTGGAACACGACCCAAAGTTATAGATGATTCCAGATTATTTTTAATGTTGCACCTTTCTTAAACTCTTGTCTAAGTTTCATCTAAATCCTCGTCTAAAATCATTGTTACTTATCTGATTAAAATCTTTATCCTTTCCTCTAACATCTTGATTATCTTTAATAACAATTCTATCTCTATCTTAATTCTTATCTAAATCTCTATCTTTTCTTATCTTAAAATCATTATTTTTAGACGACATCCAAGCCGGATTAGCAGTTGAAGAACTGGCATTAAAAATAGTACCGTCTTTTTTTGACATCTCATAAAGTAAATTTCTGATTTTATTTCGTTTCTGCTCGGTCGTTAATACATCAGATAGTTTATCGATTAAAAGATTGTCAATGTCAGAGCGGGTAGCTTCTTTATATTGCTTAATAAATTCAAGAATCATTGCTTTATAATATTCTTTATCAAAAGCCCTATTTCGGATGTAAGTAACTTTGTCATCAGTTGAAGTTGCAACCTGAGCTGCTATAAAGTAATTGGGTCTTCTTCCTTCAATCAGTTTTCTTTGCTTTAGCATTTTAATAGCTTCATCGGTAACAGGAAGTTTCTTCTGGATACGGTCTAACAAAACCACACTTGAAAGCGGTAAATCTTTATTCTCGATTAATAATTTTGAATAATTCTCATCGATAGCATGACCATAAATTTGTAACACAACTTTTTGTGGTTCTGATAATTCATAATCGGGGAGAGGAAAGTACCTGTTTTTTTGCGAAAGAAACATGGTATGAATACCATAGCCCAGGCGGTCAATCATCCCCAGGCTAACCATTGCCTGTGCCAACCAGGGATTTCGATACCGTTCGGGTGTTTTGTCACCAATCGAATACTCATCGGGATTGCCTTCAAAGAAACTGCCGGCATTGGAGAAAATGAGTTTATCAATTTTCTCAGTAACAATAATCCGACTGTTTAATTCGTAATCCTGATGCGCAATGCAATTATGCATGGCTTCTAAAATAGTACGGGTATCGTATTTATTAACTGTGGTAGCAAGTAATTCATTGTCAGGAAAGAACTTGTACTTGACATTTCGGATGTTTTGCAAAACTTTGGTTGTGTTGAGCAAAAGCGGAGTGCCAAAATGTTCGTAGGCTTTTTCTTCGGTTTCCAATTTCCATGTTATTTCGGGCAGGCAAGGTAAAAGATAATGCGATGCCTCTTCTTTTCCTAACAGCAGGATTGCTGTATTTGTAATTTTCCCGTTGATGGTGATTTTTGCTTTATCCAGAAACTTTTCAGTTTCCCATGAATCAATCTCGTTGTAATAAGATGCACGTGTGCTTTTTTCTTTGAATTTTTCCCTTGCAACACGAACAGCTTCCTCATCTAAATCGTTAACGGATGCCGTTTCGATAATTTTTGCACTCCAATCGTCGAGCGAATTATAAATTAAGCGGACATAATTTGGGTGGTTCCGCAAATCAGTTTTATTACTGCCAATTCGGATGTAAGGTATTTTTTTAAAATGAGCAGGTTCTCCCTTTGCTGCCGGAATACGAAGTAAAACCATGTTTTTACCATGATAATCAAACTCAAATATTGTGAAATTGATTTTGGGGTGCAGCAGATTTCTTATCCAAAGCTCCAAATCCTGATTGCCTTGTTTCGCAGCGGAGAACTTAAAGTTAGTCCCTTTTATTTCGTGGGTTTTGTCGTGTACTCCCCATACCAAATAACCAAAAGGCTTATTTTTAATAGTGGCACCATTACTCATCGCTGAAATGTACTCGCCAATTTGGTCGTTGGTTATGCTGCCAGTACCTAACTTAAATTCAATCCATTCGGTTTCAGCCGGTAAAGCAACCAGTTCATCAAGCAAACTATGTAAGTCCTCAGTTCTCATTTTCAATTACATCTTTATATTCATCATCAATTTCTTCTTTTGTAAATTGATACACCTTCGGTAAATTCATTTCTGCTCCATGTTTTTTTTTTGGTAAACAACTTTTATAATAGGCGTTTTCTTATCAAATTTGATTTCTGCATCTAAGATATTTTTTACACCTGGATAATTAGAAACCAGGTTAATAGCCCTTCTCAGATAGTCACTTAGCTCATTCCCTACATCCTTTTTTGCAATTTCTATAAATACTTTTTACAGCCTTGTATTCTATGTCTTGAAAACCAAAATTATCATATAATAATCGATATTCATTTTCATATTTCCAATCCTTCGACTTATAACCGGTAAAATGCCGGATAATTTCGTTGTCATGTCCATTAAACAAATTTGTTTTAAAAACCGGTATTTTGTTTGAATACTTAATCCAAAACTTATTTACTGCGTTATTATACTTTGTCAGTATTTCAAGGTCATACTCAACACAAAAACCTTTGTGACTGTTTGCATAAGTGGTCCACATTAAAATATTTAAGGGCTCATTTGTAATCGATAATGAAAATACACCTGCATTTAGAATTCTTTTTTTGAATGACGCAAATTCTGATTTTATCTTTTTTGACGAAGTACCATAGTTTAGCTCGATTGAATGTAATAATTGAAGAAATTCCTGGTCATCAGTAAGCATTTCGCAAGGATCGTTTAATTGTTCTTTATTCGGCGCATAAATCTGGTTATTTTTTATCGCTTCCAGGTCACGTTCAAATTCACCTCTGTATTTAAATGCTTTTATAACTTTTTGATTCATTATTTTGAATATTTATCTTTCTGCTAATCACGGAGGGATGCTATGTTTATAGAAATGTTGATGCAAAAATAAGGTTCGACCCCGGCTGGGGTCGGATGTTCTGCATAACCCCGATAATTGCTATAAACATTTGACCTCTCTGAGGTCAACGACCAAAACATCACCGAATATTTCACGGTTCTACGATTCATTTCAGCGCCTCCTTAATAATTCGCACCTCCTCAACACTATCCAGTGTTTCTACATTATTGCGTACCGGGTGGTTGGGGTCGTACAAGCGTTCGAACTCGCTTTGGATGATTGCCAGTTTTTCTTCATCGCTCATATCATCGTTTAGGGGTTTTAAATCGCCCAGGTGTTTTAGGATTTCCTTTCCGGCTGATTTTATTTCGGTGGGGAAGTAGAGTTCGAAAACAATTGAATCAAGGCAGTTTTCAATATAGCTGTATATTAATTGACTTCTCTCAACAGTATTTAAATAGTGCAGATACTTGCTGAAAATGACAAAAGGAACTTGGTCATTGAGCGAAATATTTTTAATTGGCAATTTTTCTATGAATCGTTTAGCATAAGAGAAATAACCATTTTGAAACTTACTGCTATGACCTTGCAAGTAATAATCTAAAACACTTGAATTTAATAAGGAAATTACATAATAATAGTCAAGATTTATTCCATCTTCTAATATTATTCCATAACCTCCAGCATTTCCACCTCCAACAAAATAATGATTCTGGGATTCATCGACGACCATCGAAGCTTTATTTGCCAAAACTTGTGTCATTATTTTCTTTTTTTCAAACAAATCTAAGTTCTTAGGATAAACATAGGCATACCATTTTGCATGATTCATTTTACCATTTTCTCTGTTTCTTAAGGCATTCTCACATGCTTTCAAATAGTTCCATGTTTTGGGGTATTTATTTTCAAAGGTTTTGGAGGTTATTAACACACCTTCTTCGTACGGAAAAATTACATAGTATTTCTGATTCGAGATAGAATTTCTTCTGATTTCCGATCCCTTAAGCAAGGGTTTTATGAAACCTTCCTCAATGTCAATATTTGAATCTAAAAATCTTGAATAAATCTTATTATTTAACCTTTCAAGGATATAAATTGGGTCAGCACTTGTTACAATTCCCTGGAATATATTTTTAGAGTATTTTGAAAGTAATTCATTCCCCTTGAGAATTTTAGAATATAGCTTCTTTTGTATAGGTGTTGCAAAAGTCCAACTATCATTTTCTAAAAATGAAAGCTGTTCTACTGATTTTATTATGTTGCTATAATTACTATTAGCCAACTCAAGAAACTGACGATTTACTTCATTTTTGTGAAATGTGATGTATTCTAATTGTTCAGGATTCTTTTTTACAATGCTTAAAATACATGTGTAGGTTGTTGCAGTTGAGAATACTTGAAAGAATTGAAAATCTATCACTCTTTTTAATGCGGTATTTTTTGAAATATAATTTCTAATTCCTATTCCGTAGTCCGCATTGAAAAATTTATTTGGCTGAATAAAAGTTTCGTAACCATTTTGATTCAATAATTTATGTCCCTTTTCATCAAACAATACATAAATATCATAGCTTTTTGTTGCTGAATCATACAAAAGTTTAAATACCTCTTTTTGTTTTTTATCTAAACTTTGAACTTTTATGTATGGTGGATTGCCAATCACGACATCAAAACCATTCTTTATATGCCAAACCTCTGAAAAGAATAATTTAAAATCAAAATCAACCTTGTACCCAAAAACACTCTCAGAACCAGCAAGTCGTTCTTTTAATTGCTTATCAATTTCAATTTTTAATTCTTTCTTTTTTAAAGAATCTGTTTCTAAGAAGAACTCATTTTTAAGTTGTTCCAGCCTATTAAACGCAGGGCTTTTCCAATTTTCAGGGAACCCAATTAATGAGTTTCCACAAACAATTTTATAATCGAGGTTTGGCAGGGCTTCAATATTGTCGAGGTCTTCCTCATCCACCACCAACGAGAGCCATAAACGTAAACGGGCAATGTCGATGGCTGAGGCATCAATATCAACCCCATAAATGCTTTCCTGAATGGTGTGGCGTTTTAACTGGTAGGCGTAATTGTCTGAACCATTGTCTGAACTATGATTTTTGGGATTAGCCTGATTTCCATGATTATTTTCCTTATTTTTTAGATATTGGCGTAACACAAGGCGGGCGTTTACAATTTCGTGCAACATGCCCACGGGAAAAGCGCCGGAACCAATGGCAGGGTCGCACACTTTTATGTCGGCCAGTTTTTTGTCGAGCAAATTGGCATGGTTACGAATGCTTTCAGGCAGTTTAAATGAATATGCAGGGGTTTCTTTGCCCTTTCGTAAAATCCGCTGGTCGTTTTCCAGGGCAAAGAATCCTTTCCGTATAAAAATATCAATATCATCTTTGGGGACAATAATATCAGGCTGCTCCCCTTCAAGGGGAGCTGTCCGAAGGACTGAGGGGTCGGTATCCCATCCAAAATTACTTTTAACTTCCTCTAATAATCCTTCCGGGTTATCCCAAACCCACCTGTTTTCGAATCTTAAAACCTTAATCCCACAATGCTTTAAAAACAAATCCCTTTCGTAATCATAATCAGCCTGAGCAGCTTCAAAATGTGGCTCGCCATCTAATTCAATCGCCAACTTTTCCGAAGGGCAATAAAAGTCGAGAATGTAATTTGCTACACTAAACTGCCGCCTAAACTTTCGTCCTTCCAGTTGTTTGGTTTTTAATAAAGACCATAATTTAGCTTCAGCAGGTGTTAGATTATTGCGCAAGTTTTTACGGAAAGTTTTTAAATGTGGCAGGTTGTTAATATTATATACCACCTCCCCCTTCGGGTACTCCTCCTTAAAAGGAGGAGAGCTTTGTGTATTCACTGCATTGTCGAGGTAATGAACCAGGCTTTCCTGGCACATATAATGCACAATTTCACGCGGGGTGTAGAATGCGCCTTTGCTTTTACGTTCGGTTACTTCCAGCATATTTTCAAAAACCTTACCCAACATTTCGGGGTCAACGGCCACTTCTTTTTCAAGGGGTTCGTCTTCTTTAATGGTAAAATTGTAACGGTCGAAAACATCCAATACGCCGGTTCCAATATCACCGGTTTTATTTACCTTTTCTTCATTCCGGAATAGCTGGTTAGGAATGGTAATGTGGCTGTTTTTCCAATCGTAATCGGCTTCAAACAAACCTCCATTTAAAAATGGCACTTTGCAACCCAGGGTTTTGTAATACCCTTTTATTCCTTCATCGGTATGTTTGTGGGCTAATGCTTCGTAAAACAAGTGTTGCAGGTAATCGCCAAAGAAATTTTTCCCGTTTTCCTCTGCATCTTTATATAGCTTTTGTATGTACTTTTTTTCTCCTTTGCCCCATTTTTCATTTTTGGGTACACCTAACCAGCCTTTCTTTTGCAGAAAATAAAGAAATACAATTTGCCCTAAAAGTTTTTTTGTAAAACGGGGAATGTCAATTCCTGCTAATGCCAACTGCTCTTTTAACCCGATAGCTATCGGGTCGTTTTCATCTTTCTCAAATTGGTTGGTTAATATCAGGAACAAGGATTTGTATTGCTCAAAAAACTCGTCGGTTACTTTTTCAATGCTAAAAGCTTCTTCCAGTTCCTCAAGGGTGGGATTATTATAAATATTTTCGAGCAAGGGCAACAATTGTTTTTTTGCCGTATGCGCCTTTTCATGTACGCCAACCAAAAAAGAATAACGTTTTGCGGGTGTTAACTCTTTGCTCTGTTTGAGTTTCCCTTCTTTAACTTCAGTTTTGTATTCGAGTTTAACAAACGAAAAACGCCAGTCGGCGCCATGGTCAGAATTGGAGTAAAAGGCAACCAGTGCATAATCACGAGGTTTTGACTTATTGTTTTCGGATTGTAACCATTTTAGTACAAAATTCCGAAGAGAGGTTCTTGCTTTGTCAAGGTAACATGCATCTTTTACCTGCACAATGAGCAGCTCAATTTCATTGTACTCGGTGTCAATGTATAATCCTAATCTTCTATAACTTGCAATGTGTTTCTTAAAATCATCATAAATTAGCGTAGACCATGGTCGCATTCGTGTTAAGTCAATATCGTTTAAAAGGTTTTTAATGAAAAGTGTAAACTTCTCTTCTGAAAATGAAGCGTTAAAGGTGCTTTCGATTATATTTTGAGCTTCGTGCTTTTGCATATTAATTTTAAATTACGAATTACGAATTACGAATTACGAATTACTGAATTTTGTTTTCAATGTTTTTTGGATACTGCCAATTATTTTGAGGAGTTCATTAACATCTGAAAGAAGACTTTTTCTTTCTTCATTGGAAAAATAACCAGTATCATTTAGTAAACGAATCCAGTAATGGGTTTCGCGGGCTTCTTTGTAAGCAATACTAAGTTTTGCGAAAAAGTCTTTATCGCTTTGTCCTCCAATAGCTTCTTCAACATTTGCGCCAATAGAAGTTCCGGAGCGCAGCAGTTGTTTTGAGAGAACATATTCATTTCGCTCATTGCATAAATGCTGATAGCTTTTAACAATTCGAACAGCAAAAGCATAGCTTTTTTCTTGTATGATATTGTTCTTCTTCATTTTTCATTCGTAATTCTTCATTCGAAATTCAATTTTTCTTTTTTTTTATTTTCTCTTCCAATTTTTTTAATTCTTCTATTTCGGCTTCGTCTTCCTGAAGGGCTTCGTAAGCTTTTCGCCGGGCATCATACGTTTCATAAATTTCACGAACTTTTTGTTCCATCAAGGCATTGCTTACCGTTCCTTTATCATTTAGAACGAGTTTGTCGTTTAATTCCAGAATTTTATCCACATTATAACGCCAGAAGTCCATGGTGATGTCGATACGGTTTTTAGCCCGTAGTTCGGCTGTTTCGAGGAAGATGACCACCAGCCGGTTCAGGGTGTCGATTTCATCGGCGGTGAGGTAGTTTTTCGCAATAAAAATGTCTTGTTTACGCACGATGCTTCCTTTCCACGATGTTAAAGCCATATTGGATTTACTGGCATTAGCACGGCTAACTATAATTTCGGCGGCAGTTTTGCCTGAAACTGCAAAGAGTAATTTGTTTTGGGTTTCGGCAAAAAACATTTGTGTGGCTTTGTCGGTAGGGTCGTAATCGCTACATAGAGCGAATAAATCGCGTACTTTTTGGTAAAAACGTTTTTCTGATGCACGAATATCCCTTATCCGCTCTAACAACTCATCGAAATAATCTGGTCTGCCATCAGGATTCTTCAAACGCTCATCGTCCATTACAAAACCCTTCACCATGTACTCGCGTAGATTTTTGTTTGCCCAAATTCTGAACTGTGTTCCCCGCTTACTTCTTACACGGAATCCAATAGCCAGAATCATTTCGAGCGAATAGAACGTTACATTGTATTCCTTTCCATCTTCGGCAGTTGTCAAGTAATTCTTTACAACTGATTTTTCCTGCAACTCGCCTTCATTCAGTATGTTAATGGTGTGTTGGCTAATGTTTTGTTTTGAGGTGTCAAAAAGTTCAGCCAGTTGGTTTTGGTTCATCCAAACCATACCGTCTTTGGCATAAAGCGCAACTTTAGCTTTACCGTCGGCGGTGTTGTATATGATGATATTTCGTTTTTCTGACATAGGATTATGAATTATGAATTACAAATTTGGAATTACGAATTACGAATTACGGAGTTTTGTTTTTATGGTTTTTTGGATGCTGCCGATGATTTTCAGGAGTTCATCGACATCCGATAAAAGGCTTATTCTTTCGTCGGATGAAAAATAGCCTGTATCACTTAGCAGGCGAATCCAGTAATGGGTTTCACGTGCTTCTTTGTATGCGATACTTAGTTTAGCAAAAAAGTCTTTTTCTGTTTGCCCACCAATAGCTTCTTCAATATTTGCTCCTATGGAAGTTCCAGAGCGCAATATCTGTTTCGATAAAACATATTCATTTTTCTCTTTACACAAATGCTGATAAACCTTCACAATCCGTACCGCAAAAGCATAACTCTTTTCCTGTATTACATTATTTGTTTTCATATTCGTAATTCCCAATTCGTAATTCGTAATTCGTAATTCGTAATTATTTAATTAAGTAGCCTGATAGAATTACTTCTCGCTTTAAATAGTTATTTCCGTTATGATGGTTTTCAAACACTGTAGAGCGAATGTTATTTTGAAGAATGTGCAACACCTTCATGGGGTCAACAACTCCTTGTTCTATTGAAGTTTTTTCTATTGCCCTTTTTATTATTTGTGCAGTTTTCTTTGGCATCCTGCCATCAGCAAGAAGTTGTTTTACATTGCCAATAAATTCTTCATCTGAGTCGGTGAACTTTTTGAAACGCTTAAACTGTTCCCCTTTTAAAGTTCTTTCAATAAAGGCTGCATTCGACCGTCCACCGGTTTTTGGTTCATCATCACCACCTTGTGTCGTATCCAACTGGAACCTGGCTTTATTGATGTTTAATAATTCAAAATAGTTATTGGGTATTGGCTGGCGTTTTGTTTTTGGTGAACATTCCAGTTTATCTGCAGCTTCAAAAAAGTTGATTTCATCAGACCCCCTCCGTCCTTCGGACACCTCCCCCTGAAAAGGGGAGGAAATAAGGTAGAACTTTTTGAGTTTTCCCAAACGAAAGAATGTAAGCATTTCGTTGTTTTCCAATTCATTTACTTTCATTCCCGAACGGGCTTTTTTAGGTAACATTTTAATTTTTTCGAAAAAATCCGGGTCTTTATCACGAAGTTCCCGCATTATTTCCAAATACTTTAATTCTGAAACTTCTTCTTCGCCTTCACCGGAATAGGCATTTTTAGAGTTTAAGGTATTGAACAATTCCTGGCTTCCTATTTCCTCACCATCAGTCAGGTACTTTGCATCTTCACCCATAATGTAGTGAAACATTTGAAGCTTATTGGTAATGTTGCTTTCAAGTCCTAAATGACGGTCGGAATGAGATGTTGGAAAGAAGTTAAAAATACAAATATTGCTATGTTTTGAACCCAAACGATTAATACGCCCGGCACGTTGTAACACTCTTGTTGGGTTCCAGGGCAAATCGTAATTGATAAGCACATTGGAACGGTGCAGATTAATGCCTTCAGCCAAAATATCAGTTGTAATAAGATATTGAATATCGTTTACCTGTTCTTTGCTATTTGGGTCAAAATTATCCCTGATAATTTCCCTGGCAGTGGTATGTTTTGAAGTTATGTCCGAATTTGTATGCCTGCCCCCTTTACTGGAGTAAAACATTACTTTTCCCGGAAACTCGGCACTTATATTTTCAAACAAATAATCACCGGTTTCTTTCGATTCAGTAAAAATAACCAGTTTTTGATTCTTAAGTGTACTGACTGATTTTAAATCAGTTATGAATTTTTCGAGTTTTGGGTCTTCATCGATATCCTTCCATAAATCATTAACCCTTTTCAATAATTGCAAATCAAAATTCAGGTCATCGATAAATTTTGAACCATTAAACGAACCAAAATTATCTGAAATATATCTTTGAGCCTTTTCATCTTCAACTAATTGTTTAAGTGTTTCAAAGTCATCATTTTCCAAAAGGTCGTAAACGTTGGCATATTTACTAATATAAACCATTCCATTTTTGTACATCCCGATAAATTTCTCATAAGACGCAATAAAACGGCTTACACTCTTTTTAAAAGCGTAAAAGCTACTTTCCAAACGTTTAACGAGGATTCCCTTCATAAATCCTCCAACATTCCGCTGTTGCTGTTTTTCAAATTCTGTTAACCCTTTATTATAGTATAATAACGGTATGTACCTGGTGTATTTAAAGGTATGTAACAGCTCAATGGTTTGGTTAAAGACGGTTTCAAGATTTCCTTTAAAGTGATAGACAATTCTGCCAGGGTCGTCAACTTCGGGGAAATTAAGCCCTTGTTTCGACATATCATCTTTAAAGAAGGTTTTTACATCTGTTCGTGTTCTTCGAACCATTACGAATTTTAGCACCTTATCCCTAATGGTGTCTGAAACTTCTTTTATGGCTTTTTTGTATTCTTCCTGACTTTCAGGAGTAAAATCGTTTTTATCAGGTTTTGTTTCTTTTAACCGCCTTTTCAATGCATTAAAGAATTTTTCGAGGTTAGGTACTCCGGGAATAGTTGAATTTTTAGGAGCCTGAAAAAGTTTTAATTGCGCAAAAATATCATCAACCGTATTGTTTAAAGGAGTTGCTGTAACCAGGATTACTTTTTTACCCCTGCAAATATCCATTAGGTTGGCATAGGATTGTGTTGATTCGTTCCTGAAACGGTGGGCCTCATCTATAACAACATATTTGAATTTAGAGATGTCGTTTCTTAGAATATGGTCCAGCTTGCCCAAGGATTCAACTTTATGACTGCGAACGCCAAAATCACGCAAAGAATCTTCCCAATACTCTTTAAGTACCGGTGGGCATATTACCAGCATGTGGCCCTGTAATTGTTGAAGCAACATTGCAGTAATAAAAGTTTTACCAAGACCTACAACATCAGCGAGAAAAACACCGTTGTATGTTTCCAGGATTTTCTTTGCATTGGTTGCAGCCTGTCGTTGATACCTTAAATCCATGAAACCCGGAGGGAGATAGGGGTCGTACTCATCTTCCATATTTATATCCTCTTCCAAATATTCATAGATACACTTCAGATATAATTCGTAAGGGGTAATTGAATCGTTTAACCATGTTTTTTTTGTTGCAGCATCAATAAAATCATCTGATATATCAACAGAATCTTTCCAAAGGTCTTCAAACTGGGTTAAGGCAAAATCCACGTCGGTTTTGTTCTTCAATTCTACGTTGAACTCTCTTTGAGCAACTAATCCGGATTCTGAGAAATTACTTGAACCGGTAATTACAGAACCAAATTGAATATGATTTACCTTATCGTTGTATCGTTTTATATATACCTTGGCGTGCATATTTTTTGAAGGATACGCCCTAATCTCTAACTTTTTACCATTGCCCAATTGTGCTTTTGGTAGGGTTTGGTCAACACAGTTTTTTTGAAGAAACTCAACAAATTTACGGACGCCGATTTCTAACTGTTGGTCGTTCTCCCTTGATTCTTCAATTTCATAAATCAGATTTTTTTGGAAAAGGTTTTTCGTTCGCTGATGGGATTCAAGATCAATAGTGCCATTTTCCTCGTTAATTTGCATTATTTCGTAAGCTTGCTTGTCAACGTTTAGTCCAACCAGGATTCTGATTTTGTCAATATCCTCAAGAGATTCATACAATTGATAAAAGCCACTGGAACGGAAATAACCAACCAAAACATCAAAGAATTTAGTATCCTTCAATGTTGCTTTGAATCGGTTTAATAATGTTTGACCCGTTGTGTTAGTAAAAAATGTCAGGTCAGTATTTTCCTGTTTTATATCGGTCATAGAAAAATTATCTTATTCGGGTTTTAACAAAATCCATTGCAGCTTTAGCTACATCTTCATCTTTTACAAGCTCGTAAACCTGTCCGGCTAACCATAAGGTGAGTAATTCGTCCTTATCGGTTTCCAGCATATTTGCCAGTTTTAGAACTTGTTCCCGTTTTGCTTTTCGTTCGCCCCGTTCAATTTTGCTGTACAAAGGAGAATCAATTTCCAGTTCAGCAGCCAGTTGGCGCTGAAGCAGTCCTTTTTCTTCCCGTAATTCTTTTATTCGTTTTCCCAAAAACATATTGGTTGTATTAGTGACTTGTCAAAGAATGGCTAATTTAATAAAGAAAAGGTAAACAAAAGCAAGAAAGTATCAGCTAAATATCAACAGCGTAATGGGGAAATGCGGCATTTCTTTTATGTGAAAAAATCAATAACGCTCGGTATTTATACATTCATTGAGCAAATACGATAAGCTAAAGGCGGCAAAAAACCGGTCAATGCTTCGCCCGTTTCATTATTCACCTAATCGGAACTATCTTTTGGGAACGTCCAGTTTTCAAAATCGATAATTGCTTTGGCGCTATTAATTTGCTACGGTTGTTCTGGCAAATTGAAGCCAAAGCAGTCAAATATTCGTTTGCCTTTCATGGCAACCAGTATATTTTCTAAAACACTGGCGTAAATTTTTGGCGGTGTTTTTAGCTTGCTTTTCTTGTTCAGGTCGGGATCTGTAAAAATCTTACTTCCGTATTTAATGGTTTCGATATAAGGCGGTTTCCAGGTTGTAGCCCGGCTCGATATGTTGGGCTGTCGCGAAATAGAATACCTGAGCTGTGCATTTCTTTCCCTGATAACAAAGCGAAAGAATGGGGACGTTTTACTGTTTTCTGTGTTACATTTTCTGCTATTGTATAAAGAAGAGGTCGGGTTTAGTTGCCGATTCCGAGGAGAGCTAACACATGGGTTTTGTAACACTGCGAAAGGCTTTCGATTTCTTTTTCGTCGTCCACCATGCCCAGATAGTAATAGGCCCCGTCAACAATCGAAAAGACAAGTTTGGCGGTTTGTTCAAAATTTTCAATGTGAATTACTCCGGCCTCGTTGGCATCCTTCAGGGTTACTACAAAATTTTGATGCAGCGAATCATGGAGTTCCTTAAATTCGTTTTTAAAACGTTTGTTCCGGTAAATAAACGAATAACAGCTGTAATATACACCATCGTCGAAAAGCCGGTGCCATTTTCGCGAAAACAGGTTGTCGATAATCTGCAGTAATTTTTCTTTTGAATCCACCTTCCCACTGACACTATAAATCGAAAGATATTTTTCCAGATTAAAGTCAACGAGCGCTTGTAATAAATCATCTTTCGTTTTAAAATAATGCATCACTAAACTGGGATTAACATCCAAAACATCGGCAACTCTTGCTATCGATGCATTTTCAATTCCTTCTTTCTTTGCAACTTTATAAAAGGCTATCACAATTTCTTTTTGCCTGGTTTCCTTTAAACTTTTTCGCCCCATTATTTTAAGATTTCTTGAGGTTAAATTAACAAAATTTCGCTTACTCCCACTAATGCAGCTGCCTGAGAATGGTAGGCGTTTTTATGTATTAATATTTGAAGAATAATTGCATAACAGATTTTTAATATACGAATCAAATATTGTGTAATTATACATATAATCAGTATAGTA
>WOYV01000011.1 GCA_011620585.1 Draconibacterium sp.
AGAAGCGCGTGGGCAAAGCAAAATCTTCATCGAAGCTGTCATTTTTCTTTTTGTCGGTTTAGTTTTTTTTAGTCAATTTCTGGTTCTTTCTCTTTTTTCAACCTTCCCCAGCATATTTTTCAGATCGTGGGCAACAGTGTGCGCAAAAGCATCCAGGTCGGCAATCAATTTTTCATTTTTCCTGATCTCGGACTGCAACTGCTCATTGCGGTCTTTTAACTTCATTTCTGAACGCCTGATAGTCGTTTCATCGCTTACTACCACGAGTTTGCCACTTGTTTCAGCTTTATTGTTCATGATCGGCAGAATATTGACCTGGTAATACGAATCCCGTCCTTCATTTCTGATGCGGAGATCTGAATGGGTTACTTCATTTTTCATCCATCCATCCATCAGTTCCTTTGGAAATCAATACAAAAGCATATCCCCAATAGGTTCAGAACCAGGGGCCGTGAACGTAGTACATAATGTTTGAACCTTCTGGCAGGCTGATCGTTTCCCAAACAAGATGATGTCGCGGATTACCGATCACCATCACGATGGTTAGCAAAGGGATGATGCTGGCATAAAAAAAAAGCCCACATGGCTACGTTTAGTTCAATCAGAATTAAAAATACCACTTCGGGCGCCTTTCTGTTCTTCCATAAAAGTGCAATCACCGCCAAAGCTGCTAAAGCCGTTAGAAATTGAATAATACTATCAAGAGGAAGAATCCCAATCATTTCATTTTATCGATGTTGTTCGGGCAAATTTAACGAATTTGTAGATGATATGTTTGTTTATTAACCAATTCGCAGTTGAATGACTGATGTGATCCAACCAGATGCAAAAGGGCTGGTAACTTGTCATTGTTTGTTTCCACATATTCATTTTATTTACGGGAAATTTTAGAAAATTCAAAAATGAAGACGACAAGAAATTTTGCTTTAATCTTTATACTGCTCATTGGCATTTTTCAGGCTTCGGCCAAAGAAGGAATGTGGATTCCGCTTTTGCTCGAAAAATACAATATCGAAGAGATGCAGCAAATGGGGTTTAAACTTACTGCACAGGATATTTACGATGTTAATCATGCCAGCATGAAAGACGCCGTGGTCCTTTTTGGAAGGGGCTGCACCGGTGAACTTATTTCTGACGAAGGTTTGATCATTACCAATCATCATTGCGGATATGGAAGCATTCAGTCGCACAGCGGCATAGAGCACGATTATCTGACGGATGGATTTTGGGCCATGAATAAAGATGAGGAACTTCCTAACACAAACCTGACAGTAAGTTTCCTGGAATATATGGAAGATGTTACAACCCGTGTTTTAACCGGAACCGAAGGACTTGACGGAGAAAGTCTTCAGAAAAAGATTGCCGGGAATTCAAAAAACATTGAACAGGAAGCCACTGCAAACGGTAAATATTCAACTAATGTAAAACCGCTGTTTTACGGCAACCAGTATTTTTTGTATGTGTATAAAATTTATCGCGATGTCCGCTTGGTGGGCGCACCACCATCGGCTATCGGAAAATTTGGAGGTGATACCGATAACTGGATGTGGCCCCGACATACCGGCGACTTTTCTGTTTTCAGGATTTATGCCGATAAAAACAACGAACCTGCCGATTACTCGCCTGACAACGTGCCGTTTAAACCCAAAAAGTTTTTCCCGGTTTCGATGAAAGGGATTCAACCCGGCGATTTTACCATGGTTTTTGGTAATCCCGGAACTACGATGGAATACTGGCCACATCAGGCAGTGGATGTTACTATGAATCAACGCAATCCGGATCGCATTTTACTTCGCGATAAAAAGCTGGAAATTATAGGCGGCGATATGGAAGCCGACCCAAAAGTAAGAATACAATATTCGGCTAAGTACCAGGGTATTAGTAATGCCTGGAAAAAATGGCAGGGCGAAATTAAAGGCTTGAAACGTTTGGATGCTATCAATAAAAAACTGGCGTACGAAGAAGATTTTAAGAACCGGGCCATTCAAAACGGGACCTGGAATGACGTTTACAAACCGGTATTTGAAAATTTTGAAAAAAACTACGCCGAGTATGCAAAATATATAAAAGCCAGCGATTATTACTCGGAAGTCGTATTCCGTGGCATAGAGCTTTTCGGACAGGCTAAAAGTTTGAATTCTGTTATTGTTGAGATAAAGAATAATGACAAACAAAAAGCGGAAGCAGCCCGAAAAAAAATGCTTAATGGCTTGGAAGGTTTTTTAAAGAATTTCAATCAGCCAACGGATGAACGACTTTTTGCCGAATTGATGCCGATGCTCGTTGAGGGCCTCGATGCCGAATTTATTCCCATCGAAGTCGTCAATACCATGAAAAAATATTCAGAACAGGAACTCATTGAAAAGGCGTACCGGAAATCAATTCTCGTCAATCAGGCCAAACTTAAAGCCTTGCTTGAAAAGGGGAGCGATAAACAAATCCTGAAGTTGCAGAACGACCCAATGGTTGCCTTTTACAGTCGCTTCGATGAATTGAATGAAACCATTGTTGCCCCAAAAGTAAAGGCACTGGAGGAAGACATTAACACGAATCTAAAGATTTACGTGGCCGGTTTGATGGAAATGAAAAAGAACCAGGCTTTTTATCCCGATGCAAACCTCACCCTGCGTGTTGCCTACGGAAAAGTTGAAGGCTACGAACCGATGGATGGGGTGGAATACAAATATTATACTACACTAACCGGAATCATGGAAAAAGATAATCCGGCGATTTATGATTATGATGTTCCTGATCGTTTAAAAGAACTTTACCAAAATAAAGATTTTGGCCGCTATGAAGTAAATGGCGATGTACCGGTTTGTTTTACCGCCTCGAACCACACAACCGGAGGAAACTCGGGCAGCCCGGTGGTAAACGGAAACGGCGAACTGATTGGGGTAAACTTCGACCGTTGCTGGGAAGGAACCATGAGCGACATTATGTTCGACCCGGATGTGTGCCGGAATATTTCGCTCGATATTCGTTACGCGCTTTTCATCATCGACAAATTTGCAGGGGCGGGATATTTGCTGGATGAGATGGAGATAGT
>WOYV01000066.1 GCA_011620585.1 Draconibacterium sp.
TTCATACTTACCTGCCCGCCAATAATTTTTCCCAGTTCTGAAATGGCAACACGTTCCTGTTCCATGGTGTCGCGGGAGCGGATGGTAACGGTGTTGTCCTCCGGGGTTTGGTGATCGACCGTTACACAGAACGGAGTGCCGATTGCATCCTGGCGGCGGTAACGTTTCCCGATCGAGTCTTTTTCGTCGTACTGGCAGTTGAAATCGAATTTCAGCTCGTCGATAATTTCGCGTGCTTTTTCAGGCAACCCATCTTTTTTTACCAGCGGCAGAACCGCCAGTTTTACCGGGGCCAGCATCGGTGGTATTTTTAGTACCACGCGCGAATCTTTTTCGAGTTGCTCTTCGCAATACGAAGCCGAAATTACCTGTAGGAACATGCGGTCCACACCGATCGAGGTTTCCACCACAAAAGGTACGTACGATTCGTTTAATTCAGGGTCGAAATAACGGATTTTCTTGCCCGAGTATTTTTCGTGTTGAGATAAGTCGAAATCGGTGCGCGAGTGGATGCCTTCCACTTCTTTAAACCCAAACGGGAATTTGTATTCAACATCAACGGCAGCATTGGCATAATGTGCCAGTTTTTCGTGCTCGTGGAAACGGTAGTTGTCGTCGCCAAAGCCAAGGGCACGGTGCCATTTCATCCGCGTGGTTTTCCATTTTTCGAACCAGTCGAGCTCGGTGCCCGGTTTTACAAAGAACTGCATTTCCATCTGTTCGAATTCGCGCATGCGGAAAATAAACTGACGCGCTACGATCTCATTTCGGAAAGCCTTCCCGATCTGTGCAATCCCAAATGGGATTTTCATACGACCGGTTTTCTGAACATTCAGATAGTTCACAAAAATTCCCTGTGCGGTTTCCGGGCGAAGGTATATTTTCAAAGCGCCGTCGGCAGTGGAACCCATTTCGGTGGCAAACATCAGGTTAAACTGGCGCACATCGGTCCAGTTGCGGGTTCCCGAGATCGGGCAGGCAATTTCTTCATCCACAATAATCTGGCGCAGTTCATCCAGGTCGCCGTTGTTCAAAGCTAAGGCAAAACGATTGTGCAGGGCATCCCATTTAGCCTGGTTATCGAGTACGCGTTGGTTGGTATTTCGGAATTGTGCTTCGTCGAAAGCATCGCCAAAACGTTTGGCCGCCTTTTCCACTTCTTTATTGATTTTATCCTCGATTTTGGCCAGTTGTTCTTCGATCAGCACATCGGCGCGGTAGCGTTTTTTCGAATCTTTGTTATCAATCAGCGGGTCGCTAAATGCGTCAACGTGCCCTGAAGCTTTCCAAATGGTGGGGTGCATAAAAATGGCAGAATCGATTCCTACCACGTTTTCGTGCAGAAGCACCATGCTGTCCCACCAGTATTTTTTGATGTTATTTTTTAATTCAACTCCATATTGCCCATAGTCGTAAACTGCCCCCAGCCCATCGTAAATTTCGCTCGATTGAAATACATAACCATATTCTTTGCAGTGTGCAACCAGTTTTTTGAAAATATCTTCCTGTGCCATATTCTATTAGTATTCTGAATTGAAGCACAAATGTAAACGAAAATTTTTATTTAGCTAAGCGCGATGGGCAATGAGCCTTAAGCTTTCAGAAATGATAAAACGATGAGCGTCTGCAACGTGACATAGGATCATGCCGGTGTTTAGAAGTTATTGGAAATTAAATGTTTAGGATTGGTTATTGGATATTCACTCCTTTAGGCATTGCAGCGTTCACGCATTTAAGCACTCCAACCTTCTGTCCATCAGTCCTTCATTTCGTGTTGTTATTCCACCTCTTCGAAGTCGACGTATTCGCCTTTGCTTCCTTCGTGATTTCGTTGGGCGGGATTTTTTTCGATGGTAACCTCTCCTTCAGGGCGACGGGGTTTTTGCGGACCCCGCTGCTGGTCCTGCATTTTTTTCTGCATATTCTTTATTCCTTTGTCAACCAGTAAGGGTAACAGATAACGCGAAATGAGCCGAATTCCGAAGTAAATTATGGCAATTATAACAAGGGTCCGCAGAAAATTGAAAATATATAACGTGATAAATGCATTCATAACGCAATCGATTAATGGGTGGAAAATAAGAAATTCACACCAAAACACAAATTTAGATATTTTGCCGACGATGGCTTAATTAAAGCTGTAATATTATTGGTTGATAAGTAGAACTGCGATCTGTTTGTTGTATAACTTGCGCCCACCCCGGGAAGTATTTTTTTAAAATCGAACAAACTGACACTGGCAGCCAGGTTGAATTTTTCACCAAGCGCCGTGTGAAAAAATCCGCTTATAAAATTTCGTGTATTTCCTTTAAAATAGGTGAGTTGTCCCGATAAACCGGCTTCCTTTTCCTGCGATATTGAGTAGGTGAACTTTATATTGATATTTGTGGGAATAGCTTCGACAACCTGGCTGGCGCCTGGCTGTGCGATGATGGTATAGGGTATTGAATCGATCAATTCCTGAAGTGCAATCTTTGGTTCCTTGTAAACCTCACCATCCGGATTGGTCGACTGATACAGTTCATCAAGGTTGTAACGAAGCGGATTGGCATAAGTAACATCGTAATTTGTATGTCGGAATTGTAAAAATCCAAGATCGGTAATGGCCGCCGACAGGGTTGTTTTATTGATCTGATAGTTGATGCCGAGATCAATTCCTGCTCCAGGATTACGGAAGTTGAAAAAATAGTTGGAAATATCGGGGTTGGGCCGGATACTGGTGGCGTCGAGTTCGGAATTGTACGAGACATCCAGCGATCCGGCAACACGGTAATCGCCCGATGGGACCAACAATAGCTGCCCGTTGGCAACATCGGTTTGCACGCTTATATTCATCTCTTTCATATCGTAATCAAACCTGCCAAATAGAAATTTTGGGCGGACTCCTACCTGGAAACCTTCCCAAATCTGTTTCGACCATCCAAAAGCCAGTTCGCGGTAGTGGAAGGCACGAATATTCATCGGGCCATAAACTTCGGTTTTGCCATAATACGGTTCGAGTCCGTTGTCAATAAATTTCAGAAACTCATGATCGAAAGTACTTTCTGTAAATATCCGGTTCGAAACCGAAAAGGTAAAATTCTGATCTTCAAGTTTCAGGCTCAAATAAACGAAGGGGACAGTAACGGTTCCCATTTCGTAACCCGGTTCTCCAAGTTCGCGGTAAAAGCGATCAAAGCTATACGAAAAATTTTGGAAGAAAATATAATTGAGTGAGAAGTTGGCTTTCCAGTCCATCCAGGCTCCCGAGATTATGGGAAGGCCCACCACGAGTTTATCGGTTTCGTTTTGGTTGGCAGGATTGGCAAAAGACGACTGACTAACGCCGGAAATGAATTGCAGCGGATTCCCGTCTTGCGAAAAAGCCTGGGCATGCGCCCCGGTAATCGTCAGCAAGAGAAAAAATAAGCGTTTTATCCAGCCCTTCATTCTTTTAAGTTCTGAACGCAAAATTATGGTTTATATTGAAATAGGGGGTTCGATGTATAAAAAAGGCGGGACCACCGCCTTTCTGCTTCTTATATATTTATCTTTTATGGACGTCTCCCCCGCTTGATTCATCAATATCCCGAACCTGAGGATTTCCATAATATGTAATGTCTGCACCGCTGCTGGCACCTGCCTCCAGTTCCTCTGATACGTTGAAGCTAATGTCGGAGCCGCTGCTGGCCGAAACCTTTAACGTTTCACCTTCCAGGGTATTTTCCGATTTAACGTCAGAACCTGAGGAAGCGTCCAGTTCAACCAGTTCTTATTTTTCATATAAATATGAAGAGCGCCGTCTTTCACCTCAGTTTTAATGTCGTCGATAATGTCATTGGCGGCAACTACTTTAACTTCTTCTGTGTTTCCCATGGTAATGTAAAGATCAATTCCGGCAGAAACGTCGATGGCATTAAACCCGCTTACCTTGCGTGTTTGCGTTTCGTCGTTGCCGGCCAGCGCCAAACCCACACTCCAAACAGCCAGTAACAGAACGAGTAGACTAGTTTTTAATGTTATCGAACTTTTTCGACCCTCCCGGTTGCTTATGGTTTAAAAGGGGGCTGGCACACAACGAAAAACAGAAGGGCGCTTTTGCATAACTTGCTGAGCATCAAAGTCGCAAAACCGTGTAAGAAAGAAACAAAAAGACCGTTTTTAATATTAATTAACGTAATGATTGGTTATTTTGATTGACAGATATCAGGGAAGAATGCTACTTTTGACAGTTCAAAACTGGATTGTTAGATAAAACCGTTCAGAAAGGAGAAAGAAAAATGAAGAAGAAAATTTGGTTAGGAATATTATTGGTTGCGGTAATCAGCGTAACGCTGGTGAGTTACACACGCGATCAGAAAAACTTTGAAATAGCGAAGAACCTGGATATTTACCATACGCTATTCCGGGAATTGAATATGTTTTATGTCGACGAGATCGATCCGAACAAGCTGGTGAAAACGAGTATCGATGATATGCTGCAATCGCTCGATCCGTACACGAATTACATTTCGGAAGACCAGATCGAGGATTTTCGTTTTATGACCACCGGCGAATATGCCGGAATAGGGGCGCTGATTAGCAAACACGACGACGACATTATTATTGCAGAGCCTTACGAAGGATTTCCGGCTCAAAAATCAGGACTGAAAGCCGGCGACATTCTTTTGGAAGTGGAAGGCAAAGATACCAGGGAAATGACGACCGAAGACGTAAGTAATCTTTTAAAAGGACCGGCTAACAAACCGGTTTCGATAAAAGCACAACGCCCGGGCAACAAGAAGCCGTTTACGGTGGATGTTGTTCGCGAGAAAATCTCGATCGACGCAGTGCCGTATTACGGAATGCTGGACAAACAGACGGCTTATATCCGTTTAAGCCAGTTTACGGCCAATTGCAGCCAGGAAGTAAAAAATGCTTTTCTCGATCTGAAAAAGAATAATCCGGATGCACTCGTGCTCGACCTTCGTGGAAACCCGGGCGGTTTGCTGATGGAAGCGGTTGAGATTGTTAACTTTTTTGTGCCCAAAGGCGAAGAAGTCGTAAGTACCCGGGGAAAAGTAAAACAGTGGGATAAAGTTTATTATGCTACTTCGGAACCCATTGACACGACCATTAAAATAGCAGTTTTGGTAAATCGTGGTTCAGCTTCGGCATCTGAGATTGTAACCGGCGCCATCCAGGATCTCGACCGCGGAATTGTGGTAGGATCACGTACTTTTGGAAAAGGGCTGGTTCAAACTACACGCGACCTCAGTTACAGCACCAAGCTGAAAGTAACTACCGCCAAATATTATATCCCAAGCGGGCGCTGTATTCAGGCGCTAGATTATTCGCACCGCAACGAAGACGGCAGCGTTGGAAATGTTCCGGATTCATTGATTTCGGAATTTACTACCAAACACGGACGAAAAGTGTATGATGGTGGTGGAATTGTCCCGGACATGAAAATCGATTCGGATGAGTTAAGTACACTGGCCATCGAATTGGTAACTCAATTTAAGGTTTTTGACTTTGCGACCCTCTATTCGAATAAAAACACTTCGATCCCGCAGCCTGAAGATTTCTCGATCAACGACGATATCTATAATCAATTTAAAGAGTTTGTAAAAGCAAGTGAATTTAAATACGATTCAGAATCGCTCGACGAATTTAATGCACTAATGGAAACAGCCCAAAAAGAGAAATATTACAAAATTGCAGAAGACGAATTTCGTGCCTTGAAAGCCAAACTCGAACCGAATCTTGATAAGGACCTGGCAGGATTCCGAGATGAGATAAGTGAGCTGCTTGAAGATGAAATCGTTTCAAGATACTACTACCAAAAAGGTGCAATTCGTGCGGCTATTAAAGACGACAAAGGAATTCAGAAAGCGATTGATGCCCTGCATTCGGAAACTGCGTTTGCAGCTTATTTTAAACCGGGAACGGTAATCAACATGAATTAACAGAAATACCTGAATATGGAAGGAGGCAATTAGTCTCCTTTTTTTATGGTTTTACTCAACATATTTCGTGGCTCTATGTTAGGTTTTATAAACTGACCTATCATATCACAACAATTTTTTGTAATTTATGGGTAAATCCGGGGTTTCAGTCAGGTTGTACAGAAATCCAGGATTTTAGCTTGGTTTTTTAATCTGAAAAAAGAATTCTATGAAACATTTTAAACGATTTATTCTCCCGGTACTGTTACTTCTTTTTTCTGTTTTTCTGAAGTATTTTCTTGAGAAATATAATTTGGTGAGAGAGGAGTCGTACCCGATTTTTGATATACTTGGATCGATACTGTTGATATCTGGCGTTACCTGGATCCTGATATCATCTTTAAGAACCTTAAAGCGGGTCCTGATCTATAAGTTCGATACATCAGTGGAGGATAACCTGCGGTCCAGAAAATTCCAAACACAGTTTAATATTCTGGAAAGCGTTTTTATTGTTGTTATCATAGTAATTGCGATTGGAGCTGTCCTTATGCTCTTTGATGATGTCAGGAAACTGGGGATCAGCTTGTTTGCCTCGGCAGGTGTTGCCGGTTTAATCGTTGGTTTAGCGGCGCAAAAATTTATAGGAGCAGTAATTGCGGGTTTGCAGATTGCAATCACACAACCTATTCGTCTGGATGATGTTGTGATTATTGAAGGAGAGTGGGGAAGAATAGAAGAAATAACACTGACCTATGTTGTGGTGAAGATCTGGGATCTTCGGCGCCTGATAGTCCCAACCTCCTATTTTTTTGAAAAACCTTTTCAGAACTGGACCCGCACTTCGGCCGATATACTGGGTACGGTTTTTATTTACACCGATTACCATGTTTCGTTTGAAGCGCTGCGGGAAGAATTAACACGCTTACTCAATTCAACACCTTTGTGGAACAAGAAAGTAAACGTATTGCAGGTTACCGACGCCAAACAAAACGGAGTGGAAGTGCGGGCGCTTATGAGTGCCAAAGATGCATCGACGGCATGGGATTTACGTGTTTATATCCGTGAAAAACTTATTGAATTTATACAGAAAAATTACCCCGAAAGTTTACCCAAAACACGTATTTTGGTGCAGGGCGACGGTCAAAAAACCGAAGTTGCCACCGAAGAAATATCAAAAGGAGGAAAATGAAACGAGTCCCGGTTTATCGGGATGAGTTACCTAAAAAACGTAGAAAATAAACGAATGAAAATCTATTTTGCCGGTTCAATCCGTGGAGGGCGCGAAGATGCTGAGTTGTATATGCAGATTATTAAGTACCTGAAAACTTTTGGCGAGGTGCTGACCGAGCACATTGGAAGTCCGTCGCTTACCTGTGCCGGCGATGACGGCCTCAATGACCGGTTTATTCACGACCGCGATTTGGAATGGCTGAAGTTATCTGATATTTTGATCGCCGAAGTAACAAGCGTTTCGATGGGAGTTGGGTACGAGATTGGGCGTGCGGTAGAATCAGGCAAACCGGTACTTTGTCTTTTTCGTTCATCTTTCGGGAAAAACTTATCTGCAATGATAGCCGGATCCCCTGATTTGAAGCTGGTGAATTACCATAATCTAAATGATGCCAAAAAAGCCATTGATGAGTTTATAAAGGCTCAGGAATTTTAGCAGTCGGTGGTGCAATTGGCTTCCACCTGTTCTTTTTCAATCTGAAAAGTAGTGTGACCAATTCCAAAACGATGTTCAATATCTTCCTGCAAATGCGACAGAAATGCATCGCTGTTTCCATCAGGCATTATCAAATGTGCAGTCAGTGCAACGCGGGTGGTACTCATCGCCCAAATGTGCAGATCATGAACATTCTCCACTCCTTTTTGTGTTTCCAGGAACGCACGCACTTCTTCGATTTTAATGTGCCCGGGCACAGCATCAAGCGCCAGCCTCAGCGAGTCAGTGAATAAATTCCAGGTTCCCCACAACACCACTCCGATAATGAGAAAACTGGTCAATGAATCGATCCAAAGTAATCCCGTAAAATAGATCAGTAACCCAGCAATCACAACGCCAAGCGAAACTCCGGCATCTGCTGCCATGTGCAGAAACGCTCCCTTGATATTCAGGTCGTCTTTTTGCCCTTTCATAAAAAGCAGGGCAGTCACAGTGTTAATAACTACTCCAATTCCTGCAACAATCATCACTTGTGTGCCTGCAACCGGCTGCGGGTTTTTGATCTTAATAACAGCATCCCAGGCGATGAACCCAACTGCCACAAACAACAGCAGCGCATTTAATATTGAAACCAAAATGGTGGTTTTGCGCAGCCCGTAGGTGTATTTCCCGGCTGGTCGAATAGTAGCCATCCAGGCCGCAGTCCAGGCAAACACCAGGCTAAGCACATCGCTGGCGTTGTGTCCCGCGTCGGCAAGCAGAGCCGAAGAATTGGCAAGAATTCCGTAAACGACTTCCAGGGCGACAAACAACACGTTCAATCCGATCCCAATCGCAAAAGCCCTGTTATATGGGTTGGAGGAATGGTGATGATGATGTTCGTGCGAATGTTCCATATTCAATCTTTATCCAAAACTGTCCTTTTAAAATCTGTTATCAGAACAAATTCAATCCCTGAAAGTTTGGTCATGAAAAGTGCACATATTATAAATTCTTTTCCTGAAATATCTTAACGTCGATGTTAGGAAACTAATTGTGATTGTTTTGGATAAAGTAATTTTAATAACCCGGGAAGAATAATCAGTAACAAAGGCAAGGCAATTATTAAGCCCCCGATTACTGCAATAGCCAGTGGCTGGTGCATTTTTGCTCCCGAACCAATGCCCAGCGCCAGGGGCAGAAGTGCAATAATAGCGCCTGTGGCAGTCATCAGTTTTGGCCGTAAACGGTGTGAAATGGCAAAACCAAGAGCATTATCCACGTTCGATTTTTTAAGCTCGAACAAAAATTGCTGAATTGTAAATATGGCGTTCTCACCAATAATCCCGATTATCATGATTAACCCGGTGTAACTGCCCACGTTCAGCGGTGTGCCGGTAAAATACAATGCCAGTAAACTTCCTGAAATCCCAAGAAGGCTCAGGAATAATACGGTCAATGAAATTTTCAGGCTTTTGAACATGAATAGTACAACAGTGAATACGAGCAAGGCCCCGAAAATCAGGATTTTTAACAGTTCAGCAAATGACTTTTGCTGTTGTGCATACGAACCGGCATAAACAACCTGATAACTCGGTGGAAGACTGATCGATTGAATCTTTTTCTGAATTTCTTTCATTCCGGTGCCCAAATCCGTCCCACTCAGCCGGGCAGTAATCATCCCCATGGTTTGCAGGTTTTCGCGTTCGATCTCCGCAACCCCGCTTTTAACCGAGAAGTCGGCAAAAAAGTGGAGAGGAAGATAATCGCCAGCAGGGGTGCAGATTTTGGTTTCCTTGAGTTTTTCAAGCGGAGTATGGTTGTTCTCCGGAAAGATCATCCGGATATCCGTCAGCTGTTCCTTTTCAGGAATGGTCCCGATTACCCGGCCTTCCAAATAGGTTTGAACCTGTGATTGAATGTCTTCCGCGCTCATTCCAAATTGCTTGATCTTGTCTTCTTTTGGTAATACATTCAACATAGGGCCGGCAATCAGTATTCCGTTGTAAACGTCTTCAACGCCATCAACTGTTTCCAGGCTGTCGGCTATTTGCCGCGAAAGTTCCTGTATTTTTTCATGATTGTCGCCAAACACTTTTACTTCGATCGGTGTTCCGCTTTCCATCAGGTCTCCCAACATATCAGAAATAACCTGCAAAAATTCGGTTTCAAGAAATGGCATGGCAGCTTCCACGCGTTTTCTTATCACATCTGCCACTTCTACGGTGCTTTTATCTCTTTTTTTATTCAGAATAATCAGGTAATCACCATCATTGGGTTCTGTAATAAAAAATCCCATCTGTGTACCGGTACGGCGCGAATAGGTTTTCACTTCGGGGACTGTTTCCAGGATTTGGTCAATTTGGGCAAGTAAACGGTCGGTTTCTTCCAAAGAAGTTCCCGGCGGTGTTTTGTAGTCGAGCACAATCGAACCTTCATCCATTTCAGGGAGGAAGCCGGTTTCAAGTTTTGGGATTACCCAAATAATTGAAAGGATCAACCCGGCGACGATTGCCACACTGATGTATGGACGGCGCACAAAGAACGAAACCCACGGTTTTTGTTTTGTTTCGATGGCTTTGTGTTTTCCTAATTCCTTGTTGTTTGATAACAAAAGATAGATAACGGGCAGCCCGAGCCAGGTAACCACAAACGAACTCAGTAAAGTGATGATCATGGTTTGCGTGAGGATTTTGAAATACGAACCTGCAATTCCGGTCATCAATTCAAACGGAATCAGGATCACAATGGTACTCAGCGAAGAACTGACCATGGCCGGGAACAGGAAATGAATGGCTTTTCCAACCAGTTCGCGCGGTTTTCGTTCCGGATGCTCCTCATGCGTGCGGTGAATCTGTTCAACCACGATTATTGCATCGTCTATGATCAAACCAATGGCAGCGGCAATTGCGCCTATCGTCATAATATTGAAATCATACCCGATAAACCGGAGGATGACAAATGTGAGTGCGAGAGTAACCGGAATGGTCAGCAGGATAACGCCACTGGCTTTGAATGAGCGCAGGAAAATAGTGGCGACAACCAGTGCCAGCAGCAAGCCGATCCAAAGAACATCGATGATGCTGCGGATGCTGTCGTGTACGAACTCCGACTGGTTGTAATACGGCTGTAAGCGTACGCCGTCGGGCAGTATATTATTTAGCTCATTGGCTTTGGCAGCCACTTCGTTTGATACGTCGATGAGGTTTGCATTGGGCTGTTTAAGAACTGCCACAAGCGGGACATCTTTCCCATCAGCCTTTATTTTGATGTATTCTGTTTGTTCAGCAACTTCGACATGGGCAATGTCTTTTACCTGGATTTTACGGCTGGCATTGTTAAAAAGCACCAGGTTTTCGAGCTGTTCCTTGTCACGAATTGTTGCATCGGTTACCGTCAGGTACAAACGGTTGTAATCGATGGTGTAGCCATTCGAACTGATAAAATCAGTCTGACTGAAAGCGGTTTCAATATCCTGAGGATTGATTCTCAGAAGGCCCAGCTTTTCCTGGTCGAGCACCAGGCGGTATTCTTTTGTTTTTCCCCCGATCACTTCAACCCCGGCCACGCCGGCCACTCTGGACAGGTATGGTTTGACCAGGTATTCGGCAATCATTTTCAGTTCTATCGGATTTTTATTGTCCGATTGCAATGAGTATCCCATCACCGGAAGAATCGACGGGTTCATTTTTTCGATAGTGATCTGAACGTCGGGGGGAAGTGTATTTTTTATTTGATTGATTCGCGATTCCAGTTGTTGCTTGGCCAGATCAATGTCGGCCCCCCATTCCATAAAAGCAGATATTTCGCAGGTTCCCAGACTGGTGGCACTTCGCACCATTGATAATTTCTCCACGCGTTTGATGGCATTTTCAAGAGGCTTGGTTACCGTTACCATCATTTTATCGACCGGCTGCTCGCCATTATCGGCAATCACTTTTATTTTTGGGAAAGTCACATTGGGGAAAAGCGATGTTTTCAGGTTGGTGTAGGCAAAACCACCTCCGAGTAAAATCAGGACCAGGATAACCGAAACCGGGCTTTTAAACTTTACAAACAGTTCTTTCATGTCTACTTAACTATAGTTACAAGGCTGCTGTCTTCCAGTCCGTAGCCCCCTTCAAGAATGATTATATCGTTAATTCCAAAATCGCCTGTAATGATTTCTACCAGGCTATCTGTTTTGATGCCTGTTTCAACCGGCACTTGTAACGCCAGGCTATCATTCAGCATCTTCATAACCCAGAATTCGTCCTGGGTTTCGTTGGTGAGTAAAGCTTTTTTGGGTAATAAAAGTGTTTCGGAAACATTGTCTTTTAAAAACGAAACGGTCAGGTTCATATTCTCAGGCCAGGAATGGACGCCACTTGGTTTCACCAGGACTTCCTGTGTTTGCGAACGTTCTTCGATAAATGGACGAACGCTGATTACTGTGCCGCTACTCTGTGTATGATCCGGAAGCTGAAGGCTGCATCTACCTCCAGCCTTTATCACGTTGTGGTATTCAAACGGTACATTTACCCGAACCTGCAGGTCGTTTAAATCGGCAATCGTACAAAGTACACTACCTTCGGTTACGAATGCTCCGCTTCCGAGCAATATTGGCTCATTAACAATTCCTGAAGTACTGGCTTTTACATTAATTTTTCCGAATTCGCCGATTCCTTCGTTTTTATTGCCAGACTGTTCCATGGCTTTGTTTTCAGGTGTTTGAATTTCGAATAAAACCTGGCCGGACTCGACTCTGTCCCCAAACTTTACCTTCACCGAAGAAATGTATCCTGAAATGGGTGCAGGCTCCTGGTTTTTTTTATAAATCACCGTTTTCCCGTTCAAAATGAGGGAGCTTTCAATGTTTCCGAGAACCGGTTTCGTAATCGAAACAATAGCTTTCGGAACCAGTATTTCATCGGCACTTTCTGAAACCTGATTTTTACACGAGCTGATCGCGAAAATGATGGCGACCATCATCAATAAAAGGTAACTCTTCATGGTTTGTTGTTTAGTAATTCCAGTAGTTATAAGCATTAATAACCATCTGTTTTTCAATTTCGAACAGCAGGCGTTCCTGTTTCTTTTCTGAAATATCTTTTAAGAGGTAACTGTATTCCATTACCGAAATATTGCCCTGTTCGAGCTGAATTTTGTATAGGTTCATTAACTGTTTATATTGTTCCAACTGATTTTCAGACAGGGAAATACGTTTATCAAGCGAGTGTAATTTGTCGAGTGTAAAACTCTTCTGTATTTCGTTCTGGGTAAGGGTTTGCATTTTGCTAAACTGAATATTTTCGAGATTGATCTGCGATTTTTCAAATTCAGTTTTTCGCTGATGCCCGTCAAAAAGGGTTAAACTGAAAGTGGCGCCGGTACTAAAGCCAAAACGCTTAAATGCCGGAGCATAAACGGCGTTCATTCCCGCATTCGCAAACAGGTTCACCTGCGGCTGGTATTTTAACTCGCTGATGTTGCGGTCGGCAATAATGGCAAGGCTATCGAGATAAAATGAAGCCAGAAACTGTGAGTTGGTCACTTTTTCGCGGTTGAGGCTGAACTCCACCGGATCGATTTCCCAATCGGCATTTTCATTAATCCCGCAAAGCAAATTCAGATTATAGATATTATCGCGGTATTCAGCCTGAAACGTTTCATAGCCCTGCTCATAATTCTGACGGTTAATTTCGAGTAGCTGCAAATCGCTTTGTTTGTAAATGGCGCTTCGAACAAGTTCTTTCAAAATCGCGATTTCTCTTTCAACTTCTTGAGCCAGTTCCAGGTTGTTGTTTGCCTCTCGTTTGCTTTTTAAACACAATAAATACTGGTGCCGTACCGCATTCTCCAGCTCGTGTTCAGTAAGTTGTATCGTGTTGTCGTGAATTTGTTGCTGGATTTCCGCTCTGCTGGAATAGGTGTCAATTTTTCTTCCATTAAAAATGCCCTGGTTCACCGAAACTACACCGGAGTATTGCCCGCCATCGGTTGCCGCGAGATCATACCCAACATAATCAGAAGCATCCTTTGTAACGAGTTGAAATTTACCCGGTCCACCGTCGCGCGAAATAATGGGCGCAAACAAAACACTGGCCTCCACGGTCACCTCCGGGTTCGAATAAATCTTCCGAATCTGTTCCATATCAAGTTGAACCAACTGCTTTTCGTTCCGGTTCTGGTGAATGAAAGCGCTGTTTGCCTTTGCCTGTTCGAGGTAGAAATCGAGGTTGTGCTGCTGAGCAAAAATCGGAGCAGGAAAAAGAAGACCCAACAAGATAGCGGGCAGAAAATTCATTTTCATGATATTTAAATTTCGACTTTTCTTCATTTGTAAAGCTAAAACATTTCGGAAACAGTTCCTTTCTCCTTACGAAATAACCGCACGTTTTACAAGTATAGAGGTTCAATATCCAGTACTTTAAAAGTTCCGGGTTTTACTGGTCTTCTTCTTTGATTTTATATTGAAATACAGACTGTTGGATAGCGTTTTGGTAATATAGTTTAAGAGCTAAGTCTACCTTATTTAAAGTGATAAAACAAACCAGAATTTGTACGAAAAGGCCATCATATAGATTTCATGGCCTTCCGATTCCTACGACTTTACATCCGTATTTTAGTCTTCGTCTACCTCTACCTCTTTTACATTAACGATAATGCCAACAGGATTTACCTGAATTTCCAGCTTTTCTTCCCCTTTTGCAATTGCAATTTCGTATCCTGAGAAACCCGGTTTCTCCATTTTTTCCACCTCTTTCATTTCGTATCCCCAATAGTTCATTGCAAGCTTAGCTTTTACCACTGTTGGTAAATCTTTCTCTTCAATTTCTGATTCTGTTTCAAGCCAGGTTCCGTCGTTATCGAAAGAGGCCGACATTTCGCTACCGTTCATTTTAAATTCGACCTCCCATTCATTATCTTCTTCCTGGTCCCAATTTACTTTAGTGGCCCCAGCAAATTTCGAATTAAAATTATCGGTCACCGATTTCGGAGGTTTTTGTCCACAGGCGAAAAGGCTGAAGGCAAGCACTGCCATAATAATAACTGAGCGTTTCATA
>WOYV01000035.1 GCA_011620585.1 Draconibacterium sp.
CTCATTTCCCACTTCCATCTTCCGACTTCGGTCTTCCTACTTCTTATTAAAAATCTTTACTACTTTTGCAGGCAGTTTTTTTAAAGCGCATATGAACGAATCGGATTTTCAGCAAATTATATATTCCAAAAACGTGGTGGAATTTGTAACCGTGGCCAGCGAGTTTTGTGCTACTATCGAACAGGCGGGACGGCACCTGCCACAGGAGAACCTGGCAAAATTGCAGAAGATACTTCCTTTGCTGTATTTAAAAGCGGCCGTTTTACCCGAGGTGGAGCGGATGCTCGACGACGAACTTGAAAAATTCGTTTCTGAACTCGACTACAACACCCATCATCAAAAATGGTTGGGACAGCTGGGCGAACACGACGATTTTTACGAGGTGTTTGATCCGAATATCCAGTTTGGCAGCGAAACGGTAACCGCCAGTATTTCGGAAAACCTGATGGATATTTACCAGGACCTGAAAGAATTTGTAACCTCATACAGTATTGGCAACGAAGAAGTTATGAACGACAGCCTGGCCGAATGTACCTTTCATTTTAAGGAATTCTGGGGCCAGCAACTGGTGAATGTACTGCGTGCCGTTCATATGCTGATGGTAAACGATATTGATTTTTCGACCGAAAACCGTGACGAGCCCATACCCGGAAAAGGCAATCCGAAATGGCTGGACAATTTCTGGGGCACCAACGAAGACGAAAATTAAATGTTTAAAGAAAGTATCACTAACGAAGAATTACAGGAGATGCCTTTAAAATCGTTTGAAGGCGACATTATTTTGGTAGACTCGGGGAGCAGGCTCGGTTTTGCGGTGGAGGAACTTGGGAAGCAGTCAATTATCGGTTTTGATACCGAAACCAAACCCTCGTTTAAAAAGGGGGTGAACAATAAAGTGGCGCTTTTGCAACTATCAACAGCCAGCAGGGCTTTTCTGTTTCGGGTAAACCGGATTGGCCTGCCCGAAGAACTGAGAGAAATCCTGTCGAATCCGAATATACTAAAACCCGGTGTTGCCATCCGCGACGATATCAAAGGCTTGCAGGAGATTGTTAATTTCGAGCCGGCCGGTTTTATCGAATTGCAGGATGTTGCCAAAGACTTGGGGATTCAGAATTTCAGCCTGAAAAAACTGTCGGCAATTATTTGTGGTTTCCGCATTTCCAAGGGGCAGCAGTTATCAAACTGGGAAGCGCCCGAATTGAGCGAAGCACAGCAGGCTTACGCCGCTACCGATGCCTGGGCAGCGCTAAAAATATTCGAAAAAATTTAAAGTCCGGAACATGACAGACGAACTAATACGGATTGTTCTGAAATCGGGGAAAGATCAGTCGCTACTGCGTTTTCATCCCTGGGTTTTCTCGGGCGCCATTAAAACCATACACGGTAATCCCAAAGAAGGCGAGCTGGTAAAAGTGTTTTCGAATCAGCATGAGTTTTTGGGAATCGGGCATTACCAGATCGGGTCGATCGCTGTTCGCATTGTTTCATTCGATGAGGTAGAACCCGATTATAATTTTTGGAAAAGCAAGATTGAAAAAGCCTGGCAGCTTCGGAAAATGCTTGGAATCAGCGATGGTCCGCAAACCAATGTTTTCCGACTGATACACGGAGAAGGCGATGGAATGCCGGGGTTAATCGTTGATTTTTACAACGGGACCGCGGTGATGCAGGCCCACTCGGTGGGAATGCACCGGATTACCGACGAACTGGTACAGGCGCTCCGCGAAGTGCTTGGCGACAAACTAAAAGCCATTTACTACAAAAGCGATAATACACTGCCGTTTAAAGCCGAACTCGAAACAAAGGATGGATATTTGTTTGGCTCGGGGTCGGAGAACGAAGTGATGGAATACGGACTTCGGTTTAAAGTGGATTGGGAAGACGGTCAGAAAACCGGTTTCTTTATCGACCAGCGCGAAAACCGCCGTTTGGTGGAAACGTATTCGAAAGATCGCGAGGTGCTGAACATGTTTTGTTACACCGGAGGTTTTTCGTTTTACGCGATGAAAGGCGGCGCCAAACTGGTACATTCGGTTGATGCATCGGCAAAAGCGATTGAATTGACCAATGAAAATGTAGAACTCAATTTCCCCGGTGACAAACGCCATAAAGCCATGGTAGCCGATGGTTTTGAATATTTGAAAGACATTCAGGATAAATACAATCTGATTATTCTTGATCCACCGGCATTTGCCAAGCACCTGAATGCGGCGCCACAGGCTTTGCGCGGATACAAGCGGATAAATACACGCGCTTTTGAGCAGATCAGGAGCGGAGGAATATTGTTTACCTTTTCGTGTTCGCAGGTTATCAGCAGGGAGAAATTCAGGGAAGCCGTATTTTCGGCGGCAGCCATTGCCGGAAGGAATGTACGCATCCTGCACCAGATGACGCAACCCGCTGATCACCCGGTAAATATTTTCCATCCTGAAAGCGAATACCTGAAAGGATTGGTTTTGTATGTGGAATAGCTGAAGGACTGAAGGATTGGATTGAAATACATTAATGCGAAAATAATAAAATGCATGAAGAATGGTGACTGATAGTGGTTTATTGAAATTGCTTGTTATTTTTACGACTCACGATGAATCGCAATAAGTGGCTATAAATCATAATAAGTAACAAAAGGTTTAAAGAATATGGAACTTCAGAAACTGGCAGATCAATATAACGCTCAACTAAATGATTTAGACATCGTCGGGAAATTGAAATATCTCGCTGAGAAACACCCGGGGAAAGTAATTTTTACCACCAGTTTTGGTTACGAAGACCAGGTTATTACCGATCTTATTTTCCGTAACGACATTGCCATTCGGGTGATTACGCTCGACACCGGCAGGTTGTTTCCCGAAACCTACAAGGTGTTCAGCAGTACCATCGAACGCTACAAAAAACCGATCGATGTGTTTTTCCCGCCCACTGAGGAAGTGGAAAAGATGGTGACGAAAAAAGGCCCTTTCAGTTTTTACGAATCGCTCGAAAACCGTAAGGAATGTTGCTACATCCGAAAAGTGATTCCTTTAAAACGCGCCTTGTCGGGTAACGAAACCTGGATTACAGGACTGCGTGCTTCGCAGTCGGACAACCGCAAAGACATGCGCGAGTTTGAAGTGGACAGTGGCAACCAAGTTGTAAAATACAACCCCTTGATGAGCTGGAGCCTCGAAGAAACCATCGAATACGTGAAGACCAACAATGTCCCGTACAATGTGCTGCACGATAAAGGTTTTGTGAGCATCGGATGCCAGCCCTGCACGCGTGCCATCGAAGCCGGAGAAGATTTTCGTGCCGGTCGGTGGTGGTGGGAACAGGGTTCGGGTAAAGAATGCGGCCTGCACTCGGTAAAGTAATTTGCGGGCTACTACCAGCTTATCGGAAACTCTGTTTTCAAAAAAATCTATTCGAAATATTATTTATCTATCAATCAGGCAGGAACTAAATTCCCCGATCGTTGTTTGATTGTTAACAGCTATGTTATGGAGATACTAAAAACTAAAAAACTGGCACTTGCATTTTTGGCGCTGGGCGCAATTGGCGGATTTCTGTACTGGAAATTCGTAGGATGTACAAGCGGGACTTGTGCAATTAAATCGGTTTGGTACTGGAGTACGCTTTGGGGCGCTGTAGTTGGGTATCTGCTTGGTGACATGCTGAACGATCTGATCGCGAAAATAAGAAGTAAAAAGGGGAAAAAAGATGATAGCGAAGTTTAAGAATATTATTAATTCGAATAAACCTGTGTTGGTCGATTTTTATGCCGATTGGTGTATGCCGTGCAAACAAATGCCACCGATACTGAAACAGGTAAAAGACGAATTAAAGGAACAGGTACGGATCATCAAGGTTGATGTCGACCGGAACCCACAAATTGCCAGTCAGTTTCAGATACGCAGCATCCCGACCCTGATGTTGTTCAAGAACGGTGAAGCCAAATGGACCGGACTCGGCGTTCGCTCGGTAAACGAGATAAAGATGATGGTACAGGCACAGATCGATAACTAAAAACCAAAAGCTTGCCCGATTCCCAAAATATATTTTATACCTCTATTTCAAAATTCTATTCTGAAATATTCCCCTTCAATCCGCAACAATTAAATTTTGCTGAATTTCAACTCGGCTCCCTTTCCGCGAAAAATTTGCTGGATATTGGTTGTGCCAGCGGAGAACTTTCTTTTCAACTCGCGCAAAATGGTGCACTTGTTACCGGCATCGACCTGAATGACGACCTAATTGAACAAGCAAGGCAAAACAAAAAACATCCGAATTTAAATTTTCGCAAAGGGAATATGCTCGATCTGGGCCGTGATTTTAAGAAAACGTACTTTGATTCGGCGCTTTGTTTTGGAAATACCCTGGTTCACCTGGCTTCAATTGAACAAGTGGCGGAAATGTTAAAAGGGGCACGAACGGTACTAAAACCAGGCGGAAAACTGCTGCTTCAGATTCTGAATTACGATTATATCCTAGACGAACATATTTCCGATCTTCCATTGATTGATACCGAAAACATTCAGTTTAAACGGCAATACAAATGGGATCAGAATTCAACCCGGATACATTTTTGTACCGAACTACTTATTAAAGCTGAAAACAAATCGCTCAGGAATGAAACAATATTGTTGGCTCTCAGAAGCCGGCAATTAAAAAATATTCTCCTTGACCTGGGATTTTCTGATATTCAGTTCTATTCGAATTTTAGGATGGATAACTTTGGCGGGCAACATCTTCCGTTGGTAGTCAGTTGCAGTGCATAAGGTACGTGTAAACGGATTTCAAATTATTATTCACTTTTACATTTGCAACCTTTTTGTACATTTAGTTCCAAAATTTACGAAGCATGCAGAAAACCCTGCTGTCCATCGATTGCGGAACCCAAAGCTTGCGGGCCATAATTTTTTTGTTGAAAGGCGAACTGCTTGGAATAGAACGCATCACTTTTAAACCTTATGTGAGTCCGAAGCCCGGTTGGGCCGAGCAAGATAAAGAAGTGTACAGGGAAGCCTTAAAGTCGAGTTGTAAAAAACTAAAAAAGGATTATCCCGAGGCGTTCGCTAACCAGGCAGGAGCAGGAGTGACCACACTGCGCGATTCGGATGATTAATGTGGATGAGAAAGGGAATCCACTGCGCCCGCTGATGGTTTGTCGATCCGGAAGGTTACCTTTCCTTTCGGGTTGGGATTGGCATATTGGTGTTTTACGCCTTGCTGCCCTACTTTTAAAAACTGAAGAAGAAACAGAGCGTATTTTTAAACAAATTGATAACGCACAACGGTCAGATTACGAGAGAGACGAAGCCCAGAGTATTAGGGTATAAAACACCAAACCCGGTGTTTCAATTTGTAGCTTAATTCAATGTTTAACCTGTAGCCGTATTTTAGGATTAGACAGGAACAATTAAAGTTCACGAGTAACAAGACCTTCTTTCAATTAGCCAATGGAAAGAAGTGGAAGTTTTGGGACAAAGTGTTCAATCCGGCCACATTTACATGGTTTGTTCAATTCGCGCAAAGATTTCAGTGTCTGATTTCATGGGGCTTTTGAAAGGTAAATTGGCAATGCGAATCTTTCAACCTTATCCAAATTTGAAACAAAAGCCCTATTGGGGCAACCACTTTTGGGCTAAAGGTTATTTTATTAGTACCGTATGACTTGATGAAGATATGGTTCGAAGGTATGTCCGTCATCAGGAAAAAGAAGAACGTAAAAGGAATCAGCGTTAATGTTTTCCCCTTTTAAGGGAACCTGAAAATCAAGGCCACATCCTCTGGGCGTAGTTGTTTACTATTGTTGTTTGAGGGATTTCAGAAATAAAAAAGCCGATCCGTCAACTGACGGACCAGCTCTTTATTTGTCGAAATAAAAAATGTTTTGACAGAATTGGGTAAAATCCTGAATTCAGCTTAAACAGATTCGGTTTCTACAACTTTCGACAGGATTTCAGAATAAGGCAACAACAGGTATTTTTTACCGTTGTAGTCGATTTCTGTTCCTGCATACCTTTTGTAGAGAACCTCGTCACCAGGTGCTATTTCTGCATTTTCGATAGTACTGATTGCAATAACTTTTGCAACCTCTTGTTTCTCTTTTGCAGAATCGGGAATAATAATCCCCGAAGCGGTTGTTTGTTCCGATTTGTCTTCCAACAATTCCAACAACACATTTTGGTTAATAGGCTGTAATTCTTTCATTTTACATCTCAATTTTTAAAGTTAAACACTTAATTCTCTGTCAATAACAGTTTGTTAATATTGTCAGCGAACATTTTTTTTGTGTCTTCTTTTGTACGTGCAATACCCGAGGTCATCGTAGGTCTGCCGTTTAAAGGGATGTAAAGAAACGCAGGAATTCCCTGAATTCCAAATACGGCTGATAATTCTCTTTCAACTTCGGTATTTACTTTATAAACTGTAATCTTTCCGGAGTACTCGTGCGACAGTTCTTCCAAAATTGGCGATGCTGTTTTACATGGCCCGCACCAGTCGGCATAAAAATCGATCAATGCCGGTTTGTTGCCTTTGTACTTCCATTCTTTTGGAGAGCTTTCGTAATCCCATACTTTTTCGAGGAACATGGCTTTGGTAAGTTTTACCGAACCTCCTTCGTCGGCTACTGCAACGGTAGGGTTATTGGCTGTTGTTTTATCCCCCGATTTTGCCTGACAATTACTAAACCCGAAAAGAATAGCGGCTGCCAGTGTAAGTGTTAAAAATGTTCTTTTCATTTTATACAGTGTTAATTTATTCCGAGCAACGAATTTATTCTGTTTTTATCAAAACCTACCACAATTTGTCCGTTAATTTCGGTTTGTGGCACACCCTGCTGACCACTTTTTTTCACCATTGCTTCAGCAGCTTTCATATCGGCAGCCACGTTGATCTCGCGGTATTTTATGTGGTTGGCGTCGAGATGTCTTTTTACCGTTGTACACCAACTACAGGTAGGCGTTGTATATACAACAACATTTTTTTGTGGTTTGTTATTGTCGCCTGATTTTGACACATATGTATTTTCTTCGATTACTGCTTTAAACTGTTCTGGTTGATGACACCCTTTTATCATCTTTTTCAACGCTCCTTTTTCGAACTGGAGTAGGGTAGGAACGCTCGTGATTCCGTATTCGGGATGGATGTCGCGAACCATATTCACATCCGAACTAAAAAGGTTGTTGTTGTTTAGTTCTTTACCCACACGTTCGAAATTTGCAAAAGCACAGTCGCTTTGTTCCGAGCCTTTCTTGTACAATAAAAGCCACACCTTTTCATTGTTATGAAGTGTTTCCTTTAAACTATTTAATGATGCTATTTCGTTCATGTTGCAAATATATGTAATAATATGAATATGTTCATACAAGAGTCGTGCCAAGCGATAAAACTGAATTTCTGACCGGCAGAACGAAAAAAATGTCAGTTTTTTGAAAATCAGACGCAACCCAAAATGTCGTTTATAAATCTATTGTACGTGAATAAAATTAAACAGTGATGAAGAAGTTAGGATTTATTTTGCTGGCAGTATTAAGTGTTGCCACATTTTCATGTTTAGATGACGACGGTTATTCGTTAAATGATCAATGGATCGGGTTTGGAATGTACGTGAACGAATCGGGTACCATGCTCATAAAAATGGATGATGGAGATGTATTAAGGCCCGTCGCGTGGAATCCTGGGTTGGATTATGGGGATGATTTTGACGACGGTTCGCGTCTGCTGGTCAATTTTACAATTCTTGATGAAGTGCAGAACAGCGATGGCTCGGTAAATCAGTACCTGGTGAAAGTGAATGAAGCACGCGAAATTTTGCTGAAAGGAATTTTACGTCTGACTGAAGAAAATGCCGACAGTATTGGAAATGATCCACTGATTGTTGAGGATTTTTGGATGACAGACAGTTTATTGAATTTCAAGATTAAGTACTGGGGCTACAATCAGGTACATTTCCTAAACCTGGTTGAAGAAACAGGGGAACCGCAACCCGAAGATCCTGTAAAACTTCAATTGCGCCACAATGCCAACAACGACAGTGAGTCGCTGTCGTACACTGCTTTTGTTTCGTTCAGCCTGAACCAGTTACGGGTATCGGGAAAAGATTCGATTTCAGTGGAAGTTTCTTCGATCGATTACGAAGGAGTGACGCACACTTTAGAGAAAGTTTTTAATTACAGCGATCTTCCCTTAAATGGTCCGGCGGAACAGGAATAGGAAACGAGGGTGTCGGGAAATCGACACCTTTTCTTTTTTTATACTACCCAAAAATCATTTGAAACATCTTTCAAAATGCTTACTTTGAGCCAAATTTTGAAAGTTAAACCAATGAGAAAAATTGCAATGCTTTTATTGGCTGTAGTCTTTTTGTTCAGCTGTCAGCAAAAGGAAAAACCACAACAGCAAACGAAAAATTATGTGCCCGAAACGCCACAGCTAAGTTCGGATATCATGACGCCTGAAGTATTATGGTCGTTTGGAAGGCTCGGAGAAGCCCAGGTTTCGCCCGATGGAAAAACGGTTTTATACACCGTTACTTATTACAAGATCGACGAAGACAAATCGTATCGCGATATTTACTCCATTCCGGTAACAGGTGGCGAAGCAATAAACCTTACCAATTCTCCCGGCAACGAATCGAACGTGGCCTGGCGGCCTGATGGCAAAAAGATTGGCTATTTATCGGCAGCTTCAGGCAGTATGCAAATGTGGGAGATGAATCCCGATGGGAGCGGGGCCAAACAAGTTACACAGATCGAAGACGGAATTTCAGGATTTCAGTATTCGCCAGACCAAACGAAAATTTATTATTTGAAATCGGTAAAACTCGATCAGGATGTGCACGATATGTTCCCCGATCTGCCGAAAACGAATGCGCGTATCGAAAACGATATCATGTATCGACATTGGGACACCTGGCACGATTATACTTACAACCATATTTTTATAGCCGGTTATTCGAATGGGAAAGTGGGCGATGGAAAAGATATTATGGAAGGAGAACGTTTCGATTCGCCAATGAAACCTTTTGGAGGACCCGGGCAGGTAGTTTGGAGTCGCGACAGTAAAACACTGGCCTACACTTGCAAAAAGAAAGTGGGAAAAGAATACGCGGTTTCAACAAATTCTGATATCTACCTGTACAAACCGGAAAGTGGCAAAACCATCAATTTTACCTCCGGAATGATGGGTTACGATCAGAACCCGGTTTTCTCGCCCGACGGAACTAAAATGGCGTGGGAAAGTATGGAACGCGATGGTTACGAGGCGGACAAAAACCGCTTGTTTGTTGCCGACCTGGAAACTGGTGAAAAAACATATCGTACCGAAAAGTTTGATCAGAATGTAGCTTCGCTGAATTGGAGCGCCGACGGAAAATCGATTTACTTCATCAGCGATATTCATGCAACCGAAGAAATTTATCGCCTGGATTTGGCAGATGGATCGATTGCCCGGTTGACCGACGGCGTGCACGATTATCAAAGCGCCGTTCCGGTGGGAGAGAAGTTGCTGGCGCAAAAAGTATCGATGTCGCAACCCGCCGAACTTTATTTGGTTGACCCGGTTACGGGAGAAGACGAGGCTTTGACTTCGATTAACAAAGGAATTATGGACCAACTGACCATGGGAAAAGTGGAAAAGCGCTGGATGGAAACCACCGATGGAAAACAAATGGCAGTTTGGGTGATTTACCCGCCACATTTCGATCCTTCGAAAAAATACCCGGCTTTACTTTATAACCAGGGAGGCCCGCAGGGAACGGTTAGCCAGTTTTGGTCGTACCGGTGGAATTTCCAGATGATGGCCGCCAACGATTATATTGTGGTGGCTCCCAACCGTCGTGGATTACCCGGTTTCGGACAGGAATGGAACGAACAGATATCGAAAGATTATGGTGGACAAAATATTAACGACTTACTGACTTCAATCGATGAAATGGCTAAAGAACCTTTTGTCGATGAAACAAAGCTCGGGGCCGTTGGCGCCAGTTATGGCGGTTATTCGGTTTTATATCTGGCCGGAAACCACGAAGGTCGGTTCAAAGCATTTATTGCGCACGATGGCATTTTCAATTTCGAACACATGTATGCATCTACCGAAGAAATGTGGTTTGTAAATTGGGATTACGGTGGTGCTTACTGGGACAAAACCAACGCGGCCGCACAACGTTCATACACTTTTTCTCCGCATAATTTTGTTCAGAACTGGGATACTCCGATTTTAATTGTTCAGGGAGAGCAGGATTTCAGAGTTCCTGCCGAGCAAGGCATGTCGGCGTTTAATGCTGCGGTGTTGAAAGGTGTTCCTGCCGAGTTGTTGTATTTTCCAAACGAAAATCACTGGGTGTTGCATCCGCAGAATGGAATTTTGTGGCAGCGCGTATTCTTCAACTGGCTCGATAAATATTTGAAAGACGTACAGTGAAACAAAAGGATCCAATCTTTTAAAAGATCGGATCCTTTTGTAATATTGAAGGTATTCTTAATCTTTCTTAAGCATCAACTCCATCAGATTTTTTGCGGTCAGTTCACCTTTTGTTTTGATCAGATCGCGTGGTGTGTCGTCACCCACTTCGTAGGTCATGGCTTCAGCATGAAAGGCGTGGAAAATGGAAGCAGTTGAGTTAATTTTCACCGCGTCAGCTTCGTCTGGCCTTATGTTTGGGCCGTATCCCGGAATATCTTTTGCCATCGCCTCAATTACTTTGGGGATCAAGCCGGGCATGTTCCCTTTTACATCAGGCGCCATGGTGTAATAAATGTCTTCGAAAGTTGAATGGAAATCGATGGCCGAATAAAATGTGTCGCCTTTCAAAACTTTTACCTGCATGAACTTTCTGATATGCTGTGTTTCGGGTTGGTTAAAGTTTTCCCAGTCGCGGTTCAGATCGATACCTGCTGCGCTGTGGCGCCAGTGGCCTTTATCCACTCCATCGGGATTAACACATGGCACTACATATACTTTGTATTCCGAAAGAAATGTATTCGAAAGCTCATCTTCAGCACAAACACGCTCCACAAAGGCTTTCATGGCCAGCCAGCCGGTTACTTCCGGCGGATGTTGTCTCGACAGGATCATTACGGCTTTTTTGCTTCCCTCGTCACCGATCCTAAGAATACCAATCGATCTGCCTTCTTTGCTTTTTCCAAGTTCGGAAAATTCGACAAAGGGTTTTTTGGCAAGTTGTTCTGCCCATTGGTTAATGTCTTTCGAAACGATCATTTCCTGCGCGGCAATCCAAAGTGTATCGGAATTCAATGCGAGATACATCACGCAAAATTTTGGATCTTCTCCTTTTGCAAGAGATATTGAATCGACACTGTAAAAATTTGAATCTACCGGTCTCCAGTTTTTACCGTCTTTGCTCAGTTTTGGATAATATCGATGCGAAACGCCGTCGTTATAAGTTAATTTCAATTTTATATTTTGAGGACTTGCTGACCATATTTTAAAAGCATACCACGGGCTGCTGTTTATCGGTGTGTTTTCAGGTGTGATCAAAACCGTAAGTTCACCGGGCCCGGTTAATGCGACGCCGTTCAGGCGGGCCCCATCGAATTCGTTCGAACAAAATATACTGTTTCCAACGTTAAAAGTCGATTTTAATTGAAATTCAACCGGGCGGGTTTGCGTATTTACGACCTCAAGCGGACCTTGTCCTTTCCATTTTGAATCTTTTGGATTACAAGAAGATAAAACTGCAATAACCGACAGTACCAACGGCAGCTTAATCAATTTGAGCAGAGTTTCTTGCATAACAAAGATGGATTAGGTAATAACAGCAATTAAATTACTTACGAAATTGTGTTTAAAGCTAATCAAATTCAATCAAAACTTTAATTTTGGGAAACTTTTGAAACACGAATTATGCAAAAAATAAACGTTGGATTTATCGGCGCCGGTGGAATTGCCCGCTCACACGTTTATGCCATTCAGGCATTAAAATTTTATTACAACAATGTCCCGCAGATTGTTTTGGAATCGGTTACATCTGCCCGGCCTGAAAGTCGCGAATCGTTTGCAACGCAATTTGGTTTCAATAAAGCGCAATCACTCGACGATTTCGCACACAACCCGAACATTGAAGCTGTATTTATTCTCGGGCCAAACAAAGTGCATTTCGAACATTTCGGGTTGGCGCTGAACATGCAAAATGTACGCTTTATTTACCTCGAAAAACCGGTTTGTTCTTCACGGTTTGAAGAAGAAAAAATGAAAGACTTGTTGCAAGAAAATGGTTCGAGAGTTAAAATTCAGGTTGGTTTTCAATACCTGCAAACTTCATCGGTTCGCGAAGGGCTTAAATTTTGGAAATCGGGTGAACTTGGAAAACCGATCCATTTTGATCTAAAATATTATCACGGCGATTATTTACAGGAAAGCTATCGCAAAAAACGCGTGACCCGTTTAACACCGGCTCCCGATGGTGGCGCCATGGCTGACCTTGGGTCGCACGGGATCAGTTTATTAATGGCTTTTATGGGTGGGCAACTTCAGATTAGCAGCGCTTTACAGGCTGGCTGTTTTGAAGGAGTACCTGCAGGTTCCGATCTTTTTAGCTCAATTTCGCTTTTCGATCCTGAAACTGGCGCAGTCGGAAATATGTCGGCAAGTCGTATAAGCTCTGGTACGGGCGATTTGGTTTATCTCGAAATTTATGCCGAAAACGGGGCTTTCCGTTATTCATCGAAAAACCCGGATTATTTTGAATATTATATTGAAGGATCGGATAACTGGGCGAAGAAAATGGTGGGTAGCAATTATAAGCCTGTTACCAGTTTTCCTTCGGGGCATGTTCCTCCAGGTTGGTTACGGTCGATGGTGCACGCACATTACCAGTTTTTTACCGGCGACGATGCAGAGTCTGTGATCGCCAACCTGGAACATGGTTTAGCTGTTCAGCGAATTGTGCGCGAAACGGCCGATCATTTAACGCAGTTTCGGGAGTTGGTGAAGAATAGCAAGAATTGAATTATTTACTCACCCTGATCCGTCAACGGACGGATCTTCCCTCTCTACACGTAGAGAGGGATAAGAGGGAGTGTAGTTGAAATATATTTTGATTATAAAAGACTAGAGAAAAATGAATAAACGCAGGAGCGGAATTTTACTTCATATTACATCCTTACCCGGATCGGAAGGAATCGGAACTTTGGGCAGCGAAGCCTTTCGTTTTGTTGATTTCCTGAAAGAAAGCGGACAGAAACTTTGGCAGATTCTTCCGCTGGGGCCGGCAGGTTCAGGAAATTCTCCATATCAATGTTATTCCGCATTTGCAGGGAATCCATTGATGATTGATTTGCACCTTTTAGTTGAAGATCATTTGCTCGAAGAAAAGTTGTTAGAGGGTACGCCACATTTTTCGAAAAAACAGGTCGATTTTGATAAGGTTGAAAATTGGAAGATGTCATTACTTCGGCAAAGTTTTACTGTTTTCATCGATAAAAAAAAGATAGCGTTTGAGGTGGATTACTGGCGTTTTTTAGACGAACACAGTTGGTGGCTTAACGATCATGCTCTATTCATGGCCATCAGGAAGCTCCTGAAGGGTCTGGAGTGGGGCAAGTGGGAGCGGGAAGTGAAATTTCGTTACCCTGAAACCTTATCCGGACTTTCGGAGCAATTGGCCGAAGAAACCGAATTTCAGAAATACCTTCAATTTATTTTTTTCAGGCAGTGGCATCGTTTAAAAGAATATGCCAACCACCATGAAATTCAGATTGTTGGCGATGTTCCCTTGTATGTTTCAGGCGACAGTTCTGATTTATGGGCGAATACAGATATTTTCTTACTCGATGCCGATTTGAACCCTACCAAGGTAGGCGGTGTTCCACCCGATTATTTCTCCGAGACTGGTCAGTTGTGGGGCAACCCGGTGTTCGACTGGCAACGTTTGTCCGAGCGAAATTACGACTGGTGGGTCGCGCGCATTCATTTCAACTTAAGGATGTTCGATTTGGTGCGGATCGACCATTTTCGCGGGCTCGAATCGTTTTGGGCGATTCCGGCAGATGAAAATACTGCCATTAACGGACAGTGGGTTCCGGCGCACGGGCGCGAGCTGTTACGGTTGTTAAAACAGCAATTGGGACAACTAAATTTTATTGCTGAAGACCTGGGAACCATTACTCCTGAAGTGGATCGTCTGCGCGAAGAATTTAACCTGCCCGGGATGAAAGTGCTACAATTTGCTTTTACAACCGGTCCTTCGAACAAAGATCTGCCGCATAACTACGAAAAGAATACGGTGGTTTATACCGGAACTCACGATAATGATACCACGCTTGGCTGGTTAAAAACACTTGAAAGCGACGAACGTAAAAACCTTGTTTTGTATACCGGCGAACCGGTGGAAGGGAAATTGCAAAAGATTATCGGGATGGCAATTGGTTCGGTAGCCGAAACTGCCATAATTCCGATGCAGGATGTGCTGGAGTTGGGCAGCGAATCGAGAATGAATACACCCGGAACCTCAACCGGTAACTGGCGATGGCGTTTTCAGTGGAGCCAGTTAAAAGCTGGGCAAATAAAGTTTTTAGAAGAACTAACGAAGAAATATAACCGGTAGATTTCGGGAAGTGTTTAGTCTCAGCAAACAGTCTTCTCC
>WOYV01000023.1 GCA_011620585.1 Draconibacterium sp.
AGGCTCGTACACGCCAATTCCTTCCCAAACCGGGTGAAAATGCTGCGGACAATCCGGCCAGCAATCGTTGTTTATAAAAACACACAATTCAGAAATCGAATCGCATCCATTTGTATTAATCTGAACATCACGATAAACACTATCCCGGTAACTGGTAATTAGCTGATTGTTCCATTCAAAAACAGCTGTTCCGGAGCAAATCTCCAAGGTATCCATACTGTAATCAAGCGGCAGAATGGTAACATTTAAGGTAATAATTGAATCACAGCCATTCTGACTTATAAGCGTTTCCACATAAGTGCTGTCATTTGTAGTTTGAATCACATGGTTTTCCCAAACAAAACCTGCAGTACCTTCACATAAAATAGTATCCAATATTACACTTGATGCAGGCAATACTGCCACATTTAAGGTAACAATTGTATCGATCCCGGAATAAGCAGTAAAAGTATCAATATACGTTCCGGCTTCCGTAATCATTTGATTCTCCCACAGCAATGGAAGATCATTTTCACAAACGATGGTGTCAAGCGAAGCATAAATTGCAGTTGGTGCCAGATTAAAAACACTGACTCCATAATGGATTAAATCTATGCCATTGACAACACCATAGGAACCTCCCCAGGTCATGCTGTGGTCGCTGTAATCCCAGGTATCGTGCAGGTATATAAGATTGGAACCTAAATCGTATCCATAGCCCAACATCGAATGGCCTACCACATGAATCATTACCAGGTGCCCTGCATCTATTTCCTGTACATAATCTTCGAAGGTAAATCCATTGGTATTTCCATTATAACCCTGAATATATTGATTAAATCTTCTTGTAACCTCGTAACCTCTTGATTCAAAGAAGAGTTGTAAACCATATGCGCCATCGTCCTCGATATCTGAAGAAAGTGGATCCCCGTCTGGGTAAATGTAAAACGAAGTTCCTCCATCAACATTTCCGAATGCCGATTGGTTGGTTTTCATATAATCGGCTACACAATTGCCGTATTGATGTTCCGTCCAACCGTTCGTAATGTATGGGTCTTCCTCGGTACTTCCATAACTAATCCAGTAATCATCAACGTGGCCCCTGCTTACTCTGCCGTCCAATCCCTGCATGGTCGCACTTAGTGGACACTGGTACCTGTTTTCACCATTGATTACGACTGTTCCCCAAATTTCATTGGTAAGTGGCATATTTCCACTATTTGTTGTTCCGGTATACATATTCGGGTATCCATGATTGTCGTAATATGCAGCGATCATGGCCGCTGCGGTAGCTGAACAGCCAAACGACCAACTGTACGCCGGAACATCTCCGGGTTCAACAGCAAAAGAACTGTACCGGGTCACGGGCATTGCATAATCTTTTGGTGGTGCGCCTGCAATCGAAATAACATCTACCTTTTCCCCATTTTCATCGGTATAGGTTTGAATGATCAGGGAATCGGGAACGGGAGGAATGTACACGATGCTATCTTGCTTTTGATTCGCAGACTTTTCCAATCCGGAGCCAACTTTTTTCGAATTATAAAAACGGATTTCAACGGGTAAAAATATTTCAAAAAGAATATTCTGCTCTGCGCTGGTATCTGTGAAATACAGGCGGATTGAATCTATTTTGCAGGCTCGGGCCGAACTTATAATGCAGGTGCCGGTTCCTTTTGAAGTTTTGTAGTTTTTAGATCCATATGGAATGTGGCCATAAACCGTTTTTCTTTCATAGATGGGTTCTGCAAAAATATAGATATCGGGATTTTCCGATTCGTATTCAAAATCTATTCTTAATTTATCTCCCGGATGTAGAATGAGTATTGAATCCACTTTTGGAATGAGCCCGGTAACTGTAATTTTATTTTTTGACTGGGAAACATCGGGATATGCCGAGACCAGCAATAGGAGTATAAGTGCACGGGAAATGTTTTTGATGATGTGCATCAAAGCGCTATGGGATACGAAAGTTTTCACAAATAAGATTTATTTGTTATGGAAAAAGCTATTATCAAACACCTTAAATATAAATAATATCGTTCAGATTTCGAATGTAATAAAATTTATAGCTGTTTTAGTAAAGCAATATCTTCACGGTGTTTAAACGCCTGTCGTCTTCAAGCAATTCGAGCAGGTAAAAACCCCTGTTTAAGTCACCAAGAAATAACCTGCTTCTCTTTTCAAAAACTACATTTTCCTTAACTAATTTACCATCAATACTATAAAGTTTAAGTAAAGTTTTTGAATGGAGAGGACTATCGAACTGAAAGCTTAGCCAATCAGTTACAGGATTTGGAAAAACCGTAAAAACAGTTTTCTGAGATTCGGGTATTGCAGTTAAAAAACCGAGGTGTAAAATTAGCGTCGTATCAATCGTTGTTGTCCCATCACTTGCCTGCAGTACAATTTCCATGTCGCCCAATAAACTGTCGGCATGAGGGACGTAACCGGTAAATAGTTCGGCTATTCCATCGCCATGATCAACAAAAGACAACCATACCGGCAAGTTTCCCGCAGAAATTGTTAGAGTATCATACAAATCGGCATCCTGTACCTCTATTTCTCCACGGTAACTTCTTCCTAAATAAGCAGAATCTACTGGCAGGTTTATCCATTGAGGATTTTTATTTACCTGTTTTATGGTAATCCAAACCGTATCTGTTTCTGACGACAACTCATCATCGCTCACATTAAGAGTGGCAAAAACTGTTGTGTCCCTATGTATTTCAGGGGCAATAAATATTGGAACCGGGCTGGAAACATCGTCCAAAATCAAATATTCTGAAGTCCATTCGTACAAAAGTATTTTACCTTCCGGGTCGGAAGAGGATGTGCCATTGAGTGTAAATTCATCGCCTTCATTTACAACAACATCAGCGCCTGCATCAGCTACCGGAGGCAAGTTGGTATGCAAAACCGTAACCGCAATGGTATCAGGAGAAGAATACTTTTCACCATCGAACACCACAAGTGAACAATAAAAAGTGGAATCGGCTAATAACCGGGGAGCAGTAAAAACAGCATTCATTTGATCGTAGTTGCTAATCTCACCGCCATTCAAACTGTTCCAATGATACGCTAACTCAAAAGGGCCGGAATCCGGGTCAAAAGAGTTGCTGCCGTCCAATACAAGCGGCTCTTCTTCCAGAATCTCCGTTTGGCTGTTGGCTACTGCAATGGGTGCATGATTAAGGTTCAATACCCTTATCTGAATGGTATCCCGATCAATTAAATCCGACAAATTGGTAACCGTAAGAACTGCATAAATAGTCGTATCCGAATTTACTTCAGGCGCTATAAAGGTTGCACGGGCCGAATCACTGTTGTACAACTCTAAGTTGTTTAACGAAAGCTCCCAATGCCATGAAATTGCCTGTCCATCGGGATCAAAGGATTTGCTTCCATCTAAAATGACGGCTTCGTTTTCAGTAGCGTTTATTTCATCACCTCCTGCGTTAGCAACCGGACCGGTCACAACATTCAAAACGGCCACAACGATTGTATCCGGATCAGAAACGCTATTGCCGTCAGCGACCACCAAAACCATTCTAAAATATGTATCTTCAGATACTTGTGGAGCAGTAAAAGCTGGCGCAGCTACGTCCGGTTCATTCAGGTCCAGTTCATCTAAATCATACCACAGATATGACAAAGAATCCTGATTAAGGTCCACCGATCCTGTTCCATCCAGTTGCCCCGATTCTCCTTCATGTACTATTTGATCAGGGCCGGCATTTGATTTTGGTTTGTAATTAAAGGTTGTATTTAACGAAACGTAAGCCGTTGCCCCTATTTGAAAAGTTGGAGGAGTAATTTCATTTCCAGAGTTTGGATTATAAAAAGATGCTTCAGAAACTGCCATTTCGGTATTTTCTGATTTATCCCAAAAACGAAATGAAATCGGATTACCTACAGTAAAACCATCATTTTCCTGTGTTTCTGCATCATCAGAGCCTGCGACTGCCGACTTGGTCTTTGTGTCGAAAACATCATCAACAGATTGATCCAAAACGGTCAGGCCCACGCAAAGCGATCCATCGAAAATCCCAATTTCATCGCCGGCTTCCATGTTTACACCATTAACTTTTGCTTCCAGAATACTAATATTCATTGCATCGGTAAAATTACCCGTCTCTTTAAAATGTGTCTGAGCATCAAGCCTGGTAAATTTGATGAGAAACATAAGGCCTATGAGTATCCGGGATATGTTCATATATTTGCAGTTCTATTTGATTTTTGAACCGACTTAAAAATAGTAAAATTATCGTTTTGGAAATCGTGTCAGGAAGAAACCATATAAAGTATAGACTAAAAGATATTGGGAGATATGTTTTCGTATTCATCTTTCTACTGATTCAGCAATTTTCTCATGCTCAAACTTTGGAGGCCTCATTCACTACCCTTGCGGGCAGCAAGGACCAGCTACCCTTTTGGCTGTGGGCCGGCCAACTGGGGCGCTACGACAGGGAGGACGCGGCGAACCAACGTTTCGGACTGGAAGGTGTATATGTACGCAATTTTGGAAAATCAGGACTGGGATTTGAAGCAGGCGGAAGTTTCGATGCGTTTATTTATTCTGACAACCCGTTTCGTTTTACCGAATTATATGGAAAAATACATTGGAATTTTCTCGAACTCTCAGCCGGCGCCTTCGCCGATCAGGAAAAATACATGGGATTGTCGGCCTCGAACGGGAACATGGCCTCGGCCCGAAATGCAAGGCCACATCCAAAACTTAGGGCCGGGTTTAATCGTTTTGTCCCGCTGGTTTTCCCCTGGTTCTCCATTTATGGTTTTTACGAAGAAGGCCTGCTAAACGACAAACGCTATGTGAGCGATACTCATTTGCACCGTAAAGCGCTTTATGTGCGCCTGGGATCGGCCGACAACCTTTCGTTTACCGGAGGCCTGGAGCATTTTGTCATGTGGGGAGGCACCCACCCGGTTTACGGCAAACTGCCCGGATGGGAATCGTATTTCAGTTATGTATTCGGAATGGCCGGCGGCAATAATGCGCTCCAAACAGACCAGTTAAATGTGCTGGGTAATCAATACGGTGTTTATCAACTCGAGATCCGTAAAAAATGGAAAGACTATTCACTCAGTTTTTACCTGGGCCATCCTTTTGAAGACCATTCGGGAATGGAGCTTGAAAATCTGCCTGACAACCTCTATGGGCTCTTTTTTGAAAACCGGCACGAGAACGCTATCCTGCAGGGAGCATCGCTTGAATATTACTACACCCAAAACCAAAGCGGCGCTTTTCACATGGCGCTTCAGCCTGATGGCGCCCGCAAAGGACACGGCCGCGATAATTACTTTAACCACGGAGTGTACCGCTCGGGGGCAAGCTATCAGCAAACAGCAATGGTGAGTCCGTTTTTCGGGCCTGAAATCAGGAACGACAGCATCAGCATGGGCTTTTTAAGTACCCGGTTTTCGGGTGTTCACCTGGGTGCCCGGGGAGATATCTCCGAATCCTTTCACTGGAAGGGGATGATATCATACATCAAACACCTTGGCAATTACACTACCGATGGACTTGACAGTTTTGATCCTCGGCGGAAACAATTTTCATCCCTGGTAGGAATCGAGTGGAAAGAACCAGGCAGTCCGGTCAGCCTGGGTGGTTCTTTCGCCTTCGACAGCGGCAGTGTATATGATGCCGGTACCCAAACAAAACGATTGGGAATCAGTGTTTCTATACGCTGGGCCATTGATTAACCCAAACCATATCTTACCCTTCACCCAACTTTCCCTGACTTTTCTTTTGTCCTGATTTTTGACATTCGTCCAAAAAAAGCCTCACATCCTATTTTTTTATTAAGACTACATAAAAGACAATCAATATTCTTGACACGAGCCGAAATAATCCTTAAGTTCGTGGAACGAAAACAAGTATGACGCTTTAATTGTTAAATAAAGCAGTTAGAACTGCTGAAATGAACTGATTGTAAATGTTAATCTGTTTTACTATTTGGGTTGAACAGATATTTGTAAAATCCCTTTATAATGTTTTATCACTGCAACAGAACATGGAACTATTTTTAATCCTCGCCGCCTTACTGATCTCTTTTATCCTGGTACTGATAACAGTGCCACCGATAATAAGAATTGCCAGGGCCAAACAATTATACGAACCTTTCGAAGAAAGAAAAATACACACTAAAATAGTACCTCCGCTTGGAGGAGTAGCCATTTTTATTGCCTTTGTATTAAGTTCGATCATTGCCACCGATGGCTTGAGTTTCGATTCGCTGAAATACGTTATCGCCGCGGTAATAATCATGTTTTTTATTGGGTTAAAGGACGATTTACTAACGATTTCTGCCCGTAAAAAATTCCTTGTACAGGTATTTGCCGCCATCTTACTGATCGCTATGGGCGACATAAGGTTCACCAATCTTCACGGTATTTTTGGGATTTATGATATTGGTTATCTGACGAGTTTAACGATAACTTTACTTGCCATGATTGGCATTATCAATGCGATGAACCTGATTGATGGTATCGACGGATTGGCTTCGGGGCTGACCATAGTTGCTTCGGTTATTTTTGGCGTTTGGTTTTATATGAGTGGAAACTACCAGTTAGCGATTATGTCGTTTGCCCTGGTAGGCAGTGTAAGCGGATTTTTCTTATACAATGTTTTTGGGCAAACCCACAAAATGTTCATGGGCGACACCGGATCGCTGATCATTGGGGTGCTTATGTCGACACTGGTTATTAAGTTTAACCAGCTGAACCTTGTTCCTGATCCGGTCAACCTGCGATCGGCGCCGGCCTTTTCACTGGCGGTAATTATAGTTCCGGTAATAGATACCCTTCGGGTGATGACCATTCGTATGTTAAATAAAAAATCACCCTTCTCAGCCGATAACAACCATGTGCATCACCGTCTCCTGCAGCTTTTACCGGGCAGTCATCTGCGTGTAACATTGATCCTGGTTGGTTCGACCCTGGTTATGACCGGCCTGGCATATATCCTAACCCTTACACTCTTATCTTCAACCTGGCAATTTTTTATGATTGCGCTTTTCGGGGTTCTTTGCTCATTTATCCCCTCGGTTTTGTTACGGTTGAAAAAGTCAAAACAATCAAAACTGAGTGCGGTTTCTGCATAACATGCACCTAACTTCTATTTTATGAGACCAATTATCACCGGAGTAGCCTTTCTCATTCTGTTGTTCATTTCGAATACCAGCCTGCTGGCACAGGAGTATCTTCCTTATTCTGCCGGGCAGATCGAAAAATCAAATAACACGGCCTTATCCCGAAACCTGGAGCTGACAGCAGGTTATGTGCCCAACTCTGGCAGCGAAAGGTTAAAAGCCAGCCTGGGGGTGAACAACCTCTTGCTCCATCGTGTGGGAGCCTACACTTCATTCGAATACGACCTGGATGCCAAAAGCTTTATTAATATTACCGGCGGAAGTATTACGCTGCACCGTTTTATTTATGTATGGGGCGGAATGGATCTTTTTTCGAAGAATGGATTGATCCAAAGTGGGTTTAGCGGCCCGCGAAAGGAAATCGGGATCGGTATTACACCCTACAAATTCGTTGTGGCCCGCATCGGGTGGTCCAATTCGGTGGGTTTATCATTAGCTGCCGGGGTTCGAATCCCGTTATAGTTTCCTTTATTTCTTCATTTTTGGTTCCTGTGCAAACAGAATCCAGGCTACCGGGAGATGCCTGGTTATACAACATTCCAATATTCAAAAAAAAAACGCCCCGGGGTCTTCGAAGCGTTCTCTTTCCATTCATATATTTTCAACTTACATCGCTGCCTTACAGGCTTCGATTAGTTTTTGTGCATTGGCATTCGATGCATCCAAAGCAGCGGCTTTTTCAAGTATTTCGAGTGCTGCGGCAAATTCTTTTTTCGATTTGGCCACTTCGGCAGCATAAGCATCGTCGGCAGTTGACATACTACCATCGTTTACTTTTGTATTGGCCGCGCTTAAAATGCCGGCTCCTTTTTTGTACAACTCGTTTCCTTCCGAAACATACACATTGGCCAGCGCCTTCGAAAGCTTATCATCGCCCGAGAATTTGGCAACCCCTTCTTCGAGTGCAGCTTTGTATTCAGCATCCTTGTTAAGTTTGTTCAAAGCAACGGCTTTGTAATACTGTGCGGTTTCGCCTTTGTAATCGCCGGCAACCGAAGCGGTAAAAAAGTCAACTGCTTTTGCATACTCCTGTCCTTTATAGGCAACAATCCCCGCATTGTACGACAAACTTGCCTTATCAGCCGGGCTGACTTCAATAGCTTTCGCGTAAGCATCGAGTGCTTCGTTGGTCTTGTCCATTTTGGCGTAAGCGCCTGCAATATATTCGTACGATTTATCTACGTTGGCATTGGCTGCCACTGCTTTTTCGAAATACTGAATCGCCTTTTCATAGTTATCGCTGTTGTAGGCCGCCATGCCAATGTTAAAATTAATGGCATCGGGCACCTGAACATCACCCAGATTGGCCATAGCCGATTCGTATAATTCGAGCGCTTTGGCATACTCTTTTCCCTGCAAAGCCTCATTGGCCTGGTTAATTTTATCTGCCGCATCCTGTGCAAACGAGAATACACTGAAACAAACTGCAACTACTAACAATACTACTTTCTTCATCTTTTTCTACTTGTTTGATTTTTATTAAAATGTAATTATTTGTGTACCTTAATTTTCGATGAGCATCAAAAATAACAAATCTATCTTAAAAACCTAAAAAGCAATTTTACCAAAACTGCCAAAAAATGTCCTTATTTACCAAACTTTGTTCTCCTTTAAGGATTATAAGGGCTCATTTTAGTGATTTTAGAAGATCGCTTTAAGGATTAAACATTTCGGGGTTCCAGAAGTTCAAAATATTCTGAATTAGCCGCATGTTGTTTTCGGCTTCTACATTGTTGGGGTCGAGGTCAAGCACGCGGTGGTAAGCATTCAGTGCCCCGCTCCATTGCTGAAATTTTTGGGCAATTTTTCCTTGCAGTAAATGATAGTCAAGCGTGTCCTCGTCAGGGATTGAATTAAATAATTCTTTTGCTTCCAGCGCCTTTTCGTTGTTCAGGAGAAGGTACAGATGCTTTATCGTTTCGTCTTTCATTTCTGTATATTTTAATAATCTTTACAAAATTAGCTTCACTTATTGTATCTTTTTAACGATCGTGCCACTTCGGAAGCAGTTTGAAACAGGTATTTCCTTGGATATTGAATCGCTTGTTTAGTGCTGACCCCTGGTCGGGCCAGCGAAAAAACTGCATCAAAGGCGCTACTGGCTTCAGCAGCAACGCTTCCGCCGATAGCCAGCACCGGTTTGTTGTGTAAGCGGGCAAGTTTAGCTACCGCAAACGGAGCCTTGTTGTTCAGTGTCTGGCTGTCGATTTTTCCTTCTCCGGTAATTACCACATCGGCCCACCTGATCCATTTTTCAAGATCGAGTTGTTGACAAATAAAATCAGCTCCGGGCACAATTTCTGCGCGTCCAAACGCAAGCAAAGGCAGTGAAAGGCCTCCGGCAGCTCCCACTCCAGCTATATTTCCGAGATCTTTCCCGCTTTCCCGGCGTAGTATCTTTGCCAGATTTTCGAGGCCGGTTTCCAATTCATTGACCATTTCAGGAGTTGCGCCTTTTTGAGGCCCAAAAACCGCTGCCGCTCCCTGTTCTCCAAGTAATGGGTTATCGACATCGCAGATAATGCGAATATTCACTTCCTGCAATATATCCGAAATTTCAATTTTCACTAAACGATTCAGATCTTCTCCCCTGCCTTCCAGCTTGTTACCGTCTTTATCGAGCATAACAAAACCCAGTGCATGCATCATACCCAGGCCTCCATCCACCGTGGCGCTACCGCCAATGGCCAGCAAAATCCCTGAACATCCGCTATCAATGGCATGCCCTATCAATTCACCGGTTCCGTAGGATGAAGTGAGTAATGGATTCAATTCAGCAGGCGATAAAAGTTTCATTCCCGAGGCATCGGCCATTTCGATGATGGCTGTTTTTCCGGCGAATGCATATTTCGATTTTACAACTTTTCCAAGCGGGCCTCTTACATTCACTTCTACCCTTTGCGCCCTAAGATTTCTTTCGAGTACTTCGCCCGTTAGATCTCCCCCGTCTGCCATCGGAATTTTCGTAATTTCGAAATCATCGGAATACCTCAGCAACGCTTTTTCTACAATATCTGCAAAGTCAAAAGCGCTCAGGCTTCCTTTCATCGTGTTGGGTGCGATCAGTATTTTCATTGTTTTGAAATGCTTTCTTCGCTCATTTGATTATTTATCTCCCCTGGTCACCAAAGTTACCCCTTTTACCGTCTGCAAACGTTGTATCAGGAACTCGAGGTGTTCGAGACTGTTTACATATATTTGCAACTTACCTTCGAAATGGCCTTTGTTCGATTCAATATTGATGGCCCGCATGTGGCTGCCAATGTCTTTGGCAATGATGTGCGAAATCTCACTGACAATTCCCATTTCATCGGTCCCGGAAATAAAAATGGTGGTTAGGAACGACTTTTTAGTTGTTGTTTCACGCCATTTAGCCTTGATTATACGGTAGGGATAACGTTCGCGCATTTGCGCTGCGTTGGGACATTTTTCGCGGTGGACCCTGATCCCGTGTTTAATGGTGACAAAACCAAAAATACGGTCGCCAAACACCGGGTTACAACATTGTGCAAGCTGGTAATTTACATTCTTCAGGTTGTTATCAATCAGGAGAAAATCCTCTCCGCTATCGTATTCCAGTTCACGCGTTTGTTGCTTAGGCAAGAGTTCTTCCACTGTTTTTTTGGTACTCTCGTCCTCCTTTTCCACAAAAATGGCCTTTACCTCCAGCGGATCGATCTTTCCAATCGCCACTTCGTAGTAAAAATCTACCGCGAGTTTAAACCCAAACTTCTTTAGGATCTGTCGTATTGCCTCGTCGTTAAGGTCGAGTTTCCAGTTCTTGAACTTTCGAACCAATGTTTCGCGCCCTTCGGCTGCCCGCGAATTGCGTTCTTCGTTTAAACTGGCTTTTACACGGGTCTTGGCCTTCGACGTAACCAGGAAATCGAGCCAGTCCATTTTGGGCTTTTGGTTGTTCGATGTCTCGATGGCAATGTGATCGCCATTTTTTAGTTTGTATTTTAGATTCACTTTTTTACCGTTTACCAAACCTCCTACGCAAGTATCACCCAGTTTAGAATGTATTTCGTAGGCAAAATCGAGCAATGAAGCGCCTTGTGGCAGTTTTTTCAGGTCGCCTTTTGGTGTGAACACGAATATCTCGTCGCTGTAGATATTGGTTCTGAACTGATCGATAAAATCGACTACGTTCATTTCCTGGTTTTCCAGCACATCGCGGATGCCCGCCAGCCACGAGTCATATGAGGACTCTTTGCCCCCCTTGTATTTCCAATGGGCTGCCAGGCCTTTTTCTGCAATTTCATCCATCCGTTTGGTGCGGATCTGTATTTCCACCCATTTGTTATGGGGCCCCATTACCGTGGTATGCAGCGATTCGTATCCGTTTGATTTCGGGATCGTGATCCAGTCGCGAAGTCGGTTCGGATTAGCCTGGTATTCTTCGGTAACAATCGAATAGGCCATCCAGCAATCGGTTTTCTCATCTTCCGGGTTTGAATCGAGAATAACCCGGATGGCGAATAAGTCCATTACTTCATCAAAGCCGACGTTTTTCTTCTGCATTTTGTTGTAGATCGAAGAAACCGACTTGGTGCGCGCCTTCATCGAGAACTTCATCCCGCGTTTTTCCAGCTTGGCTTCCACGGGTTTGACAAATTCGGCTACAAAACCCGCTCGTTCGATTTCAGTTTCCTTTAGCCGGTTGACAACATACTGGTAATCTTTGGGTTTTTGAAATTTCAGGCACAGGTCGAGCAGTTCGGAATTTATCGCATACAAACCCAAACGATGCGCCAGCGGAGCATAAAGATACAAAGTCTCGTTCACCAGTTTCGAACGGTGTTCCGGTTGGTAAAGATCAAGCATACGCATCACCTGCAAACGATCTGCTATCTTGATCAGTATTACCCGGACATCGCCAGCCAGGGCAAGCATAAGTTTTCGGTAATTTTCGGAATGAAGATCGATGGTGTCGGTACCCAGTGCATTGATTTTGGCCATGCCATCAAGAATAGCGTAGATATGCACGCCAAAGCGTTTACTGATCTCCTCTTCCGTTGCTTTTTCTTTCAACCCGGCATAGCGCACGTTATGCAACAAGCCCGTAATCACCGAATCCGGTTCGAGCCCGATTTCCATGGCAATGATCGAAGCAACATCCAGCGAGTGGTCCAGGATCATTTCACCGTGTGGAAATTTTTGCTCCCCGAGAATCTCTCCGGCAAATTCAAAAGCCGTGTCGAGCCTGAATAAAGCTCCGTCGTCCCAGGTCAACTGGCAAAACTCTTTCAGGTGTTCGTAACGGGTTCGTATTTCCTGGTCTTTACTCATGCCTGTGTTTTCATGTTTGCTAAAATAGTAAATATTGCCCGACATTAACTTCAGGCTTTTATTTATGACCCCCTAAATCCCCAAAAGGGGGGTTCATCCTAACTCTCACGCCGCCCCTTATATCATTTTCAATCTCTTCATTCTTGAACCGAATCACTTTATATCCCATCTGTTCCAGGAAAAATGTGCGTTCCATATCTTTCTTTTTTTGCTTTAAGTGAATTTTTTCATCAACCTCAACAATTAATTTTATTGAAAGTGTCACAAAATCTGGAATAAACGGTTCAATTACATGTTGACGTCGAAACTTGACACCGGTTGCTTTCCTTTCAATCGATCCCACAATTTATTTTCTGCAGTTGTGGCCCAGGGTGAGAGACCGACTGCAAACATTGATTTTTAGTTCAGATTGAGATTTTATAAATTTGTATTCGTTAAAAATTAACAAAATTGGATAATGCCAAAGATATTTGAATATTTAGGGATTCTGATTTTCTTCTATTCGAATGAGCACGAACCGATTCATGTTCATGCGAAAAAAGGAGAGTATGAAAGCAAAGCAGAATTCAACATAATTAATGGGGAGGTTTCGGAGATAAAGATTACAAATATTTCGGGAGTACGACCAATAAAAGGAAAAGACCTTAAAGATTTTGAGGTTTTTCTTGAAAAATACGCTGACAAAATAGTTGAAAAATGGATTAGCTATTTTGTTTATCATAAGGATGTTGATTTTGAGAAAATTACAAAAAAATTAAAATGAGAATAATTGTTGACTATAAGGATTCAGAACCTGGATATAATCAGTTGAAAATTGATTCTGCAAAATATTTGTCAGATTATACAATTCGTATAAAATTTAGTGATGGAAATGAGAAACTTGTTGATTTCAAACCATTTTTATCAAAATCTCTTCATCCTTCGATTAAGAAATATTTAGATGAAAATAAGTTCTCGGATTTTTCATTGACTGATGGGAATTTAAACTGGAATGATTACGAATTGATTTTTCCTCTTTCTGATTTATATAATGGACAGATAGGGGCATAAACCACGAAACCATAACAAATGGGACAGTGCATGCAGGCTTCAGAGGTTTTCGAGTGTTAGTGGCTCGTGTAAAAAGTTGGTGTAAACTGATAGAAAACCGCTTCGTAATCCCGCACGACGCCATACTCTCGAACGTAGTCATTGAATTCAACAAATCCTTTCTTGCTTCACTATATTCTCAGTAAAAACCGGAATTAGCGGTGTACCATCCTGGCCGTCTATGTTCATTGTTTTGATCCATCAGTAAAATTTTATCTTCCCAATCGGTGACCCCCTAAATCCCCAAAAGGGGGTTCATCCTAACTCTCACGCCGCCCCTCCCCTTTTAGGAGGTTGGGTGGGGCTAAAAAAAAGAGGCCACTGAAACAGTAACCTCTTTTCCTGGTATTATTGAAAATATTTTATGCGGGTACTGTGGCATCTACAAAGGTTCTGCCTCTGAGTTCGCGGTCCAACATAAAAATACCGTTTCCCTGGCCATTGACCAGCTTAAGCGTATCGAGTATTTCTTTGACATTGGCTTCTTCTTCCACCTGCTCATCGACGAACCACTTAAGAAAACTCTGGGTGGCATGATCTTTTTCCTGAAGCGCGATGTCAACAAGGTTATTGATCAAATCAGTCACATATTGTTCATGTGCCAAAGTGGCTTCCACCACTTCTATGATGCTCCCCCATTCTGTTGGCATTTGGCCGATGGCCTTTAAAGTAACTTTACCGCCACGTTCGTTCACATAATTAAAAAACTTGTTGGCGTGGGTCATTTCTTCCTGGTACTGAACATACATCCAGTTGGCAAAACCGGGCAATCCCTTGTCGCTAAACCAGGCCGACATCGACAAATATAGAAGAGATGAATATTGTTCGGCGTTTATCTGCTCGTTGATTGCGTTTAAAACCTTTTCTTTTAACATGACTTGTGTTTTTTTAATTGTGGTTTAAAAATAGGAAAA
>WOYV01000052.1 GCA_011620585.1 Draconibacterium sp.
CTCTTACGTGCAATTTCGGGAGCTTTATTCCTGTTTATCAGGTAAAAACCAATTCCACCCAAAATAAAATAGGCCAGTATAATGCTGTAAATCAAGCGTTCCATAAAATTAATCCCTTCCTAAAATCATTAATATACCGATGGCGGCCATTATAACCGCATAGGCATATTTTGCTTTGTTTTCCGATTTGTCGATTTGGATTTTGGCTAACAGGCGCGGGCCAGGTATTGCACCTAATGTTGAGCCTGCGGTAAGAAAAGCAACCAGTGTTAAATCTATTTTTCCCACAATAAAATGAGCGCCAACTGCAAAGATTGTATTTACCAGCACAACCAATAGCGAAGTGCCAATAACCATCCTGAAAGGTATTTTCATTGAAAACAATCCTGCAAGGACCGGCGCTGTGCCACTGGTCCCAAATGTTCCGGTAATTAAACCGGCTGCCACTCCAAAAAACGGACCTGTAAGTGATTTTAAACTTCTTGGTGCTATTCTTGGCGTTTCCCCTTCTCTTTCATCATTATTTTTTCGGGCGCTAAAAACCATGTTAAGTGCAATCAAAATTGAATAAACCCCAAAAGCCGTTTTTAGTGCCAGGCCGCTAATCCTGTTGGTTATTTCTGCGCCAATAAAAGCCCCAATAATTCCGGTTACCATAAAAAGTACTGCTACCTTAAGATCAATATTATTTTTACGATAATGCCCCAATGAACCAACAATACAAATGGGCAAAGTAGCTGCCAGCGAAGTAATAACCGCTGTTTGGGCCGGAACTTTTAACAGCAGGGTAAGAATTGGCAGAAAGAAAAAGCCGCCGCCGCCACCAACCATTGTTCCAAACAGCCCGATAACAAATCCCAATACCGGTAATATGAAATAGATGTTCTGTATCTCCGAAAATTCAATCATTAAGTTCGTTTGTTGTGATTCTTTTTAGTTCTATGGTCCCTATCGCATGTTTCATTTGGGCGTACTGTAATATCCCACCTTCGTAGAAATACCTGTTAAGCTCCTTTTCGTTTTCATCTTTTATAACATAGATATGCTCACTTACAGGGTTTATTTGCTGCATTTCAGCACTTCTCTCCTTGTATATTTTTTTTATTTCTGTTGGTTCGTTGAAATAAATCAGGCTCCCGCTGTATGTTATGTAATCGTTAATTATTGTGGTATCGCCATCGGCAACAAGCTGGTAAGAGTTATTTTGAAGTTTGAGCCAGATATCTGAATTTAACTTTCCGTTTTTATAGGTTTCAACGTGGGAACTCTGCAAAATGCCATGATAATAAATCGTGTGCTGAACATATTTTACACGATAGGAAATGAGAAGATTCACTTTCACATCCGTTACCGCTTCAACACTTACATTCCCGCTCTCACTTGTTTGCCTGACAGAAAACTCGCCAATGTTTGCCCCCAACAGGTGCATGCTGTAGCGGCTTGTAAAATCATTCGGTTCGGCCGAAACGGGGATAGAAAGAAACCCCGTAATTATCAAAACCAAAAAGTAATGTATGCCTTTATAACCTTGTTTATTGAATTTAGACTTCCCAACAAGACAATACCGAAGTAATCCGATATTGGTAAATTGGTTTTTCCTTATCATAAAGAATTTAGTCTTCATACATGTCTTTAATAATCATTATTTTACTGTCTTTTTCATCATACAAAAGTAGATTTTATCTTCGTGCGCCAGCCAACTGAGTGCCAGTATCAGTCTGCTGTGTCTGTCTTTTTTTTACACTTTCAACTAAATTCTAAGCTAATTGTTTGATTTATTGGTTTTTATATATTTTGTAATTTTCTATTTTTAATTTACAATTAGCAAAACGTTAGCAGAAAAACTCAACTGTTTTACGACCAGTAAGGGGATTGTTGCCTACGGTTTGGCGGCATGAAATGTAGGATTACGGGGAGCTACCCACTATCAAGGCACAATGAATTTTAAGTCGAGAACAGATACCCTAATAACCATTTTACCCCCAATGTTTTATGACCGCGTGTTACCACCATGCGCATTATTCTTTCTTCTCTCTTATTTTATTTAACAAGTAGTTCAATTGTTTAACTTCGTCCATCGGTAAATTTTTCAATAAAGTATCTGCTTTCTGTTCACAATTGAACATCTTATCCAATAATTCCAAGCCCTTTGTTGTAATTTCGACAGATTTTTGCCGCCTGTCGTCCGGATTTTCCTTCCGGCTAAGCAATCCTTTTTCAAAAAGTCTGTCAACAATTCGGCTTACATCCGAATCTTTGTCAAGCATTCGCTGTTTTATAAAACCAATAGAAAGAGGTGTTTCGGAACGAAAACCACGAAGTATCCTTAAAACGTTGTACTGCTGTTCGGCAAGTCCGTGTGCTTTAAGGGATTTATGAAACTCATAACTTAACAATTTGACAGTATAAATCAAATTGATAAGTCCCTTGTGGTATTCATTCCGAAACCTTCCATTAATTTCTTCTTCGATAGACATTTTTATTTTAGTTTAAAAAATTCGGGATTTCTTAAATAGAAACCTACCCATATAAAAAGAAGAACAACCACTGGCAGTGCAAGGCTCATACCAGCTGTCATGTGAATGATAATAGCGCCCCCCATGTAAGAACTCAATAGTAAAGTTCCAAATTTATTTGTTTTTGGGAACAGGAACAATAAGGCAGATACAATTTCACCAAAGGCAATAATAATTCGCCAATCGGCTAAGTGCATTTGTTCCATTTGTTCGGGATGAAGGAATAATTTTCCACTTGCACTATATAAATATTGTGCTGTTAATAAGCCTGCAATTACCCATGCGGCTATTTGTCTTATTTTTGAAATTTCTGTTGTCATAATGTTATAATTTATATCCTGATATATTTACCCCCATTAATTTTCCTGAAAAGTTATGGCTTCCTTTATCTTTTTCGGCTGCTCCGGGTATGGCTCTAATTTTCGGACGATACTTCTGCCCCAATTCCGTAAGATAGGTTCTTAACCCTCCATATCCCA
>WOYV01000128.1 GCA_011620585.1 Draconibacterium sp.
CACCGGGCAATTTCAGGATTGTCGATGGGAGGACGACATGCACAAATTATCGGGATGAATAACCTCAATGTTTTTGGATCGGTCGGGATTTTAAGCGCTGCCGAATCATTCGACCTGATGCCGGGAGTTCTGGATGATCCAAAACTGAATGATAAAATCGATTATTTGTTTGTTGGGGCCGGAACATACGAAACCACTCCTGGTTCACGACAAGCTCAGTTGCATAAAACATTGGAAGAGAAAAATATTAAACACAAATATTACATCGGAGGCGACGGTGCACACGATTTTGTAACCTGGCGTCATCTGTTGTATTATAAATTCCTGCCTAAACTCTGGCGGTGCGATCAGTAATATGTTAATAACCAAGAATAAAAGATTTTTAAATAGTAAATTTTCAACTAAAACCAAACGAGATGAAAACAAACAGAAGAGATTTTTTTCAGACAATGGGAGCCGGAGCCGCCGGAATCGGTGTTGCCTCGATGCTACCTATTTCATCATGTGCAGCGCCCGCTGCTACGGAAGCTGCTAACGACGACGAGCAGATATTGTTTATTGGCGATGATATTGCGATAGCCGACACAGTCTACGGAAAAGTGAAAGGATTTATCCTTCGTGGAATAACCCAGTTTCGTGGCATTCCATATGGCGCTGATACAGGAGGTAAAAACCGTTTTATGCCACCTCAGAAACCTGGACCCTGGAACGATATTCTGCCAACAGTGTGGTGGGGAAATACTGCTCCCCAGATTATGGACAATCGGTACGCCAACGCTTATGCTTCGTTTGTCGACCATTGGAACTATGACGATGTAAGTGAAGATTGTTTAAAACTCAACGTGTGGACACCGGCCATCGACGATAAAAAACGCCCGGTAATTGTGTGGTTGCATGGTGGAGGTTACACCAACGGAAACGGAATTGAACAGGATGGATATGATGGCGAAAGCCTGAGCAGAAAAGGAGATATCGTTTTTGTATCGATTAATCACCGACTTGGACCAATTGGTTTCTCCGATCTTTCGGGTGTTGGTGGCGAAAAGTATAAGGACTCAGGCAATGTGGGGGCCCTGGATATGGTTGCTGCACTGGAGTGGGTAAAAGAGAACATTGCCAACTTTGGCGGCGATCCGGGGAACGTGACCATAATGGGACAATCCGGCGGCGGCGCAAAAGTCTGTGTGGTTGCTGCCATGCCAAGCGCTGCTGGTTTGGTGCATAAGGCAGTTCCTTTGAGCGGTTCTTCCACCCAGGCAATGGATCAGGAAATGTCACAAAAATTAGGGGGATATATTCTGAAAGAAGCAGGTTTGAAACCTTCGGAGATTGACAAATTACAGGAAATGCCTTGGAAAGAATACATTTTACTGGCAAATAAGGCTAGTCAGAAATTTGCAGAGGAAAATGCCGGAAGTGGGATGCGAATGGGATTTGCACCTGTTGCCGACGGAGTGAACATCCCGAAAGGAACCTTTTACAGCGAAGCAAATGGAGTAGCATCCAATGTGCCCATGCTCATTTGCAGCACATTCCACGAGTGGGGAGCAGCGCGTACCAAGCCCGAACTGGAAAAGATTACTGCTGATGAAGCCAAGGAAATGTTAAAGGAAAGAGCTGGTTTTAGAGGTGGATTGGGAGATAAGGCTTCTGAAGTGTACGATGCTTATGCTAAAGTTTTCCCCGGTAAAAAACCAATTGAGATTATGACTTTGGTTTCGAGCAACAGGCAGGGTGTTGTGAGTACTGCAACTGCTAAAATAAATCAACCGGCACCGGTTTATGTTGCCTGGTTTGGTTGGGAGCCGCCGTTGTTTAATAACCGTATGCGCGCGTTCCACTGTCTCGATATTTGTTTCTGGTTCTACAATACCGATCTGATGCTGACACATACCGGCGGAGGTGCCCGTCCGAGAAAGCTTTCAGAAAAAATGTCGGATGCCTTGCTGAGTTTTATGCGTACCGGCGATCCGAATTGCGAAACAATGCCATCGTGGCCAAAATTCACTGTCGAAAATGGTGAAGTCATGGTGTTAAACGATGTTTGTGAGGTTATGAATGACCCGGACCGGGAAGGACGGAAAATGCTTTAGTTGATGCAATAAAAAATGCAGATTGGATGCCCGGTCTGCATTTTTTTACCAGCCACTGTTTAACCCGTTATTCAGCGCTTTTTGGTAATTTTCGAGATTGAACTCATACAGAAATGGCGACTTGTACGCTCCACCGGTACGGCGTTCTTCCAGTTTATTCAGAATGTTATACGATAATATCTTGCGTTGGAAATTACGCCGATCGAGTTTTTTCCCAAGAATGGTTTCATACAATTTTTGTAATTCGGGCATCGTAAATTTTTCAGGAAGCAGATTATATCCGATGGGCTGGGTATTCAACTGCTGACGTAAAACATCAAGTGCTTTCTCAACAATCATATTATGGTCAAGCATTAATTTGAGACTACTGCTTAAACTGACCCATTCACAAGTATCCGATAGTTCATCAGGCATCGGATTAACTTTGGTATATTCTACCAAAGCATAAAACCCAACCGAAATAAACCGTTTATCAAAAAATGCTGTATCAATGTCTAATCCGGCAGCAACCAAATCCTGAACAGCAGGATTGGTTTTTGCCCGTTCCAAATCACTAAAAACCTTAAATTGTTTCAGGAAAATGTTGTCGAGGCCTGTACGTTGTTGAAGCACACGTTTTGCAGCATCTTCCAGCGATTCATCAAAACGCATAAATCCACCCGGTAAGGCATATTCTTTTGTCGACTTATAATGAAGCACGAGTACTTTCAGGTCGTTTTCGTGAAACCCGAAAATGACACAGTCAAGCGAAATATGATCTAAAAAATTAATTGTATTTGCCAGTTCAAATTCGGCCACTTGGTCTTAGGTTATTTAATTGTGCAATATTACTTAAAAATA
>WOYV01000018.1 GCA_011620585.1 Draconibacterium sp.
CTGTTGGCTTTTTGTGGTACAACTCGTATCCGGCACAGGTTTTTATGGGCGATACCGGAAGCCTGGCTCTCGGCGGAATCCTGGCAGTGTTTGCGATTATCATTCGCAAGGAATTCCTGATCCCGCTTTTGTGCGGCATTTTCCTGATCGAGAATCTGTCGGTAGTAATCCAGGTGTCGTATTTCAAATATACCAAACGCAAATATGGTGAAGGCCGCCGGGTTTTCCTGATGAGCCCGATCCACCATCACTTTCAGAAAAAAGGTTTTCCCGAGCCCAAAATCGTTACACGGTTCTGGATCGTCGGGATCATTCTGGCAGTGATAACTGTGGCAACATTAAAAATGAGGTAGAAGTGGAAAAACGGATCGCAATATTAGGTGCAGGCGAGAGCGGGGTGGGTGCAGCCATCCTGGCTCAGATGCAGGGCCATGCGGTCTTTGTATCTGATCTTGGAAAAATTAAGGACAAGTACAAGGAAGTCCTGTCAACCAAAAATATTGATTTTGAAGAAGGCAAACATACCGAAGCTTATATTCTGAATGCCGAACTGGTGGTAAAAAGCCCCGGAATACCGGATACTGCTCCGTTGATTGTAAAACTAAAGGAACAAGGAACACCGGTTATTTCTGAAATTGAATTTGCAGGTCGTTACACCAACGCTAAAACAATTTGCATTACTGGCAGTAACGGAAAAACCACCACGACGTTGCTTACTTATCACATTCTGAAAAGTGCAGGTTTGAACGTGGGACTGGCCGGAAACGTAGGTAAAAGTTTTGCATGGCAGGTAGCCGGAGAACAGCACGAAGTTTATGTGATCGAACTTAGCAGTTTTCAGTTGGACGGGATGTACGAATTTAAAGCCGATGTGGCAGTTCTGCTCAACATTACTCCCGATCATCTGGATCGTTACGGCTATCAAATGCAAAACTATGTCGACTCCAAGTTCAGGGTTCTTCAAAATCAAACAAACGCCGATTATTTCATCTATTGCGCCGACGATGAAGTAATTAAACAGGAAATGAATAAAAGAGAAATTGCTTCTGTTAAGGTTCCTTTTGGGTTGGGAACACCGGCAAACCCCGGGGCAGGAGTACAAGAGAACCGGATAATTATCAATTTAAATCAAAACCAATTCAGCATGTCTATTCTGGATTTATCTTTAGAGGGAAAACACAACTCGTACAACAGCATGGCGGCAGGCATTGCCAGCATGGTGTTTCAGATTCGTAACGAGCAATTAAGAGAAAGTCTTTCCGATTTTAAAGGCGTGGAACACCGCCTCGAACGTTTTCTGAAAGTACACGGAATCGAATTTATCAACGATTCGAAGGCTACCAACGTGAATTCGAGCTGGTACGCTCTCGAAAGTGTTCACAAACCAATAGTCTGGATTGTTGGCGGTGTGGATAAGGGCAACGATTACTCGATGCTCAAGGGCCTGGTTACCAACAAGGTAAAAGCCATTGTTTGTTTAGGAAAGAATAATGCGAAAATTAAGGAAGCCTTTGCCGACTGTGTGGCCAGTATTGTGGAAACCTCAAGTATGGAAGAAGCTGTTAAAGCATCGTATTACCTGGCACGCAACGGCGACACCGTTTTGCTTTCGCCGGCCTGTGCCAGCTTCGATCTTTTTGAGAATTACGAAGACCGTGGACGTCAGTTTAAAGAACAAGTAAGAAATTTATAATGGATTTTTCCTTTGGAAAAATATTAAAAGGCGACCGGGTAATCTGGGCGGTATTGATCCTCTTGTCGCTGCTTTCGCTGCTGATAGTGTACAGCGCTACCGGCGCTTTGGCCTATCGCGTAGCCGGGGGCAGAACCTGGATTTATCTGGTTAGGCACACAGTTTTTCTTGGACTCGGGTTTGGGCTTATGGTGCTGATGGTAAATGTTTTTCCGGTGAAGATTTACTCGATGGTTGCTAACCTGGCCTTATACGCAAGCATTGCCTTGCTGATGTTGGCAGTGGCGCTTAAGTTCACCCATATTATTCAGGGAAGTGGGCGTACCCTGCCCTTGGGGCCACTTTCGTTTCAACCCGCCGAATTGGCCAAAATCTCACTCATATTGTACACGGCCAAAGTATTAGGCAAAAAGCAAAAAACTACGCACGAACTTTATCTTGCTTTCAAAGGAATAATCATACCCACTGCTGTGGTATGTTTCCTGATATCCTTATCCGATTTTTCAACCTCAGCCCTGCTTTTTGCCACCATCATGACGATGATGTTTATTGGAAGGATCCCGATGAAATATATGTTGCTGCTACTGGCCGCCGGTATTGCTTTTGTTGCACTCATGTATGTTGGTGCCGGCTTGATGGAAGACCCGCCCGCTCGTGTGGCTACCATAAAAGGCCGTATCGATCGTTTTATCCATGGCGATCCAAATTCTGAAAACGGAATTACACAGGCCGACTACGCCAAACTGGCCATTTATTCGGGCGGAATATTCGGGAAAGGCCCGGGTCATTCGGATGTGAGCAATTATATGGCAGCGGCGTACAACGACTTTATTTTTGCCATCATCGTTGAAGAGTACGGATTGATTATTGGGGTGGGAGTTATTTTCCTGTACCTGATCTTTTTTTTCAGGGGAGTGACGATTGTCCGGCGGGCCACGCGAACGTTTCCGGCTTTTATGGTGGTTGGGTTAACAATGATACTGGTTTACCAGGCGATGATAAATATTGGAGTTTCAAGCGGCGCCCTGCCAGTTACCGGACAACCGCTGCCCTGGGTTAGTTACGGGGGGACCGCCATGTTGTTCACAGCCATTTCGTTTGGCTGTATATTAAGTGTCAGTTACCAGAACCAGGTGAACCGCGAAGCCGTGGACCAACCGGTAATGATAAAGGCGCCCGACGAAGATTATGAAATAGAGAATGAGTCAAAAAAAGATAAATAGGGTCATTATAAGTGGAGGTGGAACCGGGGGACACATTTTCCCGGCATTGGCCATCGCCAATGAAATCAGGCGCCGGAACCCGGATGCTAAAATTTTGTTTGTGGGTGCACTGGGCCGAATGGAAATGGAGAAAGTTCCCGCCGCGGGATATGAAATTATTGGATTACCGGTGGTGGGCTTTCCGCGAAAACCAAGCCTGAAGATGATTGTTTTTTTTAAGAAACTGATGCAGAGTTCGTTGATGGCCCGAAAAATCGTTAAAAATTTTAAGCCCGACATAGCGGTTGGAGTGGGAGGTTATGCCAGTGGACCACTCTTGCGGGCTGCTGCCGGGAAAGGGGTACCAACTTTAATTCAGGAACAAAATTCGTACGCGGGGATTACCAATAAAATGCTCAGTAAAAAAGTAAAAACCATTTGCGTGGCTTACGATAACATGGAGCGTTTTTTCCCGCCAGAAAAAATTGTACACACCGGAAACCCTGTGCGCGAAAACCTGGTCCGGAAAATTGACCGGAAAACGGCGCTTGACTTTTTTGGTCTGAAAGGAAAAGGAAAAGTGATCCTGATTGTGGGCGGAAGCCTGGGTGCGCAATCCATCAATCAATCGGTATTAAAAAATATTCAGCGTATAGCCAAATCCGGGGTTGAAGTGATCTGGCAAACCGGCGGTCTTTATTACGATCGTATTATCGATGAACTGAAAGATACAAAACCCGCCAACCTGCAAATACATAAGTTTATTATGGAAATGGATTTGGCATATGCAGCAGCCGATTTGGTGATTTCGCGGGCTGGCGCGGGCACAATCTCCGAACTTTGCCTGGTAGCAAAAGCATCGGTTTTGGTGCCGTCGCCAAATGTTGCTGAAGATCATCAGACTAAAAATGCCATGGCGCTCGTTGAAAAAGATGCGGCTTTAATGGTTCGTGATAATGAAATAGATGAACGCCTTTTCCCACTGGCATTTGCAACTGTTCAGGATCATGAAATGTGTGAGAGGCTATCAGAAAAAATAAAAGATATGGCAAGGCCCGAAGCCACGAATACAATTGTTGATGAAGTTGAGAAATTAGTAAAATGAAGAGCATCGAGAAAATAAGGAATGTATATTTCCTCGGAATTGGAGGAATTGGGATGAGCGCGCTGGCCCGCTATTTTAAGTTTATGGGCAAAAATGTGGCGGGCTACGATCGCACACCAACAGCACTTACCGATGCCCTGCAAGAGGAAGGGATTGATGTTCACTTTGAGGACGATATCCGCAAAATTCCGTCGAAGTGGAACCCGGCAGAAACCATTGCCGTTTACACACCGGCACTGCCCGAAGATCACCACGAATTGAACTGGTTTAAAAGTCAGCCGATTAGTTTATTCAAACGGGCGAAGGTTTTGGGAATGATCGCCAACGAAAAAAGCGGGATTGCCGTAGCCGGAACGCATGGAAAAACTACCACCAGTACCATGGTGGCTAATATTCTGAATAAAACCCCGCAAGGCTGCGGGGCCTTTTTAGGTGGTATTTCAAAAAACTTTGGGAGCAATCTTTTGCTTCCCAAAGACGATTCGCCATGGATAGTGGCCGAAGCGGATGAGTTCGACCGTTCGTTCCTGCATTTGCAACCCCAGTTGGCGCTTGTTACTTCGCTCGATGCCGATCACCTTGATATTTACGGCGACAAAGCGCATATCGAAGAATCGTTTGAGAAATTTATCTCGCAAATTCGACCGGGAGGAAAACTGGTCCTTAAAAAAGGGGTAGGGCTGAATACCGCTAAAACCTCTGCAGAAGTGTTTTCTTATGCATTAAAAGAGGAAGCCGATTTTCAAACTGTCAACCTTCGGCTTGAAGATGGTTCTTACCTTTTCGATTTAAAAACGCCTGATGGGATTATTGCCAACTGCCGGATGAATTATCCGGGTTTGGTAAATGTAGAGAATGCAGTGGGCGCGGCTGCACTGGCATGGCTGGCGGGAATTGCCCCCGATGCCATTAAAACCGGAATTGAAGATTATTTGGGAGTTGCACGCCGTTTTGATGTACATTTTCGCTCAGAAAATAAAATATATATCGATGATTACGCACATCATCCTGAAGAGTTAAAAGCCTTTATCACGTCGGTTCGGGCACTTTACAAAGGGAAACGGATCACTGGAATATTCCAGCCACATTTGTATTCGCGGACCCGCGATTTTGCCGATGAATTTGCCGCCAGTCTTGATTTGCTCGACTCAGCCATTTTGATGCCTTTGTACCCGGCGCGCGAGGAAGCGATTCCCGGAGTGTCGTCAAATACGATTTTGGAACGGATGAAGTTGCAGGACAAAAAACTTTTGCCAAAAGAAGAAATTATTGAATGCGTTGAAGACGACCAGAATGAAATTATACTGACCATGGGAGCCGGAGATATCGACCGCATGGTAAAACCAATTGTCGAAATATTAAATAAAACAAAGGGTGTTTAAGAAACTTTCGAAAATAGGAGGGATTGTTTTACTGTTGCTTTTTGTAGCGGTAACACTGGCATTTACTTCGCTGGAGTATAGCCACGCGACCTTCAAAAACATCGAAATTGAATACAACCCCGACGATAAAATCACGATCGATAAGGAAGTGGTTCGGAAAATTGTTTTGGCAGCCGACAAGGATATTATTGGGAAGGCTTTTGACCAGGTAAATGCTGCAAAACTTGAAGCGCTGGTTGAGAAAAACGAGTCGGTGAAAAATGCGGAGGTTTTTAAAGTAGTTGCGCGTGACGATGGGAATTACAAAGGGATCCTGACCGTAAAAGTGAAACACCGCGAACCTTTGTTAAGAGTGATCACAGCAAAAGAAAGTTATTATCTCGACGATACCGGCCATCGATTTCCGGTGTCGACTGCTTCGCCGCCACACGTATTGGTGGCCACGGGCGCAGTTAAGGAAGAGTTTGCGAGAACTGAGTTGCTGCCCTGCATCCGTTTTATCGAATCAGACGAATTCTGGTCGGCGCAAATCGAGCAGGTTCATATTACCGATGATGGCGAAGTGATCCTGACTCCACTTATCGGAAATCACCTCATCGAATTGGGTACTGTAGATAATTATCAGGAGAAGTTCAGAAATATGAAAGCCTTTTACAAAGAGGTACTCGCAAAAAACAACTGGAACAAATACAAGACAATAAGTATAAAATATAAGAATCAGGTAATAGCAAAACGACGGTAATCATGGCTTCAAAACAAAATTTTTCGGTAGTTATCGATCTGGGCACATCAAAACTGGTGGCGCTTGCCGGAAAGCTCACGGAATTGGGCAAAATGGAAATTTTGGGATTGTCGAAAATGCCTTCAAAAGGCATAAAACGAGGTGTTATCTTTAACATCGACGAGGCGGCTGACGCCATTACCGCTTTGCTCGAAAATCTGGCTGGGCAATTTGATGAAGAGATCAATACAGTGGACGTGATTATGGCCGGTTCAAAAATGCGCACTATCGATTACCAATGTACCGCACTAACTTCGGGCGAAGGTTTTGTTACTGCACGCGACGTGGAAAGATTGATGGAAGAAGCGCGTAATGTTAGCATTCAGCAAGATTACAAGGTAGTAAAAGTGATCCCGGCTTCGTATATAATCGACGATGAAAACGAAGTGGAAAAACCTGTGGGAAGCACCGGGCAAAAGTTGGATGCACGTTTTAAACTTATAGTGGTTCCTGAAGTTTATCTGAATAACATCAGGCTGGTGCTGAAAAAAGTAGGAGTAGAGCTGGGTGAACTTATTCACGCGTCGCTGGCGGTTTCAGAAGCGGTACTATCAACCGAAGAAAAGGAAGTGGGAGTGATTGTTGCCGATTTTGGGGCAGGCACAACAAATCTGGCTGTTTTCCAGGATAATGTGTTGAAACATACCGCAGTAGTCCCATTTGGGGGCGAAGTAGTAAGCAACGATATTAAAGAAGGCTGTTCGATTTTCCTGAAAAAAGCAGAACTCTTAAAAGTAAAATACGGACAAGCCATGGGCGATTTTGCCGACGACCAAAAAGTGGTGACCATTGCCGGGGAAAATGGTTGGGAACCCCGCGACATTTCGTTTAAAAGTTTGGCTTACATTATCCAGGCACGTTTAGAAGAGATAATCGAATGTGTTCATGCCGAAATCAGGCGTTCGGGTATTGAAGAAAACCTGGGATCGGGCATTGTTATAACCGGGGGAACATCGAATCTTGAAAACATTATTTCGCTGCTAAAATTTAAAACAGCCATGGATGCACGTAAGGCACACGCAGTAATCCATCCGGTAAACCGGCGCGAAGAATTTCAGAACAGCGAATTGCTAAGTGCGCTGGGCGCCTTAAAACTTGTTTTAAGTTCGGCTGATTCCGGCGCCGGAAACACGCATGGACGAAGCAAAAAAGCAAAGGAACGACGTTTTGCTCCGCTATTTAAAGACGTGGTACAGGGAGCACTTAATTTATTTGATACCGATAATTCAGATGCAGAGTTAAATTAAAAAAACACGATATGGCCGAAGAATTCGTAAACTTTCAATTTCCAAAAGCAACTTCATCCATCATTAAAGTAATTGGTGTTGGAGGGGCAGGTTGTAATGCGGTCAATCATATGTTCGAAGAAGGCATAAAAGGGGTTGACTACATTATATGTAATACCGATGCGCAGGCGCTGGAGAATAGCCCGGTACCGGTGAAACTTCAGCTCGGGGTAACGTTAACCGAAGGTAGGGGAGCCGGCAATAAGCCCGAAATGGGGGAAGAAGCTGCCCGCGAGAACTACGAGGATCTTAAAAAAGTGTTACAAGACAATACCAAAATGCTGTTTATCGCCGCAGGAATGGGTGGCGGTACCGGAACCGGAGCCGCACCGGTAATTGCCAGCCTTGCCCGCGAACTCGATGTGCTCACCATTGCCGTAGTAACCATTCCATCGCCTGCCGAAGGGAAAAAGCGTTACGATCAGGCTCAGGAAGGTATCCGAAAACTAAAGGAATATGTGGATAGTATGCTGGTAATCAGCAACGACCGCCTACATAATATTTATGGCGACCTGCCTGCCAGTCAGGCTTTTAAAATGGCCGACAATATTATTTCAATAGCGGTGAAAGGTGTTGCCGAAATCATAACGGTTCACGGTAATGTAAACATCGATTACACCGACGTGCACACAGTGATGCACAAAAGCGAGGTGTTTATTATGGGTACTGGTTTTGCCGTTGGCGAAGGTCGGGCGATGGATGCGGTACATGAAGCCCTCGAATCGCCGTTACTCGACAGCAACGATATTTACGGAACAAAAAATATTTTACTGAATATCATTTCAGGGAGCGAAGAAATCCGTATCGGGGAAATTGGTGAAATTATCGAAACCCTTCAGGAAAAGGCTGGTCAGCAGGCCGATATTATCTGGGGAAATGGATACGACGAAAATTTGGGCGACCGGATCAGTGTTACAATTTTGGCTACAGGTTTCGAGACCAATCCAAATCGGGTACTTCAACCTAAAAAGGAAACGCAGAAATTTGATTTGGAAGATAAACCGTCAAAACCGGATTCTGATGATTTTGCTTCGTTTCAGTTCGACGACGGGCCGGTTAATGAACCGGTAGCTGTTTCAACCGAACCTGAAGAAACGATCATTGTTCGGCCTCCGGCTGGAAACAGCTTTCTTCGAAAAGATAAGAAGGAAAAAAGGGAGAAAAAGGAGAAGAAGAGAAAAGATCAACCGGTAACAGAGTCGAATGTCGACAACTGGTTTTTTAAAAACTTTGGTTTGGGTAAATTATTTGATGAGGACGACCAGAGTATGGATTAAGCAGAAGTAACCCTAAAAAATGGATGAGATGATGGAGAAATTGGAGGATTTTAAATTTGATGAATCGCCGGGTGCAGCCATAAAAATTGTGGGTGTAGGTGGTGGCGGCGGAAACGCTGTAAACCATATGTACGGGCAGGGCATTCGCGATGTGGACTACCTGATCTGCAACACCGATGCCCAGGCAATGGAAAACAGCCCGATCAGGGCCAGGGTTCAGTTGGGTTCAACACTTACCGAAGGTCGGGGGGCAGGCAACAAACCCGAAGTGGGCAAGCAGGCTGCCCTCGAAAACATCGATGATGTGAAAAAGGCACTCTCGCAAAACACGAAAATGGTATTTATCACTGCCGGAATGGGTGGTGGGACCGGCACTGGCGGTGCGCCTGTAATTGCGCAGGCCTGTCACGAAGAAGGTTACCTTACCGTGGCCATTGTTACCATTCCTTTTCGCAACGAAGGGCGACGTCGTGTAAAACAGGCGTACGAGGGAATAAAAGAACTCGAACAGTATGTCGATTCGCTGTTGGTGATCAATAACGAACGAATTCGCGAAATGTATGGCGATTTTGGAATTTCAGAGGCTTTCTCGCGAGCCGATAATATACTGGCCACCGCAGCCCGCGGGATTGCTGAAATTATTACAGTACCCGGGTACATTAATGTTGACTTTGCCGATGTGGAAACGGTAATGCGCAAAAGCGGACATGCCTTGATGGGGACCGGTGTGGCCGTTGGTGAGAACCGGGCAGAGGAAGCAGTTGAGCTGGCATTAAACTCGCCTCTTTTAAATAATAACGATATTCGCGGAGCGCGTAATGTGCTGATTCATATTACTTCGGGCGAGCGCGAAGTTACTATGGCCGAAGTGGGAAAGATTACCGATTATGTGCAGAATAAAGCAGGTTTTGATGCCGATATGATTTGGGGAAATGGTTTCGACGAAAACCTCGACGAAGAGCTTTCGGTTACCGTAATTGCAACTGGTTTTTCGAACAGCATTCTTTCGCATCTTTCTGAAAATGAACAGAAGGCCGAACGGGTAGTTTTAAGCACATCAATTGGCCACGAAACTCAGAACGACGGATCAAATGCCAATCAGGATCAACAGGTTAATACAAATCAGAAAACCTTTGAATTCGATATTCAAAAAGAGAAACAAAAGGAAGACATTGAATTTGAAAACCTGTATCCGAACACTACGCGTGAACGCAGCAAACACGGCGGGCTTTTAAACATGAACGATTTTTCGAATCTTAGCGACGAGGATATGGATAACCTCGATAAAACGCCTGCCTACAAACGTCGGCAAATACGAATGAACGATCCGAAATACCAGAAGAACCTGTCGAAATACAGCGTAACCCGAAACAACCAGATTTCGGATAGAAACAGTTATTTACACGATAAAGTAGACTAAAACAGAAACCATGACATTATTCGATCAAATCAGCAACGACCTGAAAGAGGCAATGAAAGCCCGTGAAAAGGAGAAACTGGAAGCACTGCGCGGAATAAAAAAAGTGATGTTGGAAGCGCGTTCAGAAAAAGGTGCAGGTGCAGAACTCAGCGATAAGGAATCGCTGAAAATTATTGCTAAACTAGCCAAACAGGGAAGCGATTCGGCCACTTTGTTTAAAGAACAGGGACGAATGGATTTGTATGAACAGGAAATGGCTCAGGTTGCTGTTTTCGAAACTTACCTTCCGGTAAAAATGTCGGACGAGGAACTAACTGCCGCCGTGAAAGCAATAATCGCTGAAACGGGAGCAGTTTCGATGAAAGACATGGGAAAAGTTATGGGAGTGGCAAGTAAGAAACTGGCAGGTCAGGCCGATGGAAAGGATATTTCGGCCAAGGTAAAATCGCTTTTGGGATAGAATCCTTTAATCCGGATATATTTTCAGTACACAAAGAAAAAAGGCTGGTTTAACCAGCCTTTCGTTATTTTAAAAATCATCGTCGTTATCTGCTTCATCATCGTCGTCGACATCGTCCGCATCTGCCTCATCATCATCTTCTTCCTCTTCATTCATCTGTTCGGCAATGTGGTCGAGTTCCGAATACTTATCTACATATTCCTGTTTTACCTCGTCTTTCAGGAAGCCATCATCATCGTAATCCTCATCTTCGTCAACCAGGGCAACGGCTTCGTTCTCGGTCATGCGCAACATATAATATTTGTCTTCGGTTTCGAACGGAAGTACCGTAATCTTTTGTCCGTTCTTATCAAAAAAATGGATCAGGTTATCGGCAAAACCATCAGCATAAATCAACTTGATCTGTTGCTGTAATTCTTTATCCAGTTTGTTATAATCTTTAATTACCCTGGGTTTGCTACTTGTCATTTGTTAACAGTTAAGTATTTGTAAATTAGCTATTCAAAATGCAGGATGTCTTGTTATCCTTTTTTTATAAACGAGCCGAATAAATTCAGCGTTGATTGAACAAATAAATAGGTTCGGATTGACATTTGCAATAGCTTAACCTGATTTTTTTACTTTAAAATGCTGCATGACTGTTTATGAAACAGTTCCGGCGTTCAGAACTTTCTTGTTTTTGTTATCTTGTTTCTGATAATCAAAAAGATATCGGGCATGAACATAAAAAAAGGGAAATGTTTGATTTCCCTTTTCCTTGGTTGATACCGGGTTTTATTCTTCGGTAATCACTATTTTTTCAATTACATCTCCCTGACGGATCTTGTCGATTACGTCGATTCCATCATACACTTTGCCAAAACATGTGTGATGACGATCGAGATGCTGAGTGTTTTCACGGTTGTGACAAATAAAAAACTGTGAGCCGCCGGTATTACGGCCGGCATGTGCCATGGATAATACACCGCGGTCGTGGTACTGATTGTTCCCATCCAGTTCGCAATCGATAGTATAACCAGGCCCGCCTGCGCCGGTTCCGTCAGGGCAGCCTCCCTGAATTACAAAGTTTGGAATTACCCGGTGAAATGACAGCCCATCATAAAATCCCGATTCCGATAACTTGATAAAATTACTAACTGCTCCCGGAGCATCTTCTTCGTAGAACTTAACTTTCATTACCCCTTTGGCGGTATGAATTTCTGCTATTCTCATAATTTGTATACTTAATTTCAGCGTAAATGTAGAAAAACTTCCAAAATATCATCCTCCACGCATTTCGGCTATTCCCAGGTTGGCGCCCTCAATTGTCTGCTAATTTCGTTCCGTTAGTATTAAATACCGTTTATGTACACCTCTTGTACCCAGTATCACCTATTCAATTTTAACAGGGCAGAATGATGGCTTTTCCCGTGCCGTACAAATATGTTTCTTGGAAGTATTTGATAATGAGAGGTTGGAAAGAAAGAAGGAGACTCATCAGTCTCCTTCCTAAATGTTAACCCCCAAACACACAATATGGGATGAATCCCAAATGCGCTACAAAGATAATCAATTTTGAAAGCGAACAAAAATGACTTTTATCATTTAACTTTTTTAAGTATTTATTTGAAAATATTCACATTTCCAAATTCCAACTTTCAACAAAATTCGTGAGTGAAGGAACAATTTCCTGATGTGCAAAAGTTTGCTGAAATTGTATAACTTTATAGGACTTAATCCACCTTCTATGAAACAAAATTTTGCTATAATACTACTGGTAAGTTTACTCTCTTTTTCAGCCAGGGCCCAATATCCAAAAGTGGAAAACGATTTTGATAAAAGGGTAAAAGCTTTTTTGGAAGAAAATTCAAATAACTGGCGCGACATGAATGTTCCGATTTCTGATGGGAAATTGCTCTACGATATTATTGTGAAAAACAAATACACCCGCGCGGTGGAAATTGGCACTTCAACCGGGCATTCAGCAATTTGGATGGCCTGGGCATTAAGCAAAACAGGAGGAAAACTGATCACGATCGAAATTGACAAACGACGTTACCTTGAGGCACAGGCAAACTTTAAAAAAGCGGGTGTTTCTGATTTCATCGATGTTAGGCTTGCCGACGCACACGAGTTGGTACCTCAACTGGAAGGAATGTACGATTTTGTTTTTAGCGATGCTGATAAGTACTGGTACAAAAACTACTTTATTGCCATGGATCCAAAATTGGTTGTGGGAGGCTGTTTTACGGCTCATAATACCGCAATGAGGACGAATGGAATTAATGATTTTCTTGAATACATCGAAAGTCTGAGCAACTACGAAACGACAGTCGACAAAAAAAGCCGGGCTGGAATTTCCATTAGTTATAAAAAGGCTGCCAAATAAACTGAGCTTGACAGGGCATAATCATAAACTTCAACGACAACTTGGACTTTTTTCTGTTACAAATATTGTAATAGCCAATATTATTGGCGCCGGTATTTTTACTACTACGGGCTATGTTTTGGGTTTTCTCGGAGACCCGGTTGTGATGCTCGTGTTGTGGATTTTAGGTGGTCTTATTTCGTTGTGTGGTGCGCTGGCTTTTGGCGAATTGGGCGCTGCTTTCCCTGACGCGGGCGGTGAGTATGTTTTTATTTCAAAGTTATTTAACCCGCTACTCGGATTTTTAAGTGGCTGGTTGTCGCTCATTGTCGGTTTTTCGGCACCTATCGCGGCTTCTGCCATAGGTTTTAGCAAATATCTGTGCTGGGCTTTTCCCGATATTCAAAGCTGGCTTTGGTTACATGGAGTTATCAGTGTTGAATCATTTAACCGGATTTTAGCCATTCTGGTGATTCTGGTTTTTAGCCTGATTCATGCCAAAGGATTGGCCATTGGGGCGAAAGTGCAGAATGGGTTAACGCTTATAAAAATTTTGTTGGTTGTAGGATTAATCGTTGCCGGATTTTCTGTGGGCGAAGGAAGTTTAAAAAACCTGCATGTCGATCGATCTTTCGATTTTGGTTTCGAAAACTGGAAAGCGATCGGTCTTTCACTCATGTTTATTATGTTCGCTTACAGTGGCTGGAATTCAGCTACTTATATTGGTTCTGAAATTCGTTCTCCACAAAAAGTCATTCCCCGTTCGTTACTTATTTCAACACTTACAGTTATAGTTTTGTATGTTTTGCTAAACCTGTTTTTTGTGTACGCAGTTCCGCCTGGCGAAATGAGAAACGAGCCCGAAGTAGCTGGTCTTGCTGCAGGTTTTGCGTTTGGAAAGGTGGCTGAAAAAGTAATTTCGATACTGATTTCGTTTGCACTTTTTTCGTCGTTAAGTGCATTTATAATACTGGGGCCGCGAGTGTATTATAAGATGGCGCAAGATGGCTTGTTTTTTAAATCCATTGCCAGAATCGATCCCCGTAAGAAAGTACCTGTGAATGCTATCTTTCTTCAGGCAATAATTGCTATTATCCTGGTGCTTTCCGGCACTTTTGAGCAGATTTTGACTTACATGGGTTTCTCTCTTGGTATTTTTCCCGTGTTAGCGGTAGCTGGTGCTATACGGTTGCGAAGGCAGGGGAAAAGTGTTATTCGTTTACCCGGCTATCCATTTGTACATATTATTTTCATTGTTACGGGAGTAGGTATGTTGGTGCTAACTTATTTCGAACGTCCTGTAGAATCAACAGTTGCACTGTTCACCGCTTTGTCGGGGATACCCGTTTACTACTGGTTTAAATACAAAAAAAAGTAATCAGCCTTTCTGTATTTCAAGCAACATTTTTTCGATATATGCTTTGGTAGCTGATCTTAGTTTCTTGTAGTCGGAATCGATTAGTGGTTCGCCGTAACGAACAGTAACATGTGTAATTGGTTTTCCCATTTGCCGGAAAAAATGGGGAACAAATTTATCGTCATCCACCCAGGCATCGTTTTTATCACGGTATTCGATGGCCATTGGAATTACAGGAATTCCGGAATCGGCAGCAATTTTGAAACTACCTGATTTGAACTTTTTTGTTAAAGGGCCTTTGTAAGTAGTACCCTCAGGAAACAAAGCTACAGGAATTCCCTTTGAAACTGAATCTTTGATTTTTACCATTGTACTGATCAGGCTCCGCGTATCTTTTCTGTTCACCGCAATAACCCCGGCAACTTTCATTGCCATTCCAAGAAATGGCCAGCTACTGAGTTCAGCTTTGGCAACCATTGCCGACGGCGTATAACCCGAAACAATAAAAATATCGAGGTAACTTCGATGGTTGGGCATCAGAATGTAATTATTGAATTTAGGCAATTCATTGCGGTCAATTTTAACTCCGCACGAAAACAGAACCGATTTCCCCCAGCTACTCATCGTGATGCGTTGAAGACCACGGCTCTGACCAAACAATTTCAACCAAACAAAACCAAGAGATGAAATAAGTCCTGATGAGAGGATAGTTAGGAACAGGCGCAGCAGAGCCAGCGGAGAAAGCAGAAGGATCTTCAAAAACTTCATGAACACAAATATGGAAAAAGTATTTTTTGTTTGAGTACAATAGCTATTAAAAAGTTGATCAAAAAAGAGCATGAAAAAAGAGAATAGTAACAAAACCATTCTCTTTGTATTGAGGTTCCTGGCGGATTCGAACCGCCGTACACGGTTTTGCAGACCGCTGCCTAACCACTCGGCCAAGGAACCCTAAATCAGGTGTGCAAAAATATAAAATTTTATAGTTCTTGCAACACTCAACTATAAACTAGAATTATTTCCGCAAATCCTGCCACCGGGCATTGCTGTGTGATGTGGCCGGCCTGTGGCCCGCAATTTCCTTTGGGTTGTTCCCTTCGCGCAATTCCCTTTTTCGACCTTCTTCGTGTTTTTCCTGATTTGCGCCTTCGTTTAATGCGTTAGTATTTAGAAACATTGTTTAACGGTTTTAATTGACTTTTCGAAAATACGAAATATTTGTTTGAATAATTCAACAATAGTCAGTTTTGTACTGGCAGTTAAATATTTAGTAACATCAAAATAGGATGAAATAAAAAGGATTTTAAACCAAAATACATTTTTACACCTTTATTGAAGATGAGAAATTACCTGCTTCTTATCGTCCTTTTCGCAGCGTCTTTTTGGGCTCTTGCGTAAGAGGGGTATCCCGAAAAATGATAACCGGCCGGCCCGACCAAACAGAATCGGCTGAAGTGGTGCCACACGGAAGCCTGCAAATTGAGACAGCTTTTGTAAGGGAGCTAAATAAAATTGGTGAGGTAAGTTATGTCGATTATGCTTTTAACTCAACCTTATTGCGTTATGGCTTACTGAAAACGCTGGAATTACGTCTGGGTATTGAATATCTGGGAGAACGGGTTGATTACTCTTTGGATGAACCTATGACAATTAGTGGTTTGGGTGGGTTGTTTCCCGGAGTAAAATATAAGATTTTAGATGAGGATGGCCCGAAGCCTGGAATAGCCGTTCTGGCTAATCAGGTTTTCCCGTTTACGGCGGATGACAGATATAAAACTGATCACACTGCTACAGGTTTGCGTTTGGCTTTATCTCAATCATTGTCAGATAAATTGACTTGTGGGTACAACCTTGGTGCTGAATGGGATGGAAACTCGGATGCAGTTGCCTGGTTTTATTCTGTTTCAATGGGGTTTAACCGACAAATAAACTCGGAATGTTTATTGAACCGTATGGCTTGATTCCGAACCGGGATGAAGCAATTCACTTGCTGGATGCAGGAGTCATTTATTTGATTTACCTAATTTACAGGCAGATATTTCAGGTGGTATTGGAATAAATGAGTTGGCCATCGATAATTTTATCAGCTTGGGTTTTAGTTACCGAATTCCGGGACCCCGCGAAAAGCGCTAAAAATTGAAAATGAATCTGAAATTTAGCGTTCCAGCGTAACGCTCACTTTTTCAATTTCGCCACCCATTGGAGGATTTAATTTCGAAATTTTTAATCGGGTCTTTCCGATTACGGGAAAACGCAGGTATAATGCATCTAGTATTCGTTTAGCCACATGTTCGAGCAGGGCCGATTTAACCTGCATCACTTCTTTTATGGTTTCGTATACCGATTGGTAATTTAGCGCATCTTCCAACGCGTCGCTTTGGGCAGCTTTACCACAATCCGTTTCGATACGAATGTTCACTTCAAAATAATTCCCAACCACCTGCTCGGCTGCAAAATGCCCGTGGTAGGCATAAAATTTCATTCCTTCAATTTCGATAATTCCCATTGATAATTAAAAAATTGAAACAAAAGTAATAATTTGGGGAGGTCTTCGCCTTTCTAACGAATCATTTTTTAATTTTGTCCCCTTAATTTACAGGGGTTAATTCAAAAAAAAATATGGTTCAAAATAAAACAATTACAGCTGCTGATCCTCAAAAGAAATCGAATTTTATCCACATGCAGATCGATGCTGATCTGGCAGCAGGAAAAAACGATGGCAGGGTGCACACCCGCTTCCCTCCCGAACCAAACGGCTATTTACACATTGGGCACGCCAAGTCGATTTGTTTGAATTTCGGATTGGCCGAACGATACGGCGGGAAAACCAACCTGCGTTTCGACGACACCAACCCATCGAAAGAAGAAACTGAATATGTCGATTCGATAATGGAAGATGTTCGGTGGCTGGGTTTCGACTGGGAAGACCGTTTGTATTATGCCTCCGATTTTTTTCCAAAACTCCACGAGTTTGCAATTCAACTGGTAAAAGAAGGAAAAGCATATGTAGATGATCAGGATGCAGAAACCATCAGCCAGCAGCGTGGAACCCCTCAAAAACCGGGTGTCGAAAGTCCCTTCCGAACACGTTCGGTAGAAGAAAACCTCGACTTATTTGCCCGGATGACTGCCGGTGAATTTAACGAAGGAGAGAAAGTTTTACGCGCAAAAATTGACATGGCTTCGCCAAATATGCACATGCGCGACCCAATTATGTACCGGATAATGAAAGCGCATCATCATCGCACAGGCGACAAATGGTGTATTTACCCGATGTATGATTATGCACACGGTCAGTGCGATTTTTGGGAAGGCATCACTCATTCGATTTGCACCTTGGAATTTGAAGTGCATCGTCCGTTGTACGACTGGTTTGTTGATCAGTTGCAAGAGTCCGATTACCGTCCGCGACAAATTGAATTTGCCCGTTTAAACCTGACCTACACCGTTATGAGCAAGCGTAAATTGCTCGAACTGGTTAAAGATAATCACGTAAATGGTTGGGACGATCCAAGGATGCCCACCATTTCGGGTTTGCGCCGCCGGGGTTATACACCCGAGTCGATCCGTAATTTCTCTGATAAGATTGGCGTTACCAAAGTAGATGGAATGATCGATGTTTCGCTGCTCGAATTTAGTGTGCGCGAACATTTAAATAGAACTGCACAACGTGTAATGGGGGTTATTAACCCCTTGAAAGTGGTAATTACCAATTATCCGGAAGGACAAACAGAAGAATTGGATGCTATAAATAACCCGGAAGATGAATCGGCCGGAACACGAAAAGTACCTTTTAGCCGTGAACTTTATATTGAACGCGACGATTTTATGGAAGATCCGCCACACAAGTTTTTCCGCTTAGGTCCGGGCAGGGAAGTACGTCTGCGTTATGCATATTTTATTGCCTGCACCGATGTAATCAAAGACGAAAACGGAGAGATTGTTGAATTACATTGTACCTACGATCCAGCCTCGAAAGGCGGAAATTCGCCCGACGGCAGAAAAGTTAAAGCTACCTTGCACTGGGTTTCTGCCGCGCATGCTGTTAAATCGGAGGTGCGCATGTACGACCGTTTGTTTAACGATGAAGATCCTTCGGGACACGAGGATGTTGACTTTAAAGATTTCATGAACCCCGGTTCGTTAAAAGTTCTGCCTGATTGTTATCTCGAACCATTTGTGAAAGATTCGAAACCCTTCGATCATTTCCAGTTCGAGCGTTTGGGTTACTTTAATATGGATCCCGATTCAACACCCAATAAACCGGTTTTTAATCGTACGGTTGCTCTTCGCGATTCGTGGGCAAAAGAACAAAGCAAACAATAAAATAAAAGCGGGAATTTCTCCTGCTTTTTTATTTCTACCACAATTCCAATCAAGAGCAGCATCATTTTCTTTTTTCAAAATCATCGTGTTTTACCGACACATACCTGATGTTAACCGAATGTTAATCCTGTTTGTCAAAAGGGTTTGTTACATTTGATTCGCTAATTTAAGGAAACAAATCATGGAACGAATCGACCGGGAACAGTTATCAAACAAAGATCAAACAAGAAATGGATTAGCTATTGTTCTGATCGTAATCGGAGTATTATGGATAGTAAAACAAACGGGATTCTTATACGGCTTTCCGTTTTTTCATATCAATCATATTTTTGCTCCCGTTGGAAAAGTATTTGGAGGTTTGGCCCACATTGTCTTTTCGTGGCAGATGGTTCTGATTTTGGTCGGGCTGGTTTTGATGGCAGGCAGACGTTCATCCGGATTGGTGTTACTTATTATCGGAGGCATATTTTTATTGCCGGGGCTTTTCGTATTTTCGGGAGCCGTATTCTTTTTGCTCCTGCCACTTTTGTTAATTGGGGTTGGAATTGCCATTGTAGCACACATATTTTGAATGCTTACACCGATAATTAAAGGAAATTTACCGATTGCTGACAATATTATTAGAAGTGGGATTCGATATTTGAAACCGAAAAAATACAGAAATGGAAAAAATGCATTCATCGAATAAAAGGGTTTATTTTGGAGTATTCATGATTGTCGTGGGCAGTCTTTGGATACTTGAACGATTGAACCTGATCCCGAAATTCTGGGACGATATCCTGATCTCGTGGCAAATGCTATTGATAGGTATCGGGATTTTCTCGATTATTGGCGGCAACAAAACAACAGGAACGATACTTATCGTTATAGGTGGTTTTTTCCTTCTTCCCGAAATCACAAATATTCCTCCCGAACTGAAAGGAATTGGCTGGCCCATGCTAATTGTTGGCGTGGGTGTAGTACTTCTTGTTACGCAAGGCGGAAAAAATAAAAAAGAGCCACTTATATTTGAAGCCGGACACACCAGCAGCAACCATAATTTTTTCGATGATTTTGTAATTTTTGGTGGTCGCGAAGTGTACATTGATTCTCAAAATTTTATGGGAGGTAAAACCAGTTCAGTTTTTGGCGGAACGGAGTATGACCTTCGTCAGGCCAGGCTTTCTGAACACGGTGCTGTAATCGACTGTCTCACACTATTTGGCGGCGCGGGTTTTAAAGTTCCGCCCGACTGGACCGTTAAAAACGAGGTCACTGCTGTTTTTGGCGCATTTACCGATAAACGCGGTTCTTCGATTAACCACATTATAACCGATCCGTCGAAGACCCTCATTATTAAAGGTTTTGCAGCTTTCGGGGGCGTCGAAATAAAATACATGTAACAATGGATTTTCGCCACCCTTTCTTTACCAATCCGAGACTGAGTGTTGGCTACGGCATATTTTGGCTCGTGGCTTCCACGGTGGTTGTTTTGATTGCCACCCTGGTGAACGGTGTGCCGGTTGAAAGGGCTATGATCGAAATTTTTGCGTTTATTATCCTGTATGCAGTAATCGGCGCTGCGATTTGGTATGTAATCAAATTCAGTACTCTCGAAGATTCTGGTGTGCTTCGAATTATTCTGGCTCATCTGATTGCTGCAACCATCATCGTTTTTTTATGGATGTACATCGGAGTGGTGATCATTAAAATATTTCACCCCAACACTGAGGAATGGCTCGGACAAACCGTGTTTAACCGCGCTGTGGCTGGCTACGCCATGTATGTTGCTTTTGTGATTTTCTTTTATGCAGTTAACTATTATTACGCATTCAAAGATAAAGTAAAGGACGAAACACATTTAAAGGCATTGGTGAAGGAAGCTGAACTTCAGGCTCTGAAATCGCAGATTAATCCACATTTTTTGTTTAATAGTTTAAACAGCATTTCGTCGCTGACCATGACCGACCCGGCACGTGCCCAGGAGATGGTGATCAATCTTTCGCAATTGATGCGCTATTCGCTAAAACACGACCAACACGAGAAAGTATCGTTTAAACAGGAACTCGAAAACAACAAGTTATACCTGAGCATTGAAAAAGTGCGTTTCGGGAGAAAACTCAACCCGGTTTTTGCTATCGAAGAGGCGTGTTTGAACGCTGAAATCCCAAACATGATCCTTCAACCTTTGTACGAGAACGCCATTAAATACGGGGTGTACGAAGCCACCGAAGCAGTGGATGTGATCACGCATTGCAAATATATCGAAAACCATTTGGTGGTTAGTATCAGCAATACTTACGATAAAAATGTGATGAGCAAAAAAGGCGAGGGCATTGGTTTGCGGAATATCCGCGACCGTCTTCAGGTTATTTATGCCAACCCGCATTTAATGAAAATTGAAAATACGAACAACGAATTTACCGTAACATTAACTATTCCTCAAAATCCAAAAAACAATGAATGAAACATTGCGGACCATAATAGTGGAAGATGAAGAGCTGGCTCGCCATCTGATGAAATCATTTCTGAACGATATCGAAGGCATCGAACTGATCGCTGAATGTGAAAACGGTTTCGAAGGCGTAAAAATGATCAACGAACTAAAACCCGATCTTGTTTTTCTCGACATACAGATGCCCAAGATCACGGGTTTCGAAATGCTCGAATTACTGGAGCACAAACCACAGATTATTTTTGCTACGGCATACGATCAATATGCGCTGAAGGCTTTTGAATATAACGCGGTGGATTATCTCCTGAAACCATATTCACGCGACCGTTTGGAAGAAGCCGTGGCAAAGGTCATCGCCCGGATTCAGAAAGAAGGAAAAGAATCGGACGTAATCGAAAAACTGGGCGAATTTCCACGCGAAGAGTACCTCGACCGGATCGTGGTAAAAGACAGAAACAAAATCCACATTGCCCCGATCGATGCGGTACGTTACATCGAGTCGATGGACGACTATGTGATGATCTACACCAACGAAGGTCGCTGGATGAAGCAAAAAACCATGAAGTATTTCGAAACCTCGCTCAACCCGAACGACTTTGTGCGTATACACCGTTCGTACATTGTTAAAGTGAACGAAATTGCCGAGATTCAGCAGTACGAAAAGGAATCGTACATAGTTATTCTTCATGATAAAACCAAACTGAAAGTCAGTAAAACAGGATACAAAAACCTGAAAGATGTATTGAATTTTTAGGCAAAAACAAAAAATATAAGTATTCATAGAATGGCGCATCCAACGATGCGCCATTTTTGCGTTTATGAGACCTTTTCTGATTTTTGCTTTATTGACATTTATCTTGTTTTCAATACCGGATTTTTGTTATATTCAGCAGCTTCAACCTATACCAATGTTTCATGATCGATTAACACTTTTCGAAACCTGAACCAACGTGAATAATTTTTAATTCAAATATTACTTTATGAAAAAGCTTGCACTGTTCATGCTTGCCGTGCTTATTTCCTCCACGGTAGGTTTTGCCCAAAAGAAAAAAGAGGATAAAAAGGACGAACCCAAAGCCTTTGTGAATTCGGATTTGGTTAGTGGATTAAAATGGCGCAGCATTGGCCCCGCCTGGGCCAGCGGCCGAATTGCCGATTTTGCGGTAAATCCCGAAAACACCAAAGAATATTACGTGGGTGTAGCCAGTGGCAACGTTTGGAAAACCGAAAACAACGGAACTACCTGGAAACCCATTTTTGATAACTACGGTTCGTATTCGATTGGTGTGGTAAAACTCGATCCGAACAACGCCAATGTGGTTTGGGTGGGTACAGGCGAAAACAACCACCAACGCGCACTCGGGTATGGCGACGGCGTTTATAAGTCGCTCGACGGCGGAAAATCATTCAAAAACATGGGGCTGAAAGAAAGCCGGCAAATTGGCGGGATCGTGATCGACCCGCGAAATTCGAATGTGGTTTTTGTAGCAGCCGAAGGATCGGCATGGGGCCCTGGCGGCGAACGTGGTTTGTATAAAAGTACCGATGGTGGCGAAACCTGGAATAAGGTATTGGAAATTAGTGAAAATACCGGGGTGAACAACGTGGTCATCGATCCATGCAATCCCGATATTATGTACGCCACTTCGGAACAACGTCGCAGGACATCGTTCACCAAAATTGGTGGCGGACCTGAATCGGCCGTGTATAAAAGTACCGATGGGGGCGAAAACTGGAGAAAGGTTACCAAAGGTTTGCCCGGAGTTGATTTAGGTGGAATGGGAATTGCGGTGTCGCCGGTGAATTCGAATTACGTGTACCTGATTATGGAAGCTGCCGATGACAAAGGCGGTTTTTTCCGCTCGACCGACAAAGGCGAAAGCTGGAATAAAATGAGCGACTATCATTCAAGCGGTCAGTATTACAACGAAATTGTTTGCGACCCTGTTAATGTCGATAAAGTATATTCCACCGAAACGGTTTCACGTTTTACCATCGATGGTGGCAAAACCTGGACAACCATCAGTACCAATGGCCGCCACGTTGATGATCATGCCATTTGGATTGATCCAAAAGATACCGAACATTACATGATCGGTGGCGATGGCGGAATCTACGAAACCTGGGATGCCGGGGCAACCTTTGATTTTAAGGAAAACCTGCCTGTTACACAATTCTATCGCGTGGTTGTCGACAACACGGAACCTTTTTACTATGTGTATGGGGGAACCCAGGACAACAATTCGATGGGTGGCCCGTCGATGACAACCAGCCGAAGTGGCGTGATTAACGACGAGTGGTTTGTTACCACCGGCGGCGATGGTTTCTGGTCGGCAGTTGAAACCGATAATCCCGATATCGTTTACAGCGAATCGCAATACGGAAACGTGGTGAGATATGATAAAAAAAGCGGCGAACGCATTGATATTCGCCCTACCGAACGCAAAGGCGAACTTACCTACAAATGGAACTGGAACACACCGTTGTTTGTTAGTCCGCACAAACCAACCCGTTTATACATGGCTGCCAACAAGGTTTTCCGTAGCGAAGATCGTGGAGATACCTGGGAAGTAATAAGCGACGACCTTACTGCACAGGTCGACCGTAACTCTTTCCCGGTGATGGGGAAATACTGGCCGGCTGATGCTGTGGCAAAAGACGTGTCAACCTCGCAGTGGGGAACCATCGTGGCTTTAAATGAATCGCCGTTAAAAGCAGGTTTGCTGTATGCCGGAACCGACGACGGAGTGATTTCGGTAACTGAAGATGGCGGTAAAAACTGGAGCCAGGTAAAATCATTCCCCGGTGTTCCTGAATATACCTACGTGAGCGATATTCAAGCCGATCAGTTTGATGAGAACGTGGTTTACGCCACTTTTGATAACCTGAAGCGTGATGATTTTAAACCTTACGTATTTAAAAGCTCCGACAAAGGAAAAACATGGGTTTCTATCAGCGGCAACCTTCCTGAAAATGGTTCGGTGCACACGGTCATTCAGGATTACAAACGTCCAGAACTGCTTTTTGCAGGTACCGAATTTGGCATTTTCTTTACCATAGACAACGGCGCCAACTGGGTGCAACTAAAATCGGGCCTTCCTACAATCCCGGTAATGGATATCGTGATGCAACAACGCGAAAGCGATTTGGTTATCGCCACCTTCGGACGCGGTTTTTACATTCTTGACGACTACAGCCCCTTGCGCGAAATCTCGGAAGAAATGAAGGATGAAAAGGCAGCTATTCTGCCGATAAAAGATGCCATGATGTTTGTACAGACCAGTGGGAAAAGCAACCAGGGAAGTACCTATTTTACTTCGGATAATCCTGGTTTTGGGGCAACTTTTACATATTATCTGAAAGAAGTTCCAAAAACAAAAGCACAGTTGCGCAAAGAACAGGAGAAAAAGCTTTTCGAAGCCGGCGAACCCATTCCACAACCCACCTGGAGAGAGCTTGAACTGGAAGAAAAACAGGAAAAATCGCATTTGATCTTTACCATTTACGATGCCGATAACAATGTAGTCCGTCAGTTAACCGCATCGCCATCAAAAGGCCTGAACCGCATCAACTGGGATTTGCGTTATGCCATGCCAACAACTGCAAGCGTGAATGGAAGTTTTAGCCCGGTAGCAGAGGGTGGCCGTGGCCGTGGCCGTCGTTATGGCGGCGGCGGGGGTATTTTGGTAATGCCCGGCGCCTACAAAGTGGGTATGCAATTGTGGCACGAAGGCGAACTGACAAACCTTGTCGATCCGGTTGAATTTACCTGTAGAAAACTGGACAATACAACTTTGCCGGCTGCCGATTACAAGGAAAATGTTGAGTTTGCCAAAAAAGTGCAAAAACTGGCCATTGCCGTGGTTGGCACTGGCCGGCTGATTGGCGAGGCCAGCAGCAAGGTTGAAAACATCAAGCAGGCGATTTACTCGACTCCGGGCGCCAGCCAGGACCTGATGAACAAAGCCCGTGCATTGGGAGTTGAACTCGAAGAACTTAACTTTAAAATGAACGGTTTAAAAGCCAAGGCCAGCGCCGAAGAAGTGCCGCCGGCCGAAGTTTCGCTGAATACCCGGTTGAGTAATATTACCTACACGCACATGGGGTCGACCAGTGGAATTACCACCAGCGAAAAACAGAATTACGAAATTTTAAAAGAAGAATTCCCTCCGGTACTCAATACACTGAAACGCATTGTGGAAACCGATATCCCGGCCATCGAGACCGAGCTCAATAAAATTGGCGCTCCATGGACTCCCGGAAGAATGATCGACTGGAAGGAATAAAATAGAGGCGGACGCATAGCCGCAAGCCATAAGCGATTCACCCGATGATCTGTCAACTGACAGACATCGGGTGAATTTGTTTTTAAATGAGATTAGCCCTTTACCGGTGCGAATTAGCAATTCTACGACAACTTCTCAAACAGAATATATTATTACGAATTACCCAAACAAGGGACCGAAAAGCTGTATAAATAAAAATCCCGGGGCGAACCCGGGTTTATCAGACTATTTTTATGTGCAGAAACTAAAACGAAGATATCTGATAGTTTACGTCAACGAGTTGGCTGAAGATCAGGTTATCCCTTGTTTTGCAGGCTGTTTTGCGAGGTCAGGTTATTAGCAGAAGAGCTGCGAAATATTTTTAGCTCATAATTCATCAGACCAGGTTTTGTCGATTAAGGCATTGCGGTTTTTGGGCGAAAACACCAGGTGAAAATAGGCTTGTGTGTAGGTATTTGCCATTTTATTATTATTTGAAAGGTTACCGGTGCGCTGCACCTTGTGTTTTGTTTATTGTTCTATAAATCTACACATATTTTCGGTGCGTTGCACCTTATGATTAGGTTTTGCCCTATTAAATCCAATTATTTTTGAGCAGCAGCGCGTTGGGATATTTATAGGAACCATTGGTTTATGGGGTATCGGCGCGTTGTACCTTTTGTTTTCGTTTTGCTCTATTAAACCCGATCATTTTTAAGCAGCAGCGCTGCAAGATATTTATAGATACAAATTTTCCGTTGTAGATAAAGGAGCAGAGCTCCGAAACATTAGTGCAAAAGAATGAATAAGGTATCGGTGCCCTGTACCTTATGTTTGTTTATTGTTCTATAAATCTACACATATTTTCCGCGCGTTGCACCTTATGATTAGGTTTTGCCCTATTAAATCCAATTATTTTTGGCAGCAGCGGTGGGATATTTACACGAAGAACTATAACATCCGGAGATAAGCCCTGTATGGGCAAAATAGATATAAATATCAGACATGAATGAAACATCCTTAAGGGTTTTAGCCAACCTGTACATTAAAAAGATACCCAACCAAAGCGGTCAATCCCATGGCAACCGTTCCCCAGAAAGTAATACGGATAACCGCTTTATTAATACTCGAACCCCCTGTTTTTGCAGCCAGCGCTCCCAACACAATCAGGAAAAACAAGGCAGAAGTATACAAGGCGTACTCCATATTTTTGACTGGGAAAAATAAGGTCACGATCAGGGGTAGGATGCCACCGGCGGTAAAGGCTGCACCCGAAGCCAAGGCGGCCTGAATCGGGTTGGCCCTGTTGATTTCGTTGATGCCGAGTTCGTCCCTGATGTGTGCCGCCAGCGCGTCCTTTTCCGACAGCTCTTTTGCCACGGTCATCGCGGTTTCTTTTTGCAAGCCTCTCTTTTCATATATTTCTGCCAATCGTTGCAATTCAAGCTCAGGCATATCTATCAGTTCTTCCTTTTCACGCTCAATATCTGCTGTCTCAACATCGGTTTGCGAGCTAACCGAAACATATTCACCGGCGGCCATCGATAAGGCGCCGGCTACCAGTCCGGCCAACGCTGCCAACACAACCGGTTCACGCGATGCACTTGCGGCAGCAACCCCGATAGCGATACTCGCAGTGGATAATATCCCGTCGTTGGCGCCCAGAACTGCCGCGCGTAACCAATTGCTTTTATGGATATAGTGGTTGGCTAAATAATCGTCCGTTTCTAACGTTTCCTTGTTCATATTCGTCTTAATAAATTACATTTTTAATTTAGCGGGTAAGATAAGCCAGTAAATTAATATCGCCTCAGGTTATACCGCAATTTTATTAATTCATTGTCCTCGACCGCCGTTTTTCCTTTTCACCAAAGTTCCAGGTTAGTTTAGTCCCGATCATTCGCGGTGGCCCGGGCACAAAAGTAGGCACGCCAAACAGGGCGCCGGTGTTTCCGCCGCTGGTGGCGTAATCCTGATCAAGAACATTACTGGACCAAACCGAGAAAATGATGTTGGGTTTATCAAACTCCAGTCCGCCGTTGATGTTGAGCAAGCCGTAAGCATCCTGTTCCAGTCCGGGAGTGTTGGCGTCTTCAAAAAACATATGCGATTTCCAGGAATAGGAAGGGGTTATAAAAAGTTGAATGGTTGGCAGGATGTGAACGTGCGCATATAACCCGACATTAAAACTCTGCTCGGGCGCCAGCCTGAAAACGTTTCCTGCATATGCCTGTGTCATTCCGTCAACATCTGTCGAATCGAACGAAGTAACCAGCCAGGCATAGTTGGCAAAAATATCGAGTTTTTCGAGCACGGCTGCACGAATACTGGCTTCGGCGCCATAGGCGGTGGCTTTTCCACTGTCTTTAAAAAGCAGGTTGAATTCGCCGTTTTCGGGACCGGCTACCCAAGCCTGGGTTTGGAAATTCTTGTACAACTGGTAAAATCCGTTTATATCCAGAAAAACACGGTTGAGAAAATCGGCCTTAAAACCCAGCTCGAAGTTGTCGAGCACCTCGGCATCCAACACTTCTTTTTCGCCGGTAGAAGTAAACTGCAATACATTTGGCCTGCGTCCGCGCGAATAGTTGGCATAAATGTTCCCGTACTCGCTGATCCGGTATTTTAGCCCGCCCCTCCAGGTAAACGACAAAGTGTTTTTGCTGATGGACTGTTCGTCGCCGGGCCGGAAAAACACATTCGGATAATTACCCGACAGCACTCCAAGCCCTGACGGATCGCCACCCACAAAGTCGGCCTGGTTATTTAGTTTGTAACGGTCGTACACGGCGCGCATACCACCCGAAACAAAGAATTTCCGGGTAAGCTGGTAACTCACATCCAGAAAAGCTTCGGCGGCCATGTTGTTGGCCCGGCTGTAATTATCTTCCTGGTGATTGGTTGGCAAAATAATTGGGTCTTCGATTCCGGCTTCGGGATTGGCAGGTACAAATGGAATTACCACTGGCTGTCCGTCGGGAGTTACGGGCCTGGGTTCGGGGAGGAGCATCAGGCTGGCCAGGTTTTGCTCGTTGGGCGAAAACCAGTAGCGTTGATCGGCCTTTTCCCACCAGTAACCGGCACCCATCACGCCGTTCATCCTGGCATTCGAGAAATTGCCCCTGATTTCCTGGTAGAATTGGGTTGCGCCGCCGTCTTCTGACATGTCGATAGCTGCCGAAGCGGTCCCGTCGCCATCCCATCGGGCATTCGATTGAGTGCTGCGGTATGAAGTTAGTGACGACCAGTAATTATGCTCGTTGATATAGAATTTATAGTTGAGTATGGCATCAAAAATCTGTTTTCCTGTTCCGAGGTAAGCGCCCTGCTCGTGCGAGGCAACTCCGCTGAATATATCTGCAACCCCCTCGGTGTTCGGAAAGACAGGGCTCATAAATGCAATGCCAGGAGTCTGGTCTTTCTGGTAGTTCAGCGCCAGGTCGATGTGGTGGTTCCAGGCGGGGTGATAGCGTGCTGAAAAACGTCCCCCCAGTGTTTCTTTTCCCATAAGCTTGCCGCCAAAGGTATTGCTTACATAGCCATCCATTACACTGTAAATACCAGCGGCCCTTACAGCCAGTTTATTTTCAATGATTGGTACGTTTAACGCTCCGCGCACTTCTTTTTGTCCGTATTCTCCAAAACCGGCGCTCAGGGTCCCTTCAAACTCGCTGGTGGGCATTTTACTTACAAAATGAATGGCCCCGGCTTGTGCGCTTCTTCCAAAAAGTGTATTCTGCGGGCCTTTTAAAACTTCTACCCGGTCCATATCGTATAGTTCGAGCGAAGCGCCACTTGCCCGGTTGATGGGTACATTATTAAAATACACCGAAACACGGGGCTGCGCGCTCGGGCTCACTTCGTCGCTGGTGAGTCCGCGTATCACAAAAGTGGGAAGGTTGGCGCCTTGTTCGCGGATATACAAACCGGGTACAAACTCACTCATCAAACTCAGGTCGGTAATGTGTGAATTCGTCATCGTATTATTGCTCACCGATGAAATAGCGGTGGGAACGTCCAGTATTTGTTGCTCGCGTTTCTGGGCACTCACCAAAATTGGTTCGAGGTGAATGTCATCCTGTTGCAGCATTACGTTTTTTTCGTTTTGCCCGGCGCGCAAAATTATATCCGAAGTATGGGTTTTGTATCCAATAAACGACACCCTGATCCGCGCGGTTCCGGTAACCAGTCCCTGGACTAGGTACTCGCCGTCTTCGTTGGTATTTACTCCTTTGGCAGTTCCATCAATAGTTATTGTAGCGCCGGGAAGAGGATGGTATTCTTCGTTGTAAATGGCGCCACGGATAAATACCGAAGGTAGCGTGGCCGAAACGGCTTCCACACTGCGGTATTTACGCTTTACCTTGTCGCGTTTTTTGCCTTGCGCACCGGCAGGACTGATCATAACCAGGAGGAGAAGAATGCTTAGTAGTGACTTCATGATTTTTGTTTTCTGAAAATTGACGTGTATAAATAACGAAAAAAATGAAGAAACGATATGAGCCGGGCGAACAGATTTGACATCTTGCGATGAAAAAGGATATTAAAGGGATGAATCAGTGTTTTACCGAATACACCGGAAGCTTTAACCAAATCGAAAATTCATCGATGCTTTGCAACCCGCTTTCCAGTGTTTTGCAACGCTTAATTTCCACCGCCGGTTTTTTGGCGCTGTTTACCAGGTAGATCCTGAATTCCTGGTTTTCGGAAGTATTTTCGCGGTTCGAACGACTGTACATCCGGTACACACTTTTCATCGGGACGAGGGTAAGGCCAATAAAGTTATCGAGCGAATGCCACTGTCCCGACTTTAACAGACCGAAATGTTTATTGTATGCTTTGTAGATACGTTTGTCTGCATCGATTTCTATGCCGGAATAAGTACCAAAAACATACCACATAATTGCCAGGGAAATAATTGATCCAGATACATTATGATTGCTTAAGGAGAAAAATAAAAAGGGAACAAGGATTAATCCGAAAAAGAGGTAAGGACCGGTCAGGAAAGGCGTTATTTTATTGTTGATCTGCATCGGTTTTTGGTAAAGATATAAAAAGGCTAAATACTTATTCCAATGTTAGTTTGCGTTTTTCGATGTAGGCATGCCATAAAATATAAGTGGCCACCGAGCGGTAAGGCGAAAAGCCCTTCATGTATTCAATGATATCTTCTTTGGTATGTTCAGGCGGTACAAGATTTAGTTCGTAAACTGCTTTGATGGTAGCCAGGTCGCCGGGAGGGAAAATATCGGCAAAGTGCAGGCTCATCAATACGTACATATCTACAGTCCAGTTTCCGATGCCTTTTAGCGTGGCCAGGCGCTTGCGTATCTCATCTTCGGGAAGTCTGTTCAATTCTTCCAGGTTAAGGTTTCCCTCAATAATTTCGGTAGCCAACACACGGGCATAACTAATTTTTTGACGACTGAAATAGCAGGTACGCAATTCTTCATCGCTAAGCCGAAGAAGGTTAAAGGGTGTAACTTCCTCTACCATTTCTACCAGTTTCAGGAAAGCCGCTTTGGCAGCAGCCAGCGAAACCTGTTGTTCGAGAATCGTAAGAATTAAAGTGGCAAAGTTGGGCTCGCGGTGCCAGAACGGCGGGTACCCGTATTCGCGGATCACCACGTCGAGTTTGGGTTCGCGGTCGATGCACCAGTCGCAAAGCCTTAGAAATTCTTCTTCGTTTTCTATTTTCTTCATTTTCCGAAAATAGGAATTGATTTTGTATCCGCTTGCTTTGTGCCCTGAAACTTGACTTTATCTGGTGCTAATTTCCTTTTGGGGAGGTGGGAGGGGCTAAAAAAAGAGGGATGCCTTGCACCCCTCTTTGAAGGCAATACCGAATTAAATAAATGAAAATCTTCTCTCAAAGATTGTTTTCTGCCTTCAGCCTAAAAACGTTGTTTATCTAACTTTATTATTGGCACGAGTTTTATTTCGGTTTTTATAAGCAAGTCCGGAAGTCTTAACCACAGAATAGCGTGCGGATTTTAAATATTCCGGGAAAAATGCCCGGGACTACTATGTAAGAAATAATTCTATTGAGATTAAATATCTTTATAACGGTTGTTTTCAACAAGGCCTTATTCAATAAATCAAGATTATCGGTCATTATCGAATCCACGCCAAGCTCAATTAGGGTTAACATATCATTTTCTTCCAGAACACCCCAAACCGCCACTGATAAACCATGCAGTTTACTTTCGTGGAGAAATGTTTCATTGGCATCTTTTAAATCGATATTTACAAAACAGTTTCCTTTGGCAACATTAAAAGCCTCCTCCAGGGTTGGGATAGTCAGTCCTTTAAAATCAGAAGATTTCCATGAACCTGCATCCAGCTTTTTTAATTTATCCAGACTCAGGTTATGGACAAAACCTTGTCCGTTGGTGGTGCGGTCAACAGTTTCGTCGTGGACAATCACCATTTTTCCATCAGAACTTAGTCTTAAATCCATCTCAATCCGGTCGGCACCGGTTTTAACAGCGGCTTCAAAGGCTGGGATGGTATTCTCAGGAAAAAGTCGGATGAACCCGCGATGACTTTCTCTCAGTATGCTGGTACTGCTGTTTTTTATCAACTTTTTTAAGGTAGTGCTTTTTGAGGGAAAGGGTGAAATCATTATTGCTGTGGCGCCTAAAAATGCACCTGTAAATTTTCTTCGATCCATTTTCGCAGATAATTGAAAGGTCTGCCGGCAAGATTACCAACAGACCTTGTAATAACTATTTCTATGAAAAAAAACTATTGTAACCACCAGGGAGTTACTCTTGTTTTGTCATTGCCTTCGCCAAACTGACGGGTAATTGCATCGGTTACATTTACACTGTTTTGCTGGTATTCGCTGTTTGGGTACATCCAGCGCAGCGGAGGTGTAACGCCTTCAGTAATTCTGAATTCAGGGTATCCTGTTCTTAAATGGTCAAAATACATTCGCCAGCCGCCCTGCAGGAATGAGAGAAGGTATTTCTGCATCATTATCAGTTCCATTTTTGCATCATCGGTATTGGCATTGGCGAAGTCGACAAGTGTTTCCGATAAATAGGTTTCTGCAGCCGCTTCATCCACATAACCGGCATAATCAGCTGCATAGGTATTATAAAATCCAAAAGATGCTTTTACTGCATTTTCGTAATGATCTTTTGCAGGGGAACTAATCCAGCCCCGAACACTTGCTTCGGCCAAAATCAGCTCCAGTTCTGAGTAGCCCATAAATACACTGGGTTCGGTTGTCGGGTCAGTCGTATATCTCAGGTTTATTTTCGAAACTTTTCCATCGGCAGCTTTCAGGTTTACCTCGTTGTACGGTGCAATCGGGTCGCCACCTTCATAAGCAGAAAAGTCGTTGATAGCCAAACCTGTTTCCTTGGCAACACGTGTTTGCCCGCAGAAAATAAACAGGCGGGGATCGTGTCTGTCCTGAAGACGCTGAATAAATGTTGAATCCATATAACGGGCAGAACCATAACTGCTGCTGTTGTACTCGGTGTAGCGGCTTCCCAGCTCATCGACAAACAGCAACTGGCCGTTGTCGGCATTCGATTCAATCAAGGGAGAATTTGCAAAAATGTTTTGGAAAGCTGTCTTAACATTTAAATCGGAATCTGAAGTTTTTTTCGACAAGGAAATCAGAACTTTTAAACGGAAAGAGTTTACGCATTTTCTCCATTGTTCTGTGTTCCCGTTGTAGATAATGTCGCCTGCAATGATACTGTTATCATTCGCCAGTAATTCTTCCGCTTCTTTCAGTTCCTGTAAAATCCCGGTAAATACTTCTTTTTGTGTATCGTAAACAGGAGTGTAAGTTTCATCGGTTTCACCTTTCAGCGCGTCGCGGTAAGGAACATCGCCAAAAGTGAGGGTAAGGTTGAAGAAATAATAAGCACGAAAGAATTTGCCAAGGGCAACATAAGCCGGACTTTCGATCCGATGGGCTTCTTCTATCATTTTCGTAACATCTCTAAGATTATTATAAACGCCAAAGTCTCCCCTTGTCCAGGTGTAATATTGATTGGCGTCTTCGCCATCGGTTTGAAGTACCATTCGCGATGCAAACATCGGCCCAACACCTTTTACCTGGAAAGCATTCCATTCGATGTTGGTCAGCAGAAGCCGGGGGTGTGTTTCAGGAACATTGTTTGGATTAATGTTCAGTTCTGTTAAATCTTTACATGAACTTAGTGTCAGAACAAACAGAAATAATATTAAAATATGTTTTTTCATCTTTGTAAGCTTTTTATTTCAATCATTCATTAAAATGTAACGGTTAATCCCAGCCCAAGATATCTTGTTGATGGGTCCTGCAGGTTTTCATCGTCGCCGTAATCGGGGTCAATGATATCTGCTTTTTTCCACATTAAAAGGTTATAGCCATAAGCTGTAGCTTCAATTTTTTTGAAGGCGTGGATGTTAACCAGTTCGGTTAAATCGTAGTTAAAAGCCGCTTTCCGGAGTTTCACATAACTTCTGTCGAAAACATTGGCAAACGTTTTACTTTCGGCTTCGGTGACTTTAGCGCGGTATGGATAATTCTGGCTCCAGGTTTGCCAGCTAACGGCGGTTTCGTTGGATTTGTAAACACGTGTATCCGAAATAACCTTGCCGTTGGTGTCGGTGGTCAATTCGCCGCTAACTATATTAACCGCAACGGGAACATAAACCGGCTGGCCGGCAGCGTATTCAGCATCGCGGTACTCCACCGAATTGGGATGTTTGCCACCCCACCACATCTTTTCTATCGTAAGTGAACGGATAACACCACCAACTACCCCATCGATATCAACATCGAGCGATAATTTTTTGTATTTAAAATGGTTTTGCAACCCGAATCTCCAGTTTGGATCAAGGTGCCCAAACATTTGGGGGAATGGATCCCGGGTAGGTAATCCGGTTGATTCGGATACAATTAATTCGCCATCGGCAGTTTTCATCCATCCGGTAGAGTAGTAATTGTCAACACGTTCATTTAGCGAATAGTTACCGTATTTTTCAGCTCCGCCATAAATATCCGTCAGTTTTTTTACGCTGGCCGACCAGTTTAAACCTAAATCCCAACGGAAGTTTTTGTTTTTAACAGGATTGGCGTTCAACATTATTTCGAAACCGTTGGTAGTATACTGGTTCCCATTCACTTTTCTGGATTCAAACCCACTGGCTTCCGAGGTTGGCAGGTTAATAATCTGGTTTTCATCCACAATATTATAGTATGTAAAATCAAAACTTAACCTGTTTTTGAAAAACACTGAAGAAAGGCCTAACTCAAACGATGTCGACTTTTCTGGTTTAATGTTTGGATTTATTATGGTTGAAGGATAAGTAACTTTTGAGTTCCCGTCGTATATCCCTGCATTATTGTAGTACGACGAAATTTGATAAGGGGATAAATCGCTTGAAACTTCGGCCCACGATCCGTAAACTTTCAGATAATCAAAAGCTTCAGGAAGTTGGATGAGGTTCGAAACCAAAGTACTCAGCGAAACAGATGGGTAGAAATACGAGTTGTTCAATTCGGGTAAGGTTGACGACCAGTCGTTTCTTGCCGTGAGCGTTAGAAAGAATGTATTTATCATGTCCATGGTCAAGGTGCCAAAAATACTGCGCGTTTCCCGTTGTTCGTAATAAGTCGATGCCTTTACATTTCCGAGCGAGTTGTTAAGGCTGTAAACCCATGGCGCAACCAATCCATCGGTTGCGTTGTATTCCTGCTGGTATTTTTTGTAAAACATGGAAGCACCGGCATTCACGCTCATCCCGAATTTATCAGAGAAGTCCTTTTTATAAGAAAGCAAAACATCATTGTCCACATTCACCTGGTCGTAGTTCCAGGTCTTATAGTCGCCTTCGCGCGGGTCGCCGTAGTTCAGATACGATTTTGGACTTTCCCTGTTTTCGAAAAGATGTTTTAATACAGCCGAACTTCTTCCCTGAAGGCTCAGGTCTCCGGTGATGTCCCATTTCAGTTTAATTTGTCCGTTTACAGTATTTTGGTCGTATTTCTGATTTAACTCGTATGCGGCAAAATATACGTTGTTGTACCAGGCATAGTTGTAATTGGCCTGGCGATAACCTTCCTGGCCAGGAATGTACAAGTGTTCTTTAAGGTCCTGCCCGTTCACGTCGTCTCCCATCCAGATAAGAATAGTGTACATGTGGTTTTTTGGCCCGTAACCATATCGCGGATAGTTGGGCGAATACACTTTATTGAATGAAAGTTTGGTGTCGAGGGTTACCGTTTCTGCCAATTTGTAAACGGCATTGTAAGTAAGCCCACCGGTTTTTAATTCGGTATTCGGAACCCTTCCTTTTTCTGACTGATAAAAGCCTGAAAAGCGTGTTGAGGATTTTTTGCTTTTTGAAGCAACCGAAAAATTGGTAGTTGATATAATGCCTGTTCTTAAAAAATCTTTCAGGTTATTGTGGTATTCCCATGGAGTTGGAACTCTTGAGTAGCGCGATTTATCGTCGTATTGTGTTCCCGAAACATCGCCCCACCATGGAATTGTTTCACCGGTAACATTGTCGTAAACAGGGCTGTTCCACTGCGGAATATCCAGGTTATCCGAAAATTTTGGCCCCCAAATCATGTCACCGTCAGAAATCCCGCCATCTTGTCCGTCCCAGAATTCATACTTTCCGTTCGAGCCGTTACCATATTCAGTTTGTGTTTCAGGGAAAACGGTAAACCCTGCCGAAACCATGGTGTTATTGGAAACAGTAATTTCGAGGCCTTCGTTTTGGGCTTTCTTGGTGGTAATAAGGATGGCCCCGTTTCGTCCGCGCGAGCCATAAAGTGATGAAGCTGTCGGGCCTTTTAAAACCACAATATTTTCAATATCATTAGACGAGATGTCGAAAAAATCAGTCTCCACCGGGATTTCATCTACAACAATTAATGGAGCTTTTCCTCGCAGCAGAAAATCCGGCTTTTGAAAAATACCGGTTTTGGTATTCACAGTTAATCCGGCCACCTGGCCGCTTAACATGTTTCCCATGTTTGGCGCATTAACACTGGTAATTTCTTTGGCATCGACTTTCTGCGTGGCATATCCAATCGATTTCTTCTCCTGGCTAATGCCAAGTGCTGTAACCATCACCTCATCAATGGCCTGCATACTTTCTTCGAGCGTAACATCGATTTGATTTTTCCCTTCAACCGCAACTTCTTTGGTTTCGTAACCTACAAACGAGAATAGCAAAGTACTGTTTGAGTTGACTTGGATTTGGTAAATCCCGTCAACATTCGAAACCGAACCGTTGGTGGTGCCTTTTTCCATTATGGTAACGCCGGGCAGCGTTATCCCGGAGTTATCAGCCACCTTTCCTGTGACCTTGATATTTTGGGCGAAACTGCTAATGCCCCAAATCAAAAATCCAATAGTGAACAGTAGTTTTTTCATACATGAATAAATTTTAGCTTTTGTTCTTAATAGTGTTTTTTATGTTTATTATCAGACATAGCAATAGCGCTTTAATATTTTTGACAGTATCAAATTGCTGGGTGTTAAATATTTGCAGTTGAGGCGCTTCCCCTAACCTTTGAGAGGACTATTAGCCAGGAACCCCGGTGCCATTTTTCGAAATCAGACTATCGTTCTTTTTTCTTTTTTTTGAATTCATTGCGTTGGGTTATTTGTTAAATTTTAAATTATTTGATAAAAAATAATAGCATAAACAGCGCGAGTGAAGGGGTTAAGAATTATTTGCAAAGCCATATATTTACCTGAAGAATTTAGCGTACCCACATCTTATTTATTTGTTGGCAAAGGTCAATTATAAATGTGAACTTAGTGTTACACCTTAATGTAAATTCGATTAAAATATTTTTACAAAAATGTAACCGAAATCATGAACAAAATGGAAAACATTACTGTCAGTAAGGGAGCATTGAAAGGTGAAAAAGCAATCTAACGATTTCGATAAAAATTATAAAGTGAAATATCCGTGTGTCGACAAACACCTTCTGACGATTGTTATCGCCATTAGAGGCTGCAAGCACAGAGTCCCATTACATTTAACCGGGCATTTTTGTATGAGAATTACGTTTAGAACTGTACGAGCAGCGAAATCACAAAATTTATCCCGGGTGAAACCATTCCCGACGAATACGGCCGATATCCCTGATCGAGTATGTTTTCCACCCCTCCACTGAGAAAGAAATGCTTGCCCACCTTAAAATTCCCTTTCAAATTCAGGGTCCACCAGGCAGGTGAAAAAGGGTTCCCGTTTTTATCGATAGCGTACATGTAAGGTTTGTCCTGTTCCGATGGGGCAAGATCTTCGTAGGCTATTTCCCCGTTGTACATCAGGTACAAATCGGCAAACCAACGGTTATTTTCAAATATGAGGTGCGAACTTCCAAAGATGGGTGGCGCATGCCGAACCGGAAACCCATCCGAATCTTTTCCTTTGGTGATGGTGAAATCGTGTTTGGTACGCAGGTGTGTTGTTAAAACATATCCGAAAGCCACCGATCCACCGTAAATATCGGCCGCATCGGCATTCACCAGCGCTTCCACTTTACTTAAGGTTCCATCGTACATTATTGAGTCCTGTCCGTCGTTTAAAGGAAAATCGCGGCGGACCATGGCATTTTTCAAACGGGTGTAGAAAGCGCCTATTTCGATACTGGCTTTATCAGCAAAAGTTTTCTTGATTTCCATATCGATGGTGCGGGTGTACTCGGGTTCAAGATCGGGATTGGGAACGATCACATTTCCGGGTTCCGAATCAAATACTTTCGCTACATCGTCGATATTTGGCGAGCGGAACCCGGAAGAGAGATCCATGTTGATCTGCCAGTCGGTAGCCGGATGCCACACCAAACCGATATTTCCGATAATCGCCGAGTTTTTCATATCGAAACCTTCAAATGGAAACCCATAATCAGTTTGACTGAAATCGCCGCTCATCCAGGTGAAGGTGTAGCGGGTGCCGGCTTGCAGGATTAGTTTTTCCCAGCGGTGTTTGTACGAAATATAACCTGCAAGGCTTCCATAATCCGAATCGCCCGGGTAACGCGAAGGAATACTTTCTGTGTTTCCGCTAACCAGATTATAGACCGTTCCTTTGGAAGAGATGAGGTTGTAATACGATTCTACCCCATAAAAGAATTCGTTCTGGTTGTCGAGGCCTTTAGCCAGGTCGAGGTTGGCCGAATAAATTGATAGATCTTCTTTCCTGCCGTTTTTGCCGGCTTTATTGATCGCCCGGTCGTAACGGCTTTCGGCATATTTCTGAAAAGCGGTTTGCAGGTTGATTTTGTCGGCCAGTACACTGTTCAGGTGTAGTACCAATTGTCCGCAGAACATCGACCAAACCTGGGGGCCGTAATACCATTCGCCGTAACGAAGTTTGTCGTTCCGGTAAACAATCAATCGGTCGTAACGCGGAATATCAGAAGTTTGCGAGTGGTTGGCGCTCAAAATCAGTTCGGTTTTATCCGAAGGCCGGTATCGGAGTTTCCCCAGGATATTGAACTGGCTATAACCGGTGTAACGTTGTATCAGTTCATTATCGTTTTGAATTACATGATCAGCGCCGTCGAAGCCGTCTTTCAGCACATACTCAGGGCGTTTGTATTCATCACGCGCTTTCGATCCCATTCTCAAATCGTCAAAATCGGTGTAAGTACTGCTTACAAGTGCTGCCCACTTCTGTCCGCCAAGATTGATTGTAGCATGCAATGTTTTTTCGAAGTTGGCGCTTGAATAACGTGTCATTATTTTTCCCGATGGGGTAATTCCTTCGTGTGTCGATAGTTTAGGTTTCAGGGTAGTGAAGCTCATAACTCCCCCAAGTGCATCGCTTCCGTAAATAACAGTGCCCGGCCCCAAAATCACTTCGGTATTTTCAAGGCTGTTTGCATCAATCGAGATTACGTTTTGCAGGTTTCCGCTTCTGTAAATAGCGTTGTTCATTCGGATTCCATCAACCACAATTAGCAAGCGGTTAGCTGCAAATCCACGGATCATCGGACTTCCGCCACCCATCTGGCTTTTTTGAATATACACTCCGCTACCTGTGCTGAGCAAATCGGCAGTGGTTTGCGGGTTGTAATGCAAAACATCTTCAGCAGGTATCGAAACCACACTTTGAGGAACTTCGGCCCGCGACTGTTCCCAGCGGTTTACCGAAACTACTACTTCGTCTATTTTTATAGGGTTTTCGCTTAGCTGCACGGTGTTGCCCTGTTGTACAATCTTTTGCTTGCTTATTGTTTGTTCGAGGTAAGATGAGAGTTTAAAAAGTATTTCTTCAAGGTCTTGAAATTGATCCAGCCTGACGGTACCATTCTTGTCGGTTTGTGTTGTGAAGTTAGCCGATCTCACGATTACCCCGTCCAACGGCAATCCCGTTTTTTTATCGAGTACGCGAATGGTTTGTGCTTGAGAAAGTATGCAGGAAAAAACAAATACCAGTGTTATTAGATATCTCATTGGTTAGGTATTTAACAAATACTGAAAAAGTTCAGGCGAATTTAAATAAATTTCATCCAAAAGATAATCAGACTGGAGATTAAATCGGAATATTTAAAATGAGGATGAACCTTATTTCCAGCGGTGTTTCGCAGTCATTTCGTCACCGTTAGTTGAAGACTAAAAAAATCCGAACGACAAAAAGCAACCCGGATTTTGAGATATAAGCTTGGTCAATTTTTAAACAAGGCCCTGTGCCATCATCGAGTTGGCAACTTACACTCCACGGGCGTTTCCCATCACGATAGGTTGCATTATATTTTTCGGCATACTCGCGAATTCTTCCACGATGTATATTTTTAAGCTCCATTACATAAGCCAGCTTTTCGGCATCAATTCCATCCGGATCATGAATTGAGCCGCTGGAGTCGGAAAGTGTAACAACCTTGCCTCCCAGTTCAGTCATGAAACTTTGGCAAAACCGCATCACTTCATTGTCCGATTTATTTTTTGGGTCGAAATCAGAACCTCCCTTGCCTCCTCCCATCGGCAACGAAGTCAGGCTGTTTTTCAGCACCTGTTCAAAAGCCAAAAATTTCAGGATACTCTGATTTACGGTTGGGTGAAAACGCAAGCCTCCTTTGTATGGGCCAATCGCGCTGTTCATTTCAATCCTGTAACCACGGTTGATGTGAATATTGCCCCGGTCATCGGTCCAGGGAACACGAAATTGCATAATCCGTTCTGCTTCACACATCCTTTCGGGCACTTTCGCGTGCAAATAGCGTGGATTATCCATTAAAAAATCTGCCAGAGATTCTACAACTTCATGAACAGCCTGGTGAAATTCGGGCTGTCTTGGGTCCTTACTTCTTACATAGGCCATAAAATCCTCTACAAATGACTTGCTGTTTTTAGTATTCATTGTACTTAATTTGATAATTAGATGGTGTAAGTTAGGAAAATTAAGTGAAGCTATTGTCTTGCTTTTCAGTATGTTGATAAATCGCATAAATCTTAGTCTGAAATTTCTATTGTGTGATTAATCTCAAATCAGTACTTACGGGTCGGTTTTGTTTTGAATGTGCAAGAAACCGCTAGCTCAAACAAATTATATATCTTTGCGGCTTAATTTTTTGAATCCTGTACAATCGAAAAAAATGGAATATAAATTCGCAGAGATAGAGCCAAAATGGCAAAAATACTGGGAGGACAACAAGACTTTTAAAACCGAGGACGATTTTTCGAAACCAAAATATTACATCCTCGATATGTTTCCATATCCTTCGGGAGCCGGGTTACACGTTGGGCATCCCGAAGGATACACAGCCACCGATATTGTGAGCCGTTACAAACGAATGAAAGGATTCAATGTTTTGCATCCGATGGGTTACGATGCTTTTGGTTTACCCGCTGAACAATATGCTATCCAAACCGGAACACATCCGGCGGTCACCACGCAAAAGAACTGCGATAATTTCCGTCGCCAGATAAAAGCCATTGGTTTGAGTTACGATTGGGACCGCGAGATAAATACTACTGACACAAAATATTTTAAATGGACACAGTGGATTTTTAAAAAGCTGTACGAAACCTGGTTTGACGAAGAACAACAAAAAGGCCGGCCAATTTCGGAGTTGGTCATTCCGCAGGAAATTCAAACTAAAGGAAAAGAAGCGGTAAACGAGTACATTAGCGGGAAAAGGCTGGCGTATTACGACAATGCACAGGTTTGGTGGTGCGATTCGTGTAAAACCGTTTGTGCCAACGAAGAAGTGCTTACCGATGGTTCGCACGAAAAATGCGGACACCAGGTATTGCGGAAGAATTTAAAACAATGGCTGCTCCGGATTCCGCATTACGGCGAGCGTCTTTTAAACGGCTTGGAAAACCTCGACTGGCCGGAAGGCGTAAAGGATATGCAACGCAACTGGATCGGAAAATCGAGCGGCGCCGAAGTGGATTTCGAAATCGACGGGTTGGGTAAAAAACTCAGGGTTTATACTACCCGCCCCGACACTTTGTTTGGCGCCACTTATATGGTAATTGCCCCCGAACACGATCTGGTAAACGAAATTGTAACTGCGGATAAAAAAGAAGCGGTTGAAAACTATATCAAAGTTGCGGCTTTAAAATCGGATCTCGACCGAACTGACCTGGCCAAAGTTAAAACCGGTGAATTCACGGGTCGTTATGCCGTGAATCCGGTAAATAAAACCCTGATTCCGATTTGGGTAGCCGATTATGTGTTATTGGGTTATGGCACGGGGGCAATTATGGCGGTACCTGCTCACGATACACGCGATTTCGAATTTGCCGAAACTTTCGATATTCCGATTATTTGCATTCTCGATCCGAAAGATGCAGCGAACCGCGAGGAAATTCTTGCCGGGAAAGCGTGTTGGACAGAAGATGGTGTCTACATTAATTCGGCAAGTTCCAAAACCGGATTGGATATTAACGGACTGAACAAAGTTGCGGGTATTCAAAAAACAGTGGAATGGCTCGAACAGCTTGGTATAGGAAAAGCAACGACCAATTTTAAACTGCGCGACTGGTTGTTCAGCCGTCAGCGTTACTGGGGCGAACCCTTTCCGGTTATTCACTGGGAAGATGGCGAAGTGACCTTGGTAGAAGATGAAAATCTGCCGCTTGAATTGCCCGAATTGGAAGAATATAAACCCAGTGAAACAGGTGAATCGCCCCTGGCAAATGCAAGCGACTGGTTAATTGTTACCGACAAGAACGGGCGTAAAGGCCGCCGCGAAACCAATACAATGCCACAATGGGCGGGCTCGTGCTGGTATTACCTGCGTTATATCGATCCGCTGAATGAAGAAAGTATTTTTGACGTTCGGAAAGAACGGTACTGGATGCCGGTTGATCTGTACATTGGTGGCGCCGAACATGCGGTACTCCATCTTTTGTATTCACGGTTCTGGCATAAGGTATTGTTCGATTTAGGCATTGTTTCCACCGACGAACCTTTCCAAAAGCTGTTTAACCAGGGAATGATCCTGGCTTTTGCCTACGAAACATCGACCGGCGCCAAAGTATCTTCTGATTTGGTGGAAGAAAAGGAGGGAAAATATTTCCATACCGAAACCGGCGAAGAGTTACGCCAGATTGTAGCAAAAATGTCGAAGTCGCTGAAAAATGTTATAAATCCGGATGATGTGATCGAACGCTACGGGGCCGATGCGCTGCGTTTGTATGAAATGTTTATGGGGCCACTCGACGAGCGCAAACCCTGGGCAGAAAATGGAGTGAAAGGAGTTTTTAACTTTCTGGCACGTGTTTACCGTTTCTTTGGTAATCGCGAAAATATTGTGGAAGGCGAAGAAGATAAGGAACTTGCCAAACTACTGCACCAAACCATTCAAAAAGTGGAATTGGATATCGGGAACCTGAAGTTCAATACAGGGATTGCTGCTTTAATGGTATTCAATAATCTGGCTATCAAAAAAGGAAAAGTAGCAAAGGAAACCGCAAAAATATTTGCAAAGATACTGTCACCGTATGCGCCGCACATGGGAGAAGAACTGTGGTCGATGTACGGAGATACAGAAACGCTGGCGTATGAGCCCTGGCCAATGGTCGATCAGAGTTTGCTGACTGAAGATACACATGAGTACCCGGTTTCGTTCAACGGAAAGATGAGGTTCAAAATTGAGCTTCCGATGGATATGGAACAAGCCGAAGTTGAAAAGACCGTGCTCGAAGATCCCCGTTCCGAAAAATGGCTCGAAGGAAAGACCGTCCGGAAATTTATTTATGTCCCGAAAAAGATTATAAATGTTGCAGTGGGATAACCTTTATAAAAAGAAATTTCTTAGAAAAGTGTGAGAAGGATGAATATTTGTTTATCCTTTTTTTGTGCTCTTTTTTGTAACAAAGTTGCTGAGCTACCAAAAAACTGTTTGAAGAGATATCACGTATCAACATTTTTCTTAAATTACAAGACCAATAATGATTAACTAAACCAACCGTGAAATCTGAGATTCAATCGATTCGAAAAAACGTCACCGACAAAATCATTGTCATTACACTCATTTTTCTTTCTCCGGCATATTTTTTTGCGATGGCACGCAGCTTTGAAGTGGGCTGGCTCAATATCAATTATATTCACACAGCCCTTTATGTTTTTATGATAGCTTTGGCCATATTCAGAAATCGGCTGCATACCGACACAAAAATTTATTTGCTGGTTGCTATATATACCATTCTCGGGTTATCCGCCTTGTGGTTTATTGGTTTTAGCGGGATACATTATTTTGTAATCGTTGCCATTGCCATTGCTTCGGTCCTGGCTCAGCGTAAGATTGCCTTTGTATTAATTGCCTTTATCGCAATCATGTATGTTGCAATTTCTATTTTCTACATGCTGCATATTCACGAGCCTTCGGTTAAACCCGATACTTTTACTCACTCCATATTACAGTGGACCACCATCATACTTTCACTCATTGCTTTCTCGGCCATTTTTATCGAAGGATTTGGTGAACTTTTTCATAAACTCATCGGCTCTATCGAAGAAAAGCAAAGAATAAGCGAAAAGCTAAAAGAACAAAACGAAAAATTGCAGACCACGAAAAATGAACTGGCCCAAAAGGTAGAAGAGATTCATGATATCAATATCCAGTTAAAATTAAGCGAGGAAAAATACCGGAACCTGGTTAATTTTTCGCCCAATGTTATTTACTGGTACTCAACACTTGATGGGGGTTTGTTTTATTCCGATCGAATTCAGGAAATCCTGGGTTACAAACCCAAAGAGATTGAAAGAGTACCGAATTTCTGGGAATCATCGATCCATCCGGATGATAGGATAGGATTTAAAAGGATATTCGGGAATTTTGATCCGGAGAAGAAATACAATTTGAAGTATCGGGTAAAAGCAAAAAACGGAAATTGGGTGTGGCTGAGAGATACTTTGCTTACATTAAAACAAACAAACGATGAAATTATTTTTCAGGGACATTTAACAGACATTACGGCTGAAAAGGAAATGGAAGAAAAATTGCGCGAAAGTGAGATGAGGTGGCATTTCTCAGTCGATGGAAGCAATCTTGGGCTTTGGGACTGGGATATAAAAACAAACCAGGTATTCTACTCGAAACGTTGGAAAGAAATGCTGGGATACGATGAGTACGAAGTTTCGGATACATTGGAAGATTGGAGAAAAAGGGTTCATCCTGATGATTTGGAAATAGCAAAACAGGTACTGCAAGGTTATCTTGATGGCGAAACAGAATCGTACTCAAGCGAGCATCGAATGTTATGTAAAGACGGAACTTATAAATGGATTCTTGACCGTGGAAAAATTGTTTCGTATTCCGATGACGGAAAGCCTCTCCGAATGATAGGAACCCATTCCGATATTCATGATAAAAAACTGGCAGAACTCGATCTGAAACGACTCAATAACACAAAGGATCGTTTTTTCTCAATTATTGCTCACGACTTGAAAAACCCATTCAATTCGATGATTGGCTTATCCGAAATATTGAATGAAAACTTTGATGAACTGGATGTTAATACTCAAAGGAAATTTATTTTGGCTATTCACCAAGGCATATTGAAAACCTATGATTTGCTCGAAGATCTATTGTTGTGGTCGCGGGCGCAAAGGAATACGCTTGATTTTTTCCCAAAACGCGAGGATTTGCTGATAATTGCATCGGAAGTTTTAGAACCCTTAAAAATGTCGGCTGAAAATAAATCAATCGAAATCAATATTGATATCCCGGCAGGTGCAGTAATATTTGCCGACAAATTCATGTTTTCGTTTATTTTACGAAACTTGATTTCGAATGCGATAAAATTTACTCCACGGGAAGGATCAATTCTGATAACCAGTAAAGCTGTCATTTACAAGGGGCGCAAATCAATGCAAATCGAGGTGCGCGACTCGGGAATCGGGATGGATGCGTTGTACTGCGAACAACTTTTCGATCCCGGTCAGAATGTATCAAGGCCGGGAACCGAGGACGAAAAGGGAACCGGGATGGGATTATCAATTTGTTATGAGTTTGTGAAAAAGCATGGTGGCGATATTTGGGTGGAAAGCGAGCCGGAGAAAGGTTCGCACTTCTTTTTTACACTTCCGTTAAACAGATAGGGTGCTTTTCATCAATTTTATATATGTTGATTTTAAATCTGTGTTAATTTGCTGGTTCACTGATAAAACTCAGCATATTTAATGGGCATGCTTTGTTCATTTGCGCGATTTTTCAACCACTTAATATTAAACGAGATGTTTACCGAAATGCTCACAAGCAACAAACGATTGATGAAAATCATCGAAGACTATGCAATAATGACCTTAGGGTTGCTGGTTTTCTCATTGGGCTGGGTCGTTTTTATTATTCCTGCTGAACTCACCGGGGGTGGAATCAGTGGTCTGGCTGCCGTGGTTTATTACGCGACTGGGTTCCCGATCAGTGTCACTTATTTGCTGGTTAATGTGGTTTTGGTGCTTGTGGCCATAAAGATCCTGGGAGCTAATTTTGGCGTTAAAACCATTTATAATATACTGGTACTCACTTTTTTCTTTGCCATCTTCCCCGGAATTGTTAAAAAACCACTTGTCGATGATATGTTCCTGTCTTCGGTATTGGGGGGCATTTCGGGTGGGGTAGGTTTAGGAATCGTGTTTTCGCGGGGCGGAAGTACAGGTGGCACCGATATTTTTGCGATGATCATTAACAAATACCGCAATGTGAGTCCCGGCAGCGTGATTATGCTCTGCGATGTAATTATTATAGGATCGGTGTTTTTTGTATTCCGTTCAGTCGAAAAACTGGTTTACGGTTATGTGGTAATGTGGGTGGTTTCTTATGCCCTTGATTCTTTTTTAAGTGGCGCCAACCGCTCGGCACAAATGTTTATAATATCAAAAGAATACGCACAAATTGCCGAGTACATTAACAGGGAAGTTACCCGCGGCGTAACAATACTCGATGGCTCGGGCTGGTATACCAAAGACAATGTGAAAGTGATCATGTCGGTAATGCGGAAAAAAGAAACCAGCGCTGTTTTTCGCCACATAAAACACATCGATCCCAATGCTTTTATTTCAATGGGCAGCGTAATGGGAGTTTACGGTCAGGGTTTCGATAAAATCCGTCTTTGAGCGGACAAAACCATCAAACCACACTATTAATTATTTTTTCGCGAGATACTAAATTCGCTTTCTGTTTAGTTTTTATATTTTTGCCCGGTATGAAACTAAACAGGATGAGATTTTTTGGGAAAGGGATGTTAGTAAGCCTTGGCTTCCTGATCGGCCTGATATCGTTTTCGTGTACACAAAATGTATCGAAAAATGAAGATTCCAACATTCAGGATACCCCGATAGTAGCGCTGGAACCTGTTTTAAAATATGGACTTCCGCTTGACTCTTTTGAGGTGGAATATGGTAAGGTAAAAAACAACCAATACCTCAGCCAGATTTTGAATGAGAAAGGAGTTGGGATGGGAACCATCGACCAGATTGCAAAAAAATCCAGGTCCGTTTTCGACGTTCGGAAAATTAAAAGCGGCGAGAATTATGCCATTTTTACTACACCCGATTCACTCCGCGAACCCAAATATTTTGTATACGAAAATTCGTCAATCGATTATACCATTTTTGAACTTTCAGATACACTTGGTATTTATCAGGGTAAAAAAGAGGTGGAAACACAATTGCGCCAGGCCAGCGGTGTGGTGGAAACTTCGTTGTGGAATACAATGGTCGATAACCAGCTCGACCCGATGTTGGCGCTCGAGTTATCCGATATTTATGCGTGGACCATCGATTTCTTTGCCATTCAGAAAGGCGACCGTTTTCGGGTAATTTACGATGAATTATTTGTTGATTCGGTTTCGATCGGGATTGGCGGGATTTACGCCATAGAGTTTGAACATTATGGCGAGCCGAATTATGCTTTTCTGTTCGATCAGGACGGGCAACTGGATTATTTCGACGACAAGGGACAGAGTTTGCGAAAAGCTTTCTTAAAAGCGCCATTGAAATTCTCACGTATCAGTTCGCATTTCTCGAATAGCCGCATGCACCCGGTTCTGCGAATCCGTCGTCCTCACCATGGAGTAGATTATGCAGCGCCAAAAGGAACACCGGTAATGAGTATTGGCGACGGAAACGTAGTTGCAAAAACGTATCAGAAAAATGGTGGGGGTAATTACCTGAAAGTAAAACACAATTCAGTATATACTACCACATACATGCATTTATCGGGTTATGCAAAGGGAATCACAACCGGATCGCGCGTCAAACAGGGGCAGGTTATTGGTTATGTGGGGATGACCGGATTAGCTTCAGGACCACATCTCGATTTCAGGGTTCAAAAGAATGGCAGCTATATCGATCCTCTAAAAGTAAAAGCACCGCCTGTTGAGCCGGTAAAAGAGGAAAATATGGCTCGCTACATTCTACTCAAAGACTCGTTGATGCAAGAACTACAAAAGATACATTGGGAAGAAGAGACAGATATTCTGGTAAGTAATTAGAATTTTTAACTAAAATTTCTCAGAGTATTAATTTTCAGGATTTCATATTCTAAACGCTCAGCGCCATCAGCATGTAATTGTTTCTAAACTTGAACATAAGTTTGAAAAAAGTAATAACTGAACAAGTATCTTGCTCATATTCGGTACTTTAGGTTCATTCTTGAATACTAAAAAACACTCTCTGTCCGTATATAGAAATAATTAAATATTTACATTTATATCACAAACCTGGAATAAAATAATTTTAATGGGATACGTAACGCATAAGATTTTCCTGTATGCATTAATAATAATTACAGTTGCCGTATTTCTGTTTTTGTCAGTTTACGGAGCTGATTATTATACCACCAGCATTAACGAAAGGCATTTTCACGGGCAAAACGAATTGCTAAAACCAACCGGGCTGATTGGTCATGGAATCGGAATCCTTGGGTCGGCAATGATGCTGGTTGGGGTTTTTGTGTATATGGCACGCAAACGGATTCGACTTTTTTCGAGAATTGGCAGATTAAAACACTGGCTTGAATTTCATATTTTTCTTTGTACGCTGGGCCCGATACTGGTTTTATTCCACACCTCGTTTAAGTTTGGCGGGTTAGTGTCAGTTAGTTTCTGGAGTATGATTGCAGTGGTGATGAGCGGTGTAGTAGGCCGGTTTATTTACCTCCAGATACCACGGACCATTGAGGGGCGCGAAATGAGTTTGAACGATCTGAATAGTATGGAAACCGACTTGTTTGCGAAATTGAATGACCAGTTTGAGATTCACCCTGAAATTCTTTTACGCGCCAACGAAATGTTGTTACAGGACCGGGGAGGAAGGGGTAATAATTACCTGGTCCGTATTTACAGGCGGTTTGCATTTGAACGTCAACTTAAAAATCAATTCCGAAAAGAATTGAAGGAACAAAATATACGTGGGAAAAACCTGCGGAACGCAGTGAAAATATTTCAATCAAAAATAATATTGAACCGAAGGATTGCCTGGTTGTCTTCGATGCAGGATTTTCTGCGCTACTGGCACGTGGCACATCTTCCATTTGCGCTGATCATGCTCGTGATAATGGTGGTGCATATTGTGGTGGCTGTACTTTTTGGATATAAATGGATTTTTTAGCCAATGGAAAGTTTCTGGGAAAAAATATTGATTTACGGCGGGGTCACCTTCTTCCTGGTCGGTGTAATCTACATCTATATTCGCAAGCTCAGACGAGAATCGAAAATAGTTGAAGAGAAGATAAAAATTGCCAAGGAAGATGGTCTGCACGAGCCTGTTTCGCTGCATCCGGTGGTAGATGTTAATTCGTGTATACAAAGCGGTGCTTGTATTCGGGCGTGTCCCGAGCACGACATTCTCGGAATAAGAAACGGTAAAGCCACCGTTATAAATGCCAGCCGTTGCGTGGGGCACGGCGCCTGTTTCCATGCCTGTCCAACCCAGGCGATTACACTCTATATCGGAACTGAAAAACGTGGTGTCGATCTGCCTCACGTAAACCAGTATTTCGAATCGAATGTGAAGGGAATTTCGATCGCCGGCGAAATGGGAGGAATGGGTTTGATAAAAAATGCGGTAGAACAAGGCAGGCAAGCGGTCAATAATCTTGTACGCGGGATCAATACTAAAAATACAAGTGATTATGATCTTATTGTAGTGGGAGCGGGACCTGCAGGAATTTCGGCCACGCTTGAAGCAAAACGTTTAAAACTTCGTACATTAACTCTCGAGCAAGATACGCTGGGGGGCACAGTCTTTACTTTTCCACGGGCCAAAATAGTAATGACCTCTCCAATGGATATTCCACTTCACGGTAAAGTGAAATTGTATGAAACCAGTAAAACCGAACTTCTCGAACTTTGGGAAACGGTACTCACAAAAAATGAAATTGCGATTCTTGAAAATCATAAAGTTGAGCGAATAACTAAATACGAAAATGGGTTTGGGCTCGAATGTAGCAATGGGAAAAAATTTACTACGCAACGAATTTTGCTGGCAATTGGCAGACGAGGGACACCACGTAAATTAAACGTTCCCGGCGAAGACCTTCACAAGGTGTATTACCGTTTATTAGAGCCCGAACTGATATCGGATAAAGATATTCTGGTGGTAGGTGGAGGCGATTCCGCCATCGAATCGGTCTTGTTGCTCGCTCCTCAAAACAGGGTAAGCCTTTCGTACCGGAAAGAAACCTTTTCGCGTCTGAAATCAAAAAATAAACAAAAGCTGGATGAAGCGATTGCTCAACAAACTATTAACGTAATCTTGAATTCATCGGTTCAATCAATTGAAGAGAATACAGTAACCATTAAAATTGACGGGAAGGAAGAACTCAAACTTAACAACGACCTGGTGTATATTTTTGCAGGGGGGGAACTGCCAACCGATTTCCTGAAAAATGCAGGAATAGAGATCACTACAAAATTTGGCGAAGCCATCTTAAAACACGAGAAAAGATAAAACCTGATGAGATACTGGTTAAAATATGTGCTGTTATTGTTTGCCTTAATTTGGGGAAGCAAAAGCCTGCATGCCCAAATTTCACCCGGCGATCTTACCAGGGCACATGCCCATCTCGATGGCCTTACAAAATGTACCCAATGCCATGTTTTAGGTGAAAAGGAAACCACTTCGAAATGTTTGGAATGCCATAAAGAGATCAAATCGCTCATCGATCAGAAAAAAGGTTATCACGCTTCGGTTGAGGTGAAAGGAAAAAAATGTGCCGAATGCCATGGCGAACATTTTGGCCGCGACTTTAAGATTATTCGGTTCGATGAGGATAAATTTGATCACGAACTGGCTGGTTTTGAGCTCGTAGGAAAACATGCAACAATTAATTGTGCCGAATGTCATAAATCGGAATTGATAACAACAAAAATGTCGCAAAGAAAGGAAACAGGCACTTTCCTGGGAATGGGAACCGAATGTCTGGCATGCCACGAAGATGTTCATCAAAATACACTTTCAAAAAACTGTACATCGTGTCACAACCAGGATGCGTTTAAACCCGCAACAGTTTTTGATCATGCGAAAACTGATTTTGTGCTAGTTGGAAAACACAAGGAAGTAGATTGTGCCAAATGTCACTTGACAACGGTACAGAACGGGAAAAAATTTCAACAATTTGCAGGTGTTGCTTTTTCAACTTGTACCAGTTGCCACGAGGATGTGCATCAGAATAAATTTGGAAACGACTGTATGAAATGCCACAACGAGTTCTCGTTTAAAACCGCGAATACCAGCAAGAACTTCAACCATAATAAAACGGATTATCCATTACTGGGAAAACATCTTTCGGTTGATTGCAAAAAATGTCATACCAGTGGCAACTTTACAAAAACATTAAAGTTTAGTCGGTGCACCGATTGTCACAAGGATTATCACGAAGGACAGTTTCGAAAAAATAAAGCGGCACCCGACTGTGCTGAATGTCATTCGGTTAATGGCTTTACTACTTCCTTTTTTTCGATTGAAAAACACAATAAAACACAATTTGCACTGGAAGGGGCCCACATGGCGACGCCTTGTCTGGCTTGTCATAAAACCAACGAAAAATGGAATTTCAGGATAGCAGAACACCGTTGTGTGGATTGCCATGAAAATATTCATTTAAACCTTATGGACAAGAAGTACATTCCTGAATCGGATTGTAAAGCTTGCCATTCGGTTAATATTTGGAAAGAAATTTCATTCGATCATAATCTAACTAAATTTCAACTTTTGGGAAAACACGCGCAGGCAACTTGTCGCGATTGTCATTTCAAGGAAGTTGATGGCGCAGTTAAACAGCAATTTGCCAATCTTGCATCGAGCTGCGAAAACTGTCACGAAGATATCCATTTCAAGCAATTTGAAGTACTTGGGAAAAATGATTGCGGACGCTGCCATACTTTTAACAACTGGTCGCCCGAAAAATTCAATCATAATAATGCGAGGTTCAAACTCGATGGGAAACACGATGGTTTGCAGTGTATTGCCTGCCATAAACCTACCGATCATTTGATCCGAAACTATGTTGTTTACAAATTTGAGGATATATCATGCGCAAGTTGTCATTAATTTTAGGTATGATGTTTTGGGCTTTTTTGCTCAAAGCACAGGATAGTCCGCACGGCGATAAATTGTCGTTCGACTGTTTGGATTGTCACACTACCCAGGGATGGACCTTTTCGGCTGCAACTGCAAAGTTCAGCCACGATAAAACCAATTTCAAGCTCGAAGGGCAGCATGTTTTTACCGATTGTAAAGCGTGCCACACCACTTTGGTATTTTCAGAAGCGAAGTCTAATTGCATGGATTGCCACACCGACATGCACAACAGCACCGTAGGAATGGATTGCGCCCGTTGCCACGACACCAAATCGTGGTTGGTTTCGAATATTTCCGAAATTCACCAATCGAGCCGGTTCCCGCTTCTCGGAGCTCATAATACCGCTGACTGCGCCGCTTGTCATACTTCGGCATCAAGGTTGGAGTTTCAACCTTTGGGGGTTGAATGTATCGATTGTCATAGGAGCGATTACCTTGCTACTACCAATCCAAACCATCAACAGGCCGGTCTTTCTACCGATTGTATCGAATGCCACAAAATCGACGCTTTTACCTGGGGTTCTCAGGGATTTAACCACGATTTCTTCCCACTCGTAAAAGGCCACGCTATTAACGATTGTGCCAGCTGTCATACTTCAGGGGTTTTTGAACCTGTTTCGACAGATTGTTACAGCTGTCATCAAAGCGATTTTTTATCAGCTTCCAATCCATCGCATAATAACTCAGGATTTACAACAACTTGTAACGATTGTCATACCATCGACCCTGGCTGGAAACCGGCAAAGTTTGATATACACGATCAGTTTTATTTTCCAATTTATTCGGGCGAACACAGGGGCGAATGGGAGAATTGTGCCGAATGTCATACGCAACCTGAATCATATGCAGTGTATAGTTGTACTACCTGTCACGAGCACAATCAAAGCAAGATGGACGATGAACATAGTGGGGTAAATGGGTATCATTACGATGGTGTTGCATGTTATGTTTGCCACCCTGTTGGACGGGCCGATGGCGCGTTTAATCATGATGCTACTGGCTTTCCTTTAAAAGGGGCCCACACGCAAACCGAGTGCTTGAGTTGCCATACAAACGGATATGCCGGGACCCCAAATACCTGTAGCTCGTGTCATACTCCCAGTTATAACCAGGCAGTAAATCCAAATCACCTGGCTGCCGGAATTTCTACTGAGTGTCAAATCTGTCATACCGAAGCTGGGTGGGTGCCTTCGCAATTTAATCACACAGCTACTACTGGATTTGAACTTGCCGGAGGACATTCGGGAAAACAGTGTGCCGAATGCCATGTTGGAACTACGACTTCAGCGAGCCCCGAATGTATCAGTTGCCACCAGGCAAACTACAACAGTGCGCCGGACCACGTGGCACAGAATTTCCCGACCGAGTGTTTGCAGTGTCACACGGTAAATAGCTGGGATGCTGCAAATTTCGATCACAACGCCACTAATTTCCCGTTAACGGGAGCACATATTTCTACCGAATGTACTGCCTGCCACACCAGTGGTTATGCAGGTACGCCAACAAATTGCGACGCCTGTCATACCAATAATTACAATGCCGCCCAGAATCCGGTTCATACGACAGCTGGATTACCAAAAGATTGCGAGACTTGTCATACCACGACAGCCTGGGTTCCATCGCCGTTTGATCATCTGGTAACAACCGGTTTTGGATTAACCGGAGGACATTCGGGAAAACAGTGTGCCGAATGCCATGTTGGAACTACGACTTCAGCGAGCCCCGAATGTATCAGTTGCCACCAGGCAAACTACAACAGTGCGCCGGACCACGTGGCACAGAATTTCCCGACCGAGTGTTTGCAGTGTCACACGGTAAATAGCTGGGATGCTGCAAATTTCGATCACAACGCCACTAATTTCCCGTTAACGGGAGCACATATTTCTACCGAATGTACTGCCTGCCACACCAGTGGTTATGCAGGTACATCGATGGTTTGTAGTTCATGTCACACGAATGATTACAATGCAACTGTAAATCCTTCACACGCTTCATTAGGTTTGTCGAAAAGTTGCGATTTGTGTCATACAACTACTCCGGGATGGGAACCTGCCCAGTTTCCAAATCATAACGACTATTATGCGTTGAACGGAGCACATGCTTCTGTCTCGAATAATTGTTATCTCTGTCACAACGGAAATTATACTTCAACGCCAAACAGTTGTTATGGTTGTCATGCGGCTGATTATAACAACACACAAGATCCGGCCCATGCAGCAGCAGGATTTCCAACCGATTGCGACGCCTGTCATTCTGAAAATGCCTGGGAACCTGCCACCTTCGATCACGATGGACAATATTTCCCGATTTACAGCGGAGAGCATCGCGGAGAATGGAACTCTTGTTCCGACTGTCATACAAATAACACGAACTATACCCTGTTCTCGTGCATAACCTGCCATGAACACAGTCAGTCGAACACCGATGGAGAACACACCGGTGTTCGAGATTATGTATACTCGGCAACCAGTTGTTATACCTGTCATCCTGATGGACGAGAAGATTAGCTGAGTTATGAAACAACAAAGATATTTATTATTACTTTCTTTATTGTGTTGGGGTTCTTACCGGATTCATGCACAGCAAGTTACTGATGTGCTGGAAGGTCGGGTGTCGTACGTCACAGGTGAGAATATTTACGTGAAGTTTATTTCTACTGAAGGAATCGAGAATGGCGACACTTTGTTTGTTTCATCCACCGGGAAACTTCTTCCTGCCTTACTTGTTCAACACCACTCATCTATCTCGTGTTTGTGTATTCCTGTTGGTAGTGGAAAAGTCAAAGTCGAAGATGTTGTAATCCATAAAATTAAAAACAAAGTAATCCCCGTAACTACTCCCGTTGGTGAAGATGTTCCGGATAAGGATCTAAATCAGCAAATTCTTACTGCGCGAAAGCAGGTTGAACCGAAGAAGGACAAGCAGGATTTTTCGGGCAGACTATCCGTCTCATCTTATTCCAATTTCTCGGGCCAGGGAAATGACTCGCACCGTTTCCGATATACTTTTTCATCCTTATTGTCGAATATCGGCGGTTCGAAATTATCACTCGAAACCTACGTGTCATTTACACATAAATTGAACGAATGGGATGTAATTAAAGAAAATCTGAACAATGGTTTGAAAGTTTACGACCTGTCGCTGAAATATGAATTGAACGAAAAGAGCGCTGTTTGGCTGGGACGGACCATCAATCCGAACGTGGCGAATGTTGGGGCCATCGATGGAATCCAGTTTGAATACGGGTTTAAGAATATCTTTGCCGGAGTAGTGGCAGGATCGCGTCCCGATTACCAGGATTACGGTTTTAATTTCGATTTATTTGAATACGGGGCGTATTTCGGTCACGGTAAGAAGTTGAAAAACGGCTTTGTGAAAACCAGCCTTGCTTTTTTCGAACAGCGGAATAATGGAAACATCGATCGTCGCTTTGTTTACTTTCAACACACCAACTCGCTTGTAAAAAATCTAACACTGTTTTCTTCAGTCGAGCTCGATCTGTATAAGCTGGAGAACGGACTGCCGGTAAATACGCTCAGCCTCACCGGGCTGTTCCTTTCGCTGAATTACCGGGCAACACGATCGCTGTCTTTGTCGGGATCGTACGACAACCGGAAAAATGTAATTTACTACGAAACCTTTCGGAATTTTGCGGATGAAATTTTGCAACAAGCCAGCCGGCAAGGAATTCGTTTGCGTGTGAATTACCGGCCAGTAAATTATTGGTTGATTGGTGTTAACGGAGGAACGCGATTTATGAAAAACGATCCGAAGCATACAAACACCGCCAACGCTTTTGTTACCTGGTCGAAAGTTCCGGGAATAAATGCTTCGTTAAATGTGTCGGCTAACCTGATGCAAACTGCATACCTCGATGGACAGATTTACGGGGCAAGGCTTTCAAAAGATTTTCTGAAAGGAAAAATTTATACGACGCTAAATTATCGTTGGGTTGATTTCAGGTATGTTAACATGATTACAGAATTGCAACAGCACATCGGGGAGATAGATTTTTCATATCAGCTCAACAAAAGTTTTTATTTGTCTGTTAATTATGAAGCAACATTTCAGCAAAAAGAAATATTTAACCGATTATATTTGAACCTGAAATATAGATTTTAAAAAGGAACTTAAATAAATGACTATGTACAAAATGAGAGCTTTATTATTTGCGATTTTATTGACCGTATTTTCTTCGTGTGTCCAGAATAAGAATCCGAAGCAGGCACAAGGTGTGGTGCAAACCAACCAAAAGGTTTTTGAGGTTACCGATGTAATCCAGGGAAGCAATTATACTTACTTGCAGGTAAAAGAAAATATGATGGATCGCTGGGTAGCAGTTAGCCGACAAGAGGTGAACAAAGGGGATGTGTATTACTACGACAGCGCCTTGCAGATGACCGACTTTCACAGCAAGGAAGTTGATCGAACTTTCGACGTAATTTATTTTGTAAACCAGATAAGTAAAACTCCGATTGCTGCTGCAGCTTCAGCCATGGGTGCAGGCGCCATGCCCGCACATTCAGGAAAAGTAGCTGCTGCCGATCAGGAAGTGGAGATGACAAAACCCGAAGGTGAACTGAGCATTGCCGATGTTTACGCCAACAAAACAGAATACGCCGGCAAAGAATTCGAAATTCGTGGTGTAGTGGTAAAAGTAAACGACCAGGTGATGGGCAAAAACTGGGTACACATTCAGGATGGTAGTGCCGCAGGTGGAAACTTCGATTTGACATTAACTACACAAGCGGAAGTAAAAGTTGGCGACGAGGTTACCTTTAAAGGCAAACTTACGCTGAATAAGGATTTTGGGGCCGGTTACTACTACGATGTTATTGTGGAAGATGCTGAATTGGTGACTAAGAAAGTTTCGTAATTATTACACGGAATTTAAGCTGCATGGTATTACCATTCAGATTAGGGTAAAGTTTATATCTTTGTATCTAAATACTTAGATACGTTAAATGGAATTCAAAAAACTCGAAATAAGGGAAGACGGCAACTGGTTGCAACGTAAGATCAAAAATCCACATACAAAAAAGACGATGATCTATATGTTGCTGGGAGCAGTTGGCGGCTTCCTGTTTTATTATTTTACCGAAGGAATGCACATGGAAGTGATGCCCCGGGGTGAGGTAATACAGGGTACTCTGGTTGGTGCTTTTCTGGGGTTCTTCATTACCAACAGCCCTTGTGCCAAAGGACACTGCTAATATTTTTCTTTTTTTCTGAAACATAACTCCCACTTTTTCAACTCGGTTTTTTCGGGTTTATTATTAATATTTCAAATTTATATCCGACTGACCTCCTGGTTTTTGTAATTTTATTCAAAAATCAAATACTCGTTAAGTATCAAACCTAAATTTTACCGGTATGAAAAAAAGGTTCGTTATTACAGTCGGAATTCTTGTGGCACTCTTAGCATGTTCGCCGCAACCAAAGCAACCTGAAAAAGATGAAGCTACGATGAAGCACGACCAGAAAATGGAATGGTGGCGCGATGCGCGTTTTGGAATGTTCATCCATTGGGGTTTGTATGCCGAACCTGCGGGAGAATGGAAGGGAGAACGGATTCCGGGAATAAGCGAGTGGATCATGTATAACGCTAAAATTCCGGTACAAGAATACGAGAAGCTGGCAGAAACTTTCAACCCGGTAAAATTTAACGCCGAAGAATGGGTGAAACTGGCAAAGTATGCCGGGATGAAATACATTGTCATCACTTCGAAACACCACGATGGATTTGCGATGTTCCATTCTCTGGCATCAAAATACAACATTGTGGATGCCACACCTTTTGATCGCGATCCGCTGAAAGAACTTGCCGAAGCCTGTAAAAAATACGATATGCGACTCGGGTTCTACTATTCGCAGGCACAAGACTGGCACGAGCCAGGCGGTACATACTGGAACATTGAAGAAGGAAAACCTCACTGGGATCCCGATCTCAAGCGGGAACCGCTGATGAATTATATCAACGGGAAAGCAGTGCCACAGGTAAAAGAAATACTCGAAAATTATGGCGGCCTCGATATTTTGTGGTGGGACACACCGCGCGGAATGACTGAGGAAGCCGCTCAGAAATTGCAGGCGGTAGCAGATAATTACCCCGACCTGATTACCAATAACCGCTTGTACGATTCGTGGCCAGGCGATTTTTCAACGCCCGAACAACACATCCCGCCAACAGGGCTCGGTTACGATTGGGAAGTGTGTATGACCATGAATACCAGTTGGGGTTACAAATGGTACGACGAAAACTGGAAGCCGGGAAAAGACCTGGTAAAAATGCTGGTGGACATTGCCAGTAAAGGCGGTAATTTTTTATTGAATGTTGGACCAACAGCCGAGGGTGAATTTCCTGAACCCAGCGTAGAACGTTTAAAAGAAATCGGGGACTGGATGCAGCAAAATGGTGAATCGATTTACGGAACTTCTGCGAGTCCTTTCTTTAAACTGCCATGGGGGCGTTGTACTACTAAAAAAGTAAAAGGCGGCGCCAATTATTATCTCCATGTTTTCGACTGGCCAAAAGATGGTTTACTAACCGTACCGGGTTTCAAAGCCAAAATAAAGGATGTTTATCTGTTATCAAATCCAAATCAGCATTTTGCCTGGAAATTCGATGGTGACAATGTACAAATCCATGCTCCTTCAGTAATTTTTAATGAGATCAATACTGTTGTTGTGGTGCAAACTCACGGACCTGTTGAAGTTATCAGTAACATGCCTGGTTTAAAAGACGGAAGTGTAATGTTGCCAGCCGATTTTGCAGACATTTACAACCCGGGGTATGGCGAACATGCCGAGATTGTTGGTTCGGGGACCAAGTCGGTGATCACAAACTGGGTGGATGCAAATACTCGGATCGAATGGATGTTTAATGTGTCAGAAGCTGGCAAGTACAAAGTGGAAGCACTGGTAAAAGTAAGCGAACCTTGTTCTATGAATGTTGTGTTTGATTCCAAAAGTCAAACTGCTGAGATGCATACAAATGAAGACGAATTTGCTTTAGTACATCTTGGGGAGATTGAAATTACTGAGGCAGGGGATAAAGTGATTTCGCTTAATCCGGTGGCAGGTCAGTGGACAGGAATGGAGTTGATGTATCTGGAATTGGTGAAACAGGAATTAAACATTCAGGCATCTCTTGCGAAACAAAAACACGACGGTGTTAATTTTGAAACCGTTCGTTAACCACATTGTTATAAATGGAGCCAAATGTAAATTCAAAACCAACCTGCAGACGGAGTTCATATCCGGTAGCCATTTTTCTCCTGCGCAGGAGCACATCCTCCAGCGACGCATTTCCGGCAGGCAGGTAAAGCTGGTCGTGCACAACCTGGTACTCAATTTCGCCGTCGTCATAATAATTTTCATGATCGAGGTTGTAATCACCTTCAATTCGGGTTTTCCAGTCTTTGGTAACTTTCTGAATCCGGAGTTCTGTGCCCAGTGATAATTCATCCTGGCTTTCTTCCTGCTGCAAGTTGCCACCCGCTTCAATGCTGAATACCCATTTTTTCCAGGGGTCTTCCACAATTTCGGTGGCCGTCATTTCTCTGGTATCTTCCAGGTGTATTTTTACCCGTTCAAAAAAACCGGTTTGGGAATAGTATTGCAGAACACCGGTTTTTATGATTTTTAATAAACCCTGTCTGACTTCGTCGCGGGTTTCCGATTGGTCGGCCATGTACTGATATTCATAATCCTGCCCCTGAAAAGTATTCAGCCCTATGAAGTTCAGAAAAAACTTTTCCCCGCCGCTTCCGGTTCGCTGCGAACTGGATAAAATATGAACATCGGCCGGTTTAGGGTCGCGTACAAACGAAACAAATTCCAGTTCCTGTCTCACAAAGGTAAAGTCGCAATCCCAGCAATCGAGAAAAAAATTAAGAGTGGTTTGTTTTTGCAGGGGAAGGAGAGCCTCAAAATGCAAATGATTTAGATTCTAAATA
>WOYV01000071.1 GCA_011620585.1 Draconibacterium sp.
CCTGCTTAGCCAAAACAATAATGTTATAAGCTTTCATCTAATTAAGATTTTTTAAATTTCATTTCTATCAGCCTTCTTGCTTAATTACTTAAAATCTGCCGCCTTTTCCGCTATTTCGGCAAGAAAAGAGGCAAATATAAAAATCGGGCAAAAAGAAACCAAGGGTTAATAGTAGTCAGAACTTTTAATTCTTGCTAAAAAAAGCGACGGTGTTTGAAATATGGCCCAAAAAATCTTTTCAATCACCGACCAGACAACGCTTTAAAACAATCAACCTGATAATTCCAAAATTCCCATTATTTATCGATTCACCGCTTATTTATACTTGATTTAAGTAAGTTAAACCTAATGAATTATGAAATCACGAACCTGGATTCGGGCCGATTAGTGCCGGTTCCTATTCAAGTTTCGAAATTTTTCCAGGACTAACATTGTAACTGGCATGTGTTTTTGAAATAAATAGTATATTCGAACGGGTTTTCCCAAAATCTAACCAAATTAAAACAGAAACCGATTCTCAGGAATCGGTTTTCTTATTTTTCAACAATAAAAGAGGGAGTCTCCCTACTCCCTCTCTATAATTGCATATTTCAATTAATTTTATGCTTGTGCAGTTGGACCACCAAAGTTAAATGGCGGCATGCCCGGATCGGAACCCGGATTTACGTTTTTAATCGGGCCGTGTACCGCTTCGAATTTAGCGATATTATCCTGCAAGGCCATCAGTAAACGTTTGGCATGTTCCGGTGTAAGAATAATCCTTGACTTGACATTCGCTTTTGGAATACCCGGCATGATTCGGACAAAATCAACCACAAATTCGCTACTTGAGTGTGTAATTACAGCCAGGTTTGAATAAACCCCCTGTGCGATTTCTTCACTCAATTCGATATTAATCTGTTGCGGTTTTTGTTTTGTTTCTTCCATAACTAGCTATTCACTGATGAATGTCGTACGTCAACCAACCTGTCGTATTCTTCTTTCGAACCTACAACGAGGTTTTTATATTCTTTCAAACCTGTTCCTGCCGGAATCAGGTGACCACAGATCACGTTTTCTTTCAGTCCGTCGAGGTAATCAACCTTGCCATTGATAGCGGCTTCGTTCAGTACTTTTGTAGTTTCCTGGAACGATGCGGCCGACAACCAACTGCGTGTTTGCAGTGCGGCCCTGGTGATACCTTGCAGGATTTGGCTTGAGGTTGCCGGAATGGCATCCCTTGATTCTATCAGCTTTTTATCTTTCCGTCGTAATTGAGAGTTTTCGTCTCTCAAACGACGTGCTGAAATAATCTGTCCTGCTTTAATTCCTTCGGCATCTCCTGGTTCGACCACTACTTTTTTACTGTAGATCCAGTCGTTTTCTGAAGAGAATTCGTTTTTATCAACCACCTGCTTTTCAAGGAAACGAGTATCACCCGGATCAACAATTTCGACTTTTCTCATCATCTGACGGATGATAATCTCAAAGTGTTTATCGTTGATTTTTACACCCTGCATGCGGTAAACGTCCTGTACTTCGTTCAAAATGTACTCCTGAACGGCTGTAGGTCCTTTAATCGCCAGGATGTCGGACGGAGTAATAGCGCCGTCTGAAAGCGGAGTACCTGCCCTGATATAGTCGTTTTCCTGAACAAGAATCTGTTTCGACAACGGAACCAGGTATTTCTTTACATCGCCACTTTTTGCAGTAACAATGATCTCGCGGTTCCCACGTTTGATTTTACCGAGTGAAACTTCGCCATCCACTTCCGAAACAACGGCAGGATTCGATGGGTTACGGGCTTCAAACAATTCGGTTACACGGGGAAGACCACCGGTGATATCGCCTGCTTTACCAGCAGCACGGGGAATTTTCACCAAAATAGTACCTGCTTTTACTTTCTGACCGTGCGAAACAGCAATGTGACCACCCACCGGAAGGTTGTACGAGCGGATCATTTCTCCCGCATTGTCCATAATCTTCAGTGTTGGGTTCTTGGTTTTATCCTTGGTTTCGATGATTACTTTTTCGCTGTAACCGGTTTGTTCATCCGACTCTTCACGGAATGTAATCCCATCGATCAGGTTCTCAAATTCAATCTTACCTTCAAATTCGGTAATGATAACCCCGTTGAAAGGATCCCATTCGCAAATCAATGTTCCCTTGCGAATCTCGTCACCATTTTTCACATACAGTTTCGAACCATATGGAAGTGGGTGTGTAGAAAGCGGAATATTGGTATTCTTGTCAATGATTTTCAATTCAGCCAAACGGCTCACCACGATTTCAGTTTCCTTACCATCATCGGTTTGATGGGTAACAGCACGTAATTCTTCGATTTCGCAGTAACCATCGTATTTTGCCTCAACAGTTGATTGGGCCGAGATGTTACCCGCAATACCCCCTACGTGGAAAGTACGAAGTGTAAGCTGCGTACCGGGTTCACCGATCGATTGAGCTGCAATTACGCCGGTAGCTTCGCCTTTCTGAACCTTCATCCCGGTTGCCAGGTTACGTCCGTAACATTTGGCGCAAACACCTACTTTCGATTCGCAGGTCAATACCGAACGAATCTCAACTGTTTCGATTGGCGAATCTTCAATGCTTTTAGCAATTGCATCGGTAATTTCATCTCCCGAACGAACAAGCAGATTTCCGTTTAACGGATGATAAATATCGTGTACAGAAGTACGGCCAATTATTCTATCGAAGAGTGAAGCCACAACTTCTTCGTTGTTTTTCACATCGGCTGCTACCAAACCACGTAAGGTTCCACAGTCATCTTCCGAGATGATAACATCTTGTGCCACGTCTACCAAACGGCGGGTAAGATAACCTGCGTCCGCTGTTTTCAGAGCGGTATCGGCCAAACCTTTACGGGCCCCGTGGGTCGAGATAAAGTACTCGAGTACCGACAGACCTTCTTTAAAGTTTGCCAGAATCGGGTTTTCGATAATCTGCGACCCTGTAGAACCAGATTTTTGTGGTTTTGCCATCAAACCCCTCATTCCACACAACTGACGGATCTGCTCTTTCGAACCACGAGCTCCTGAATCGAGCATCATGTAGATTGAGTTGAAACCCTGGCGGTCGGTGCTCAGTGTTTTCATCACCGAGTTGGTCAATTTGGCATTCGCATGTGTCCAAATATCAATAACCTGGTTGTAACGTTCGTTATTGGTAATGAAACCCATGTTATAGTTATTGATCACTTCTTCTACTTCCTCGTAGCCATCATTCACAATCACTTCCTTGTCTTCCGGAATGATAACATCTCCCAGGTTGAACGACAGACCACCACGGTAAGCCATGTTATAACCGAGGTCTTTGATATCGTCGAGGAATTTAACAGTAATCGCGTTTCCACTTGAGTTGAATACATCGGTAATAATGGTTCTCAGCGACTTTTTAGTAAGTAACTGGTTCACATAACCTGCTTTCGGCGGAACGAATTCGTTAAACAATACCCGACCCACAGTGGTCTCGATAATATGTTTGAAGAAATTACCGTTTTCATCAACGTCCTGAACTTTCACCTTGATAATGGCATGAAGATCGATCGCTTTTTCATGATATGCAATCGCAACTTCTTCAGGCGAGTAGAAAGTCATTCCTTCGCCACGAGATCCTTTGCGCGGTTTGGTCATGTAGTACAGGCCCAAAACCATATCCTGCGAAGGAACCTGGATAGGGGCCCCATTTGCCGGGTTCAACAAGTTGTGTGATGCTAACATCAACAATTGTGCTTCCAGAATCGCAGCATTTCCAAGTGGAAGGTGAACAGCCATCTGGTCACCGTCGAAGTCGGCGTTAAAACCGGTACAAACCAGCGGGTGCAACTGAATAGCTTTACCCTCGATCAAAACCGGCTGGAATGCCTGGATCGACAAACGGTGCAGCGTGGGCGCCCTGTTTAACATCACAGGATGTCCTTTCAATACGTTTTCAAGAATTTCCCAAACCACAGGGTCTTTTCGGTCCACAATTTTCTTGGCCGATTTTACCGTTTTTACAATTCCGCGCTCGATGAGTTTACGAATTACAAATGGTTTGTATAATTCAGCAGCCATGTCTTTTGGAAGACCGCACTCATGAATTTTGAGTTTCGGGCCCACAACAATTACCGAACGTGCCGAGTAGTCGACACGTTTACCGAGCAGGTTCTGGCGGAAACGGCCTTGTTTCCCTTTCAAACTGTCGGACAGCGATTTAAGGGCACGGTTGCTTTCTGTTTTAACTGCATTTACTTTTCTTGAGTTATCGAACAACGAGTCGACAGCTTCCTGCAACATACGTTTTTCGTTACGCAAGATCACCTCGGGCGCTTTGATCTCGATCAACCTTTTCAAACGGTTGTTACGAATGATCACACGACGATAGAGGTCATTTAAATCGGAGGTGGCAAAACGACCACCATCAAGCGGCACAAGCGGACGCAAATCGGGTGGAATTACAGGCACTACCCGAACAATCATCCATTCCGGACGGTTCAGGTTTTTACTTGCCCTGAAAGCTTCCACTACCTGCAACCTTTTCAAGGCTTCGTTTTTACGCTGTTGCGATGATTCGGTGTTGGCTTTGTGTCTCAGGTCGAATGACAAATCGTCCAACTCAAGTCGGTTGAGCAGATCGTACAAGGCTTCTGCACCCATTTTAGCGATAAACTTATTTGGGTCGTCGTCATCGAGGTACTGGTTTTCCTTTGGAAGTGTATCCAGGATATCAAGGTATTCTTCCTCGGTCAGGAAATCGAGTTGTTTTACTCCATCCTGATGTTTGATACCCGGATTGATTACCACATAACGCTCGTAATAAATAATTGAATCGAGCTTTTTGGTTGGTAAACCAAGCAAGTAACCAATTTTATTGGGTAACGAACGGAAATACCAGATATGAGCTACAGGCACTACCAGCGAAATATGTCCCATACGTTCGCGACGTACTTTCTTCTCGGTAACCTCTACACCACAACGGTCGCAAACGATTCCTTTGTAACGGATACGTTTGTACTTGCCGCAATGACATTCGTAGTCTTTTACAGGTCCGAAAATACGTTCACAGAACAAACCGTCGCGTTCGGGTTTGTACGTTCTGTAGTTAATGGTTTCGGGCTTTAGCACTTCACCAAATGATCTTTCCAGGACTTCTTCGGGTGAAGAAAGGCTGATCGAAACTTTTGCGAAACTTGTTTTTGCTTTATTATCTTTTCTGAATGCCATAATTCAAATAATAATCAATTAAACTGAACCTTACCAATATTCTACTCCATTCTAACGCTGAGTCCAAGACCGCGCAATTCGTGAAGTAGTACGTTCAACGACTCAGGAATTCCGGGTTGTGGCATCGGCTCACCTTTTACGATGGCTTCATATGCTTTTGCCCTTCCCATTACATCATCCGACTTCACGGTCAGGATTTCCTGAAGAATATGAGCAGCGCCAAATGCTTCGAGCGCCCAAACTTCCATCTCACCAAAACGCTGACCACCAAACTGGGCTTTACCACCCAATGGTTGTTGTGTAATAAGTGAGTACGGACCAATAGAACGTGCGTGCATTTTGTCTTCTACCATGTGGCCCAGTTTCATCATGTAAATAACACCAACGGTAGCGGGCTGGTCGAATGGCTCCCCGGTTTCACCATTCGTTAGAATAGTTTCACCAAATTTTGGAACGCCTGCCTTATTGGTGTATTCTGTGATTTCTTCGAGACTTGCACCATCGAAAATAGGAGTGGCAAATTTCAATCCCAATTCTTTTCCGGCCCAACCCAGAACAGTTTCGTAAATCTGTCCAAGGTTCATCCTCGAAGGTACCCCCAGTGGGTTAAGTACAATGTCAACCGGTGTGCCATCGCTTAGGAATGGCATGTCTTCTGAACGGACCACTCTTGAAACGATACCTTTGTTACCGTGACGTCCCGCCATTTTATCACCAATCTGTAACTTACGTTTTTTAGCCACGTAAATTTTTGCCAATTGAATAATACCTGCAGGTAGTTCATCACCGATGGTTACATTGTACCTCTCACGACGTGAAACAGCATCGGCTTCCTTACATTTCATAATGTAATTGTTGATCACACGGAAGATAAGATCGTTCTTATCTTTGTCAGTTGTCCATTTTCCCGGATTTATTGACATGTAATCCATTTCCTGTAACTGTTTCAAGGTAAATTTCACTCCTTTCGGAACAATCTCAGTTCCGTAGTAGTCTTTCACGCCCTGCGAAGTTTTTCCACTAACCAACTGGAATAATTTATCTTCGAGCTTTGACCGCAATGCTGCAATTTCGCGCTCTAGTTTTTCATCGATCTGGTCGAGCAGGGTTTTGGTTGCTTTACCTTTTTTATCTTTAGTAACACGCGAGAACAGTTTTTTATCGATTACCACACCTGTTAACGACGGAGAAGCTTTTAATGAAGCGTCTTTTACATCGCCTGCTTTATCCCCAAAAATGGCGCGCAGCAGTTTTTCTTCCGGTGAAGGGTCAGATTCGCCTTTCGGTGTAATCTTGCCGATTAAAATGTCTCCCGGTTTCACATTAGCTCCAATACGGATCAACCCGTTTTCATCGAGGTTACGTGTGGCGTCTTCGCTAACGTTAGGGATATCCGAAGTAAATTCTTCCACCCCGCGTTTGGTGTCGCGCACTTCCAAACTGTATTCATCCACGTGAACCGATGTAAAAACATCTTCGCGAACAATACGTTCTGAAATTACAATAGCATCCTCGTAGTTGTAACCCTGCCAGGGCATGAAAGCCACCATCAGGTTACGTCCAAGCGCCAACTCGCCGTTTTCAGTTGCGTAACCTTCGGTCAGTATCTGACCTTTTTTTACGCGTTGTCCTTTTACCACAATTGGGTTTAGGTCGACGGTTGTTCCCTGGTTGGTTTTGGTATATTTTGGTAATGTATAAGTAACTACTTCAGGATCGAAACTTACGAAACGATCTTCTTCTGTCATATCGTAACGAACAATGATCTGGGTTGCATCTACAAATTCGATAACACCATCAGCCTCGGCGATGATCATGATTTTTGAATCGGCAGCAGCACGGCCTTCCAAACCGGTCCCAACAATCGGAGCTTCCGGACGTAACAATGGTACGGCCTGCCTCATCATGTTCGATCCCATCAATGCACGGTTGGCATCGTCGTGTTCCAGGAACGAAATGAGCGACGCAGCTACAGATGCGATCTGGTTCGGACCAACGTCCATCAATTCGACCTGACTTCTTTCTACCAAAGGATAGTCACCGTCCAAACGGGCTTTTACACGTTCGTTGATGAATCGGCCTTTTTCATCGATTGGGGCGTTTGCCTGCGCAATGATTTTGCCTTCTTCTTCTTCAGCAGTGAGATAAATTGCCCCTTCAGGAGATAAATCTACCTGGCCGTTCGTTACTTTACGGTATGGTGTAGCAATGAAACCGAGGTCGTTGATTTTCGCAAATACGCAAAGCGAAGAAATCAAACCAATGTTCGGACCTTCAGGAGTTTCAATCGGGCACAAACGACCGTAGTGTGTAAAGTGAACGTCGCGCACCTCGAAACCGGCTCTTTCGCGTGAAAGACCGCCTGGCCCCAGCGCCGACATACGACGTTTGTTGGTCATTTCGGCCAGTGGGTTGGTTTGATCCATGAACTGCGATAAAGCATTGGTCCCAAAAAACGAGTTGATTACCGAAGACAATGTTTTCGAATTGATCAAATCGATCGGGGTAAATACTTCGTTATCGCGTACGTTCATTCGCTCGCGAATGGTACGGGCCATACGAGCCAAACCTACACCAAATTGCTGGTAAACCTGTTCGCCAACTGTACGGACCCTACGGTTACTCAAGTGGTCGATGTCGTCGACATCGGTTTTTGAGTTCACCAATTGAATCAGGTTCTTGATAATGGCGATAATATCCTCTTTGGTAAGCACCCTGTTCTCCATATCGACATCAAGACCCAGTTTCCTGTTGATCCTGTAACGGCCAACTTCACCCAAATCGTAACGTTTATCAGAGAAGAACAGTTTGTCGATTACGTCGCGGGCTGTTGCCTCATCGGGCGGTTCGGCGTTACGCAACTGACGATAGATATGAAGCACTGCTTCTTTTTCAGAGTTACAGGGGTCTTTTTGTAGTGTATTGTAGATGATCGCAAAATCCTGCTGATTTTGATCTTCCTTGTGCAGAAGAATGGTTTTAACACCTGAATCAACGATTTCGTCAATGTGATCTTCTTCAATCTCAACTTCACGGTCGATGATTACTTCGTTACGTTCGATTGATACCACTTCACCGGTATCCTCGTCTACGAAGTCCTCGACCCATGATTTTAATACACGTGCAGCCAAACGACGACCTACAACTTTTTTCAATCCTGTTTTCGAAACTTTGATTTCGTCTGCCAGGTTAAAAATCTCGAGAATATCTTTATCGCTCTCGAAACCGATGGCACGCAACAAGGTGGTTACAGGTAATTTCTTTTTCCTGTCGATATATGCAAACATGACACTGTTAATGTCGGTTGCAAACTCGATCCACGACCCTTTGAAGGGGATGATACGTGCTGAATAAAGTTTAGTGCCGTTGGCATGCAAACTCTGCCCGAAGAAAACCCCGGGCGATCTGTGTAGCTGCGAAACGATCACCCTTTCGGCGCCGTTAATAATAAAGGTACCTCTCTCGGTCATGTAGGGAACGGTCCCGAGATAAACATCCTGAACAACGGTATCAAAGTCCTCGTGTTCGGGATCGGTACAATACAGTTTGAGTTTGGCCTTTAACGGCACACTAAAAGTTAAACCACGTTCGATACACTCTTCGATGGCATAACGGGGAGGATCAACCTGGTAGTCGATAAACTCGAGTACGAAGTTGTTTCTCGTATCCGATATCGGAAAATTTTCTTCGAATACCTGGTATAAACCTTCCTTTTTCCTGTCTTCAGGAGTGGTTTTTAACTGAAAAAATTCTTTAAACGATTTAACTTGTACTTCTAAGAAGTCAGGGTAATCAAACCTGGTTTGTGTTGAGGAAAAATTTATCCTCTCATTTGTTGTATTTACTGACATGTATTTATACAAGGTTAATGATAGAAAATATAAATACACAAAAAGGTTTAGAACCCATCTTGCGAAGGATTCTAAACCAAATTACCTATAAATATAGGTATTGATGCGTTATTTCAATTCTACTTCAGCTCCTGCTTCTTCCAACTGAGCTTTTAGTGCTTCTGCTTCGTCTTTAGAAACTTTTTCCTTAAGAGCTTTAGGAGCGGTATCAACTACTTCTTTAGCTTCTTTCAAGCCAAGACCAGTTAATTCTTTCACGAGTTTAACTACAGCCAGTTTTGATTGGCCAGCGGCCTTCAAAATTACGTCAAACTCTGTTTGTTCAGCAGCGGCTTCTTCGCCACCGCCAGCAGCCGGGCCTGCAACTGCAACTGCAGCAGCAGCTGGTTCAATACCATACTCATCTTTAAGGATGCCAGCCAATTCGTTAACCTCTTTAACAGTTAAGTTTACCAACTCTTCTGCAAGCTGTTTTAAGTCTGCCATTTTTATAAATTTTATTAATTATTTCTAAAAAATTATTCTTTTTCTCCGAGTGTTTTTAAAACACCATGAATGATATTACCACCTGACTGCAATTGACTAACAACAGTTTTCATTGGTGATTGTAACAGGGCCACAACGTCAGCAATAAGTTCGTTTTTAGATTTAACGGCAACCAGAGCTTCCAGTTGATTTTCGCCCATATAAACTGATTCTTCCACAAATGCAGCCTTTAATACCGGCTTTTTATGCAATCTTGCGAAGTCTTTAATCAGTTTAGCCGGAACGTTACCCGTTGAACTAAACATTACTGTAGTGTTTCCCTTGAGTGCATCGTAAATCTCTTCGGCATTCTTTCCTGAACTTTCGAGAGCTTTACGTAATAGAGTATTCTTAACAACAACCAGTTTTACCTCTTGGCTAAAACATAGTCTCCTTAATTCACTGGTATCAGCAGCGTTTAAGCCTGCAATGTCTGTCAGATAAAAATGGTCGTATGAATCTATCTGTTCTTGTAAGTTATTAATAATTACTTGTTTCTCTGAACTCTTCATAATTCCAATTTTTATTCTGCAAACGACTTAGATTCTACCTGAATACCAGGGCTCATGGTACTGGATAAGTAGATACTCTTAATGTAGGTTCCTTTTGCAGCGGTTGGCTTAAGTTTGTTGATCGTGTGAATGAATTCAACGGCATTATCCTTAATTTTCTCGGGTGAGAAAGAGACTTTACCGATGGATGTATGTACGATCCCAAATTTGTCGACTTTAAAGTCGATCTTACCTTGCTTAACTTCCGAGATGGCTTTACCAACTTCCATTGTTACGGTACCGCTTTTAGGGTTCGGCATTAAACCGCGGGGACCTAAGATACGGCCCAACGCCCCAACTTTTCCCATAACCGGAGGCATAGTAATAATTACATCTACGTCCGTCCATCCGCCTTTAATTTTCTCGATGTATTCATCAAGACCTACATAGTCAGCTCCGGCATCTTTGGCTTCCTGCTCTTTGTCAGGAGTAACCATTGCCAAAACACGTACCTCTTTACCTGTTCCATGGGGTAACGAAACTACGCCCCTAACCATCTGGTTAGCTTTTCTTGGGTCAACTCCAAGTCTAACATCGATATCAACAGACGCGTCGAACTTAGTAAAAGCAATTTCCTTTACCAGTTGCGCGGCTTCATCGATCGAGTAAACTTTTCCTTTTTCGAGTTTTTCCAAAGACGCTTTTTTATTCTTCGTAATTCTGCCCATCGTAAAAGATATTTTTAGTTTTTGAATGGTGAAGCACCTTTAACAGTGATTCCCATACTTCTGGCAGTTCCAGCTACCATTTTCATTGCCGATTCGATTGTAAAGCAATTCAGGTCTGCCATTTTAACTTCGGCAATTTGTTTTACCTGATCCCAGCTAACTGAACCCACTTTTTTAACGTGAGGTTCTGGTGAACCGCTTTTTACTTTAGCCGCTTCTAACAGCTGAACAGCCACAGGAGGTTGTTTTATTACGAAGTCAAATGACTTATCTGCATAAACAGTAATGATTACCGGAAGAACTTTGCCAGGTTGATCCTGGGTTCTACCGTTAAACTGCTTGCAGAATTGCATAATGTTTACCCCCTTGGAGCCTAATGCTGGTCCTACCGGTGGTGATGGATTAGCAGCACCCCCTTTGATTTGTAATTTAATTAATGCAGCAACTTCTTTCGCCATAATAATAGATTAAAGCGTTACTATTCCTTTTCAACTTGCATAAAGCTAAGTTCCAAAGGAGTTTTACGTCCAAAAATCTTCACCATCACCTGCAGCTTTTTCTTCTCTTCATTGATTTCTTCAATGGTTCCGTTAAAGCCGTTGAATGGTCCATCGATTACTTTTACAGTTTCGCCTACCACGTATGGGATATTGATTTCTTCGTCGGTTTCCGACAGTTCGTCAACCCTACCCAAAATCCTGTTTACCTCGCTTTGCCGCATCGGTACCGGATCACCACCTTTGGTGTCGCCTAGAAATCCGATTACGTTAGGAAAATTCCTTAGTGTGTGTGCAACTTCACCCACTAATACGGCTTCGATTAAAACATACCCCGGGAAAAAGTTCCGTTCCTTGCTGATTTTTTTACCATTTCGGATCTGATAAACTTTTTCGGTTGGTATTAGAACCTGGTCTACATAACCTTTTAAGTCGCCATTTGCGATTTCGTTGTCGATATATTCTTTTACCTTCTTCTCTTTGCCTCCAATAGCACGAAGAACATACCATTTTTTACTATTTTCGCTCATCTCGACTAAAGGTTAGTAATTAATAAAATAATCTGTAAATAAAATCCATTATGTTTCTGAATGACAGATCCATAAGGAAGATAACTAATGATATAATAAAGGAAGCAATCATTACTACCAAAGCGCTACTTTGTAGCTCTTTCCAAGTAGGCCATGTTACTTTGTGTACGAGTTCGTCGTACGCCTCTTGAATGTATACTTTCAATTTCATTTGTAAAGTTCTCCAATCATTTAATTAGAAACGAAACTTTTTCCCCTTTTTCTTTGTGTAAAGAAAATCAGTGCTTGTTTCATTCCTAAATACATTGTTTTGCACGGAAGGTAAGAGTCGAACCTACTGTTTATAACCACTCCCAAAACCTGAGTTTCATCCGTGAACAGTCCCGGGCCGTAGCCCGGGACTTCTCTTTTTTATATGTCGAACTTCTTATTAATCAAGAATTTCAGTTACCTGACCAGCGCCAACTGTACGACCACCTTCGCGGATTGCGAAACGAAGACCGATGTTCAGTGCTACCGGGTAGATCAATTCTACCTCGATAGAAACGTTATCACCAGGCATAACCATTTCGCGGCCAGCTTCGAGGTGAATTTCACCAGTTACGTCAAGTGTACGCACGTAGAACTGCGGACGGTATTTGTTATGGAACGGAGTATGACGACCACCTTCTTCTTTTTTCAACACATACACCTCAGCTTTGAATCTCTTGTGAGGAGTGATTGAACCTGGTTTTGCCAAAATCTGTCCACGTTTGATTTCTTTCTTGTCAACACCACGTAACAACAAACCTACGTTGTCACCAGCCTGGCCGTCATCCAAAATTTTACGGAACATTTCAACACCGGTACATACAGTCTTACGACCTTCGGCGCCTAACCCAATCAACTGGAGTTCGTCACCAGTATGAACCACGCCAGTCTCGATACGGCCTGTGGCTACTGTACCACGACCTGTGATTGAGAATACGTCTTCAACCGGCATCAGGAATGGTTTGTCGATGTCACGTGGAGGCAGTGGAATCCAGGTGTCACATGCATCCATCAGTTCCATAATTTTTTCTTCCCATTTTTCTTCTCCGTTCATTGCTCCAAGAGCAGAACCCAGAATAACCGGAGTGTTGTCCCCGTCGAATTCATAGAAATCGAGCAGTTCGCGAACTTCCATTTCAACCAGTTCCAATAATTCTTCGTCATCAACCATATCCACTTTGTTCAAGAACACAACCAGACGAGGAACGTTTACCTGACGTGCAAGCAGGATGTGCTCGCGAGTCTGTGGCATAGGGCCATCAGTTGCAGCAACTACGATAATAGCGCCGTCCATCTGGGCAGCGCCAGTTACCATGTTTTTAACGTAGTCAGCGTGACCGGGACAATCTACGTGAGCGTAGTGCCTTACCGCAGTTTCGTATTCAACGTGAGCAGTATTAATTGTAATACCTCTTTCCTTTTCTTCAGGAGCGTTGTCAATTTGATCGAAAGCTTTTACTTCACAGTAACCTTTTTTTGCCAATACCATTGTAATAGCAGCGGTCAGGGTAGTTTTACCATGGTCGACGTGGCCAATAGTACCAATGTTTACATGGTCCTTATCCCTGTTAAAATGTGCTTTAGCCATAATTGTAAAATTTTAATTTGTTTTTATTTTCAATATCAATTGAGCCGAAGACGAGAATTGAACTCGTGACCTCATCCTTACCAAGGATGCGCTCTACCCCTGAGCTACTCCGGCCTTATACACAACGAAACAGGAATCCGAAACAGGGCTTGTTTCAAATTCCAATTTCTTAATTGAGCGGGAAACGGGACTCAAACCCGCGACCCTTAGCTTGGAAGGCTAATGCTCTATCAACTGAGCTATTCCCGCTTATATTTTCCGACAAAAAATGCCGTGCAAAATTACAATTTTTTTTCTTAACAACCGAGCAATTATCCTTCAATCTCCAGTTTTTTAAAACCAGGCACTCGAAAAATATAAGCAATTTTCGAGGCTTGTTTTTATCACTGAATGTCTCTAAAATATACTGAAAGAACCGCTTTTCGGCTGTTTTCAGAACGCCCCTAAAAAGGGTTTGCAAATG
>WOYV01000058.1 GCA_011620585.1 Draconibacterium sp.
GATTTTTAATAAGAAGTAGGAAGACCGAAGTCGGAAGATGGAAGTGGGAAATGAGGAGCGATATGAAAAATGAAAAATGGAAGATGGAAGATGGAAGATGGAAGATGAAAGATGGAAGATGGAAGATGAAAGATGGAAGATGAAAGATGGAAGATGAAAGATGGAAGATGGAAAATGGAAGATGGAAAATGGAAGATGGAAAATGAACGGTAAGCGAACACTTGAAGCTCGAAAGCTATAACTTGTAATGACCCTGGCTAACGAATGCTTGAATGCGAAAAGGCTGAAATGCCTAAATTATTTATCATCGGCTATTTCTGCTTCTCCATATCATACGAAACTGTACCCCGAAGTTGCGGGGGACCGGGTATCTGGGGCCATAAAATTTGCGCTCTTTGAGGCAGTTGTTTTTGTTCCTTACAACTGTCCTTTATATTTTGGGTCAAAGTCCATCCCTGACCAACTAATTGAATTTCGAATAAAAGAAAATTCGTATATCCGAAATGATGCCACAAAATCTAGTTTTCAGATTAATAGAACTCTCCCTGCCCGACTTCATCGTTCAGGCGGGCCTCATTCCCTCTTTTCGCGAAGAGAGGAACGATTGTGACGTAGTCGCAATCGGGGTGAGTTATAATTTTAAAAGCATACCAATCTGAAGAAATATTTGATATTGTGCCAATTAGAGAATTTTGTGGCGATTAACCGGATATACAAAAAAGAAAATGATTTAGTTTTAAACACAGAGGTTGTTTTCTGATAAAAAAATGAGCGTTTAAGCTCCTCCTTTATAATTTTTTCAACCAGGCTTCGGCTTCAATCAATTCAGTTTGATCAGCAGTTTTAAGGGCATAATTAAATCCGGGCCGGATACAAAACGAACCATTTTCTCCTTTGGTATTCAGCGCCAGGTAACCAATCTGGTGCTTCCCGTAATCCGGAATTTTCTGAACGATACGTCGGACGGCTTCTTCGCAAGCTTGTTGTGGCGACATTCCGTTACGCATTAGTTCTACCACCAGAAAAGTACCCAGGGTTTTCATCACCAATTCACCGGTTCCGGTAGCCACTGCACCACCCACTTCGCCATCTACGAACAATCCGGCCCCAATAATCGGCGAGTCTCCTACCCTTCCCGGCAGTTTGTATCCCATTCCGCTGGTAGTACAGGCCCCCGACAGACGTCCGTCCTTATCGATGGCCAGCATCCCGATGGTATCGTGGTTATCCTCGTTTATGTTCTCAATATTTATTTTATTACTGAATTTCGCATTTTCCTTCTTCCATTCTTTCCAGTGTTTTTTGCGCTCGCTAGTCAGTAGTTTTTCTTTTTTAAAACCATTCTCCAATGCAAACTTAAGAGCACCTTTGCCACTTAACATTACATGCGGTGTTTTTTCCATCACTAGGCGGGCAACTGAAACAGGATGAACAATGTGCTGCAAATACGTTACACTCCCCGCCCTGCCTTTTTCATCCATAATACAGGCGTCAAGGGTCACCTTTCCGCTGGCATCGGGAATTCCCCCTTTTCCCACTGTGATTACATTTGGGTCACCTTCCGGTACTCGCACACCCGCTTCCACAGCATCGAGCGAATGTCCACCACCTGCCAGCACCTTCCAGGCCGCTTCATTAGCCGGTATTCCGTGTTCCCAGGTCGAAATCACGATTGGGAAACTTTCGTTTTGCACACTATATGAATTTGAGAAAACACGCGGGGCAATCATTGCGCCACCCAATACCAATGAGCTTTTTGAAAGAAAATGTCTTCGGTTGATCATAACTGTTTTCTTTATTCGTTTGAAAAATATTCCAATGTTTTTCGGTAGTTCGAGAAAACCTTGGCACGCGAAATAAAACCAAGATATTTGCCATTATCGATTACTGCCAGGTTAAAACGATTCGAGGTTTCAAATTTCTCAGCTACGGTTTCCATGGTATCCATTGAAGATATAAAGAATTCGGGCATAAACATGAGATCTTTAACCAGTACCGTGTCATACAAATCGGGTTCGAAAATGAGATCTTTTATTTTGGACAGTTTGATCATTCCCTTCAAAACACCTTCATTATCCACCACCGGAAAAAGATTTCGGTCGGATTGAGAAATAGCTCGGACGATATCCCGCAGAGTTCCATCAGGAGAGAGTTCAACAAAATCGTGTTCGATTAATTTTTTTACTTCCATCGAGCGTAAAATTGCTTTGTCTTTGTGGTGCGTAATCAATTCTCCGCTTTCGGCCAGTCGTTTGGTATAGATCGAATGTGGTTCAAATGCCATGATGGTAACATAAGCCACTGTTGCAGTGATGAGCAAAGGAATAAACATCCCGTAGCCTCCGGTTATCTCGGCGGTAAGGAAAATTCCGGTTAACGGTGCGTGCATTACGGCAGCCATCATACCTGTCATGCCTGCCAGCACAAAATTATTTTCGGGAACCGCGAGGTTAAAGAAGGTATTCAGCAAACTCACTAAAAAGTAACCGGCAATAGCTCCCGAGAACAAAGTTGGGGCAAAAATACCTCCGTTACCGCCCGCACCAGTTGTTGCTGACATGGCCACGACTTTAAACAACAGAATTCCGATCAAAACCAGCAACATCACATAAGGGTTGTCTTTCCATCGAAAAAACATTGAATGTTCAAGCAGGTCGCTGCTGTGATTATTAAAAATCGAGGTGATACTGTCGTAACCTTCTCCCCACAAAGGAGGAAAAAGAAAAATAAGCAACCCTAAGATAAAAGCGCCAACTGACAAACGGATAAACCAGTTATTGATTTTTTTGAAACGGCTTTCCAGAAACATGGTCCCACGGGTGAAATATATTCCAATCACTCCGGTAAACACTCCCAACAAAAGATAAATCCAGATGGTATTCATTTCGAAATGAATGGCTTGCGGGAATTTGAACAAAACGGCATCGCCCATGAAAAAGTAAGATAAGACCGTGGCAGAAACAGCTGAAATCAACAGCGGGATCAGGTAAGCCATGGTTAGGTCGAGCATCAACACTTCGAGGGTAAAAACGATGCCTGCCATCGGTGCATTAAAAATACCGGCTATCGCACCGGCCGATCCGCATCCAATCATCAAGGTCACATATTTATATCGTAGTTTGAATAGCCGTGCCAGGTTCGATCCAATCGAAGCGCCGGTCAGCACAATAGGGGCCTCGGCCCCAACCGATCCACCAAAACCAATCGTTAGCGAACTCGCTACCATTGACGAATACATATTGTGTGGCTTTAGTTTTCCGCTTTTTCGCGAAATCGCATAAAGAATTTTGGAGACTCCGTGACCAATGTCGTCTTTGATGATGAAACGTACAAACAATACTGCCAGCAAAATCCCTATAAACGGATACAGCAGGTAGAAATAATTGACCCCCACATCCATCACATTGGTCAGCTCTTCAGCAATAAAATGAATCAAATGTTTAAGCAACAGGGCAGCCAGTCCACTCAGTAACCCGACCACCAAACTTAAAACATACAGAAATTTACGTTCATCGATATTCTTGATCCGCCAGGCGACCAGCCGGATGAGGATTCTTTTCGGTCGTAATTTTTTATACATGCGAGACATGAATAATTTGTTTTCGGTACCGGGTAAAAACGCGTGCACGCGATACAAAACCCAGGTATTTTCCATTTTCCAACACGGCCAGGTTATATCGCTCCGAAACTTCAAACTTCTTGGTTACCAACTCCATACTGTCGTTCGGATCGATAAAATATTCCGGCATATACATCAGTTCACTTACTTTTACTTTGTCGTAAAGTTCGTGATTAAAAATCAGACTTCGAACATCATCCATTTTTACCATTCCAACCATCTTGCCCTGTTCATCACAAACCGGGAATAAATTCCTATGATTACGGGAAATTGCAACCGTAAGATCGCGTAGTTTGGCGTTGGGCGAAAGTACTTCAAAATCGGTTTCTATCAATTTTCTTACATCCATCATTTGTAAAACGTTGGCATCTTTATCATGGGTCAACAATTCTTTTCGTCGTGCCAACTGAATATGATATACTGAATTAGGGGTAAATGTCCGCACAATCAGGTACGAAAATGTAGCGGTCACCATCAGCGGGACAAAAAGCAGGTAACCGCCTGAAATGTCAGCGATCAGAAAAATTCCGGTAAGCGGAGCGTGTAGTACCCCCGCAATCAAGCCAGCCATTCCGATAAGCGCAAAATTATTGGAAGTAATTTCCCTGATCCCCAGTCGGTTTACAAACATGGCAAATAACATTCCGGTATTTACGCCCATAAACAAGGTCGGTGCAAAAATTCCACCAATTCCACCTGCTCCAAAAGTCAGCGAAGTGGCAACAATCTTTAATACGACCACGGCTGCCAACAATAGCATGGCCACCCATATTTCTTCTCTGAATGAATAGAAAAAACTATTATCAAACAAATAACCCAGATCTCCGGCCAGACAATCGTTGATGGCTTCGTAGCCCTCGCCGTATAACGACGGGAATAGAAAAATCAGTGCGCCCAATGTTACTCCTCCTGCCATCAGTTTTGACCACCTGGTTTTCAGTTTCTCAAAAAGTCCATCTATAAAAAGATACATTTTGGTAAAATACACCGAAACAAAACCCGCAATTATTCCAAGGACAATGTAATACGGAAGATCGCCGAGTTCGAATGGCTGAACGACCTGGAAAGGATACAAAACATCCTGACCTAAAAAAAAATAAGAAACCACCACGGCAGTTGCTGAAGCCAGTAAAAGCGGGACAAGCGAAAAAACAGTCAGATCGATCATGATTACCTCGACCGAGAAAACAATGGCTGCGATGGGCGCTTTAAAAATGGCAGCCATAGCTCCTGCACACGCACAGGCAAGCACGAGTATGGTATTTTTATAATTCAAGCGGAAAGTTTTGGCCAGCCACGAGCCCCAGGCTGTCCCGGTAGCGACTGTCGGACCCTCCAAACCCACCGAACCGCCAAAACCAACCGTTAACGAGCTGGTAAGTACCGACGAATACAAGTTATGATTTTGTATTTTTCCCTTTTGTTTCGAAATGGCATGCAAAACAGTTGGAATACCATGTCGCACCTCGCTTCGCACTACATATTTTACTACCAGGATTGCAAGGAAAATACCAAGAATTGGCAAGGCAAAATAAATATAGTTGTGTACTTCGCTTGAAACCAACAAATGTACCATCTGCTGCGTAAAACGTACCGTGTTTTTAATCACCACAGCTGCCAGCCCCGATAGAATTCCGACTAAAAAACTAAGCAATGTAAGAAATCCACGTTCGCTAAAATGCTTCAAACGCCAGCGATGAAGGCGTATCCATATTTGATGACTACTATTCATTTTGACGCGTAAAAGTAACAAAACGAACAGTCTCAGAACAATTTTTACGAACTAAATAGCGAAAGTTTTTGTTGATCTTTAGTTGTACCTTTAGGTGTTATTTAATAAGGTTTTATGAAAATTTCGATTACAGGATTAAATGGTTATTTAGGAAGTTTGATTGCAGCAGCGCTAAAAGACAAAGGTCATGATGTGAATGGCATTAATAGGGCACTTTTGTATGCTCCGCCGGCACTACTTGCAAGTGCGCTCGATAAATCCGAGGTAGTGATCAACCTGGCGGGTGCAAAGGTTTTGCAGCGCTGGACAAAGGCAAACAAAGACGAGATATACAATAGTCGTGTAGTTACTTCTAAAAATCTTGTGGCAGCTATTAATTTATTGCAAGAAAAAGATTTTCGTTTCAGGTTCCCGGACATTGAATCAGCCTTAAATGAAATTCTCGCATAGATTGCAAATACAATTTCCATTCTCCATCTTTGTTTTCAATTAATAAAATTGAAAGAAACTAACACTTATTCACAGGTTCTGATTTTCAAAAATGGCCAATCAAACATTGATGTTCAGTACTCAATAAAACTAAAATGCAGATCGTAAAATTCATTGTCCGCAAAGATCGCACAGCTATTCATTTGGGAAATAAAAACGGAAATATATTTATAAGCGCACAATCTTCTTTACACGGCATAACATTAGATAATTGAAAGATTAGTTAATTTTGACTTTATTGCGTTTGAATTAGGGGACTAACGGACCATAAACCAAAGAAACCAATAAATACAAACTTATGAAAAAAACAACACAACGGGTATTAGCGGCACTTTGTGTCCTCGGTGTTTTATCGGGCCATCAGTGCAATTCACCCAAAACATTTAAAATTCAATTCGACAGCAGCAAGGAAGTTTCAGGAAAGAAATTTGCAATCAAAGACATTTCTCCCGGGCTTCCTGAAAACTGGGATGACTACAATTATGTGGTCCTGGAATTTAAATCCTCAACATCGCAAAGGTTTCAGCTTGGTTTTACCACCAACTGGGGTTATAACGACTTACGTGTAATGTCGTATGTTCCGAATGGCTGGAACAAATTAGCGATTCCGCTAAAATTTTACCGCGAACTGCCAGGTGCAGCAGTTGACCTCGCTGCCACTTTTAACCAGCCCCGTTATACCGGCTGGGTAAACCTTGGCGGCAAGCGAGGGCCGCTTCACGGCGTTGACTCTGTGGGTGTTCGCATGCGGGTTCCTATTGGTAACCCAACCATTGAAATCCGTTCTATTTCCTTGGCTGTTGAAGATCCGGGTGATGTTTATCTTGAGGAAGTTCCGGCAGTAGATGAATTCGGCCAATGGAACCTTGGCGACTGGGAAGACAAAGCACATTCACTCGACCAGTTGAAAAGTGAGTGGGAAGCTGAAGACAATGAAGTTGTATCGACCTCAGACTATAATTACTCGAAATATGGTGGTTACCTGAATGACCAGGTAAAAGGGACAGGCTTTTTCAGAACCGAAAAAATAGACGGCCGCTGGTGGTTTGTCGATCCGGAAGGTTACCTTTTCCTTTCGGTTGGCGTCGACTGTGTGAATCCCGGAGGTGGCGGTAATGCCAAAGAAATTGAAAAACGCAGGAATATGTTCAAAGAACTTCCTCCTAAACAATTTACTTATAAACGTATGCGCCGGGGCGAAGAAAAAAGCATGGCATCGTTTGGTCAATGGAACCTTTTCCGCAGATACGGCAACGATTACAAACAAAAATCACTGGACCTGGCCATCAAAAGAATGGATAAATGGGGATTAAATACAATTGCCAACTGGTCGGACAGCGATGTGTATGATCTCAACCATAAAGCATTTGTACTCCAGGTCAGGGATATCGGAATCGATTTTGGTTTGATGGGGTTAGCCGATGTGTATGCACCTGATTTTAAATCAAATGTTGACAAATCGATCAAAAATTACGTAGAAAAATATAAGGACAATCCATGGGTTCTGGGTTATTTTATTGGCAACGAACCGGCGTGGCTCGAACAGGAGGAACGACTTTGCGGACTGATTCTTAAAGGAGAAGACCGACCAATTAAAACAGAATTAAGCAAATATTTAGCTGAAAGCGACACTCCGCAGCGACGGGTCGATTTTATTCAACATACTTTCCAAACTTTCTTAAAAAACGTAGATGAAGCAATAGAAAAATATGATCCGAATCACCTGAACCTGGGAATCCGTTTTGGAAATGTTCTTGAGATTGATCGTAACATCCTTGAAATATGCAAAGATATTTTTGATGTGCTTAGTTTCAACTGTTATGATTTATACCCAAAAGAAGAGATGATGGACCGTGCGCTGGAAATTACCGGTTTGCCAATGATTATTGGTGAATACCATTTCGGAACGGTTGATCGTGGGATGGCACAATCGTTATGGCAGGTAAATTCGCAAAAAGAAAGAGGAGTTGCTTACCGTTATTACACCGAAAAAGCATACTCTCATCCGGGATTGATAGGGACAGCCTATTTTCAGTGGTGTGACCAGGACCTTACAGGCCGTATGAACGACGGTGAAAACTACAACTGCGGTCTGATTGATGTAACCGACCGTCCGTACAAATACCAGGTTGAGGCGATGATGGAAACAGCAAAACGTCTGTTTGAAATTCATGCCGGAGAGCTTGCCCCGGTTGCCCAGGCTCCTGGCAGAGCGCGTGGTCACGAGCAAATTCCTGATTTATGGGATAAATAATCATCAAGCAAATACTTTAATTTAATACTTTCAACGTTTATTTTATGAAATTAGCCGGGTACAGGATCTGCATATGGGGAAACATATTCAGGCAGTTTGGCGACTGAGTTACAGTGCGGATGAGATTCCTGTTACTGTTGTAAAAAGAAAAACTTTTGAAGGAATTGAATACAGAGTTCAATCTGAATATTTTTCGGCGCGCAATCTGGCAACACCTGAAAGTTTTGGTGTAGAAGGTTTAAAATGCCAGTGGAGTACTGTTCCGAAAAAAAATAATCGTGCAGTCAGCAATCAACAGGAACTTAATCGCCAGGAAATAATCACAAACTCAAAAGTGTCGGATGATAAAGCACCTGGGCTGATAGCCAGTTATCTTCCCGGTCTGCTAAATGAGGGATATACACATTTATTGAATTAGTAAGGAAAGAGGTTCCCTAAATAAAAAAACCGCAGATAACTGCGGTTTTTTTATGGTATAAGTTCACTTTTTAATCATTTGACTCTTTGGGTTTGGAAACAAGTCTTTCTACGGTTGAAATTTCAATTAAAGAAGCGCCTGCATCAACACCAAACCGACCACCAACATAAATAATTAAATCATCCGATTGGATGGTTCCTTCACTCAACAGTTTTTCGATAGCAGCTTTTTGAACCTTCATTTTGTTTTTCTTGGGTTCAAGGTATGATGGATGAAGTCCAAAAGAGAGCGCCAGTTCACGAACAACACGATATGAATGACATTTAATATAAACCGGGAAAAACGATCGGTGGGCTGCAAGATAACGGCCTGTTTTTCCGGTAGTTGTGGTGGTAACTATTGCATCGGGTTTTAATTCGCGGGCAGCACGGATGGCTGATTGTACAAGGTAGGAAGGAATGTCTGATTTCAATGGAACCATTAATTCACGACGATCACGGTCGGGTTCCGCGTTCTCAGCTATTTTATGCATGGTTTTCACCGCTTCCACGGGATATTTTCCGTAAGCAGTTTCTCCGCTCAGCATAATTGCATCGGTACCCATATAAATGGCGCTGGCTACATCGCTTACTTCTGCCCTGGTCGGCCGGGGATTTTCGATCATGGTGTGTAACATTTGCGTGGCAATGATCACCGGTTTCTGATGAATCATTGCTTTTCTAACCAGGTTACGCTGAATCCCCGGAATCTTTTCCCCGGGAAGTTCAATGCCAAGGTCACCACGGGCTACCATAATCCCGTAAGCATATTCAAGAATCTGATCGATTTTCTCGACACCTTCCATATTTTCAATTTTGGCAATGATCTTAATCTTGCTGTTTTTCTCGTCGAGTATCTTTTGTACTTCCAACACATCTTCCTTGCTGCGCACAAATGAGTGAGCAATAAAATCGATATCCTCTTCAATCGCAAAATGAATAAATTCAATGTCACGTTCGGTTAGTGAAGGTAGTTTCATTTCCACACCGGGTACGTTGATGCTCTTTTTCTTTTTTATAATGCCATCATTATCAACAGTACATACCAATCGATCGGAATATTTTTCACAAACAGTAACGGCAATATCTCCGTCGTCGATCAAAATGGTATTTCCAACCTGGAGACTGCTGACAAAACCTTCGTAGCTTACACACACATTTTTGGTTTCCCCTTTAATGGGGGTAAACGAAAATATCACTTCCTCTCCCTTTACTACGGTGAGTTCATTCATTACACTACAGGTCCTGATTTCAGGACCTTTTGTGTCGACTATAATCGCAATTTTTTTTGAAACCTTGCGAATGTTGTTAATCATTATTTTGCCGGTTTCGGTGCTAATGTGGGCGGTATTCAGGCGCGCCACATTCATGCCGGCATCGTACAGCGATTTTATGAAATTTACATCACATCTCTGATCCGATATAGTAGCTACAATTTTTGTTTGTCTCATAATCAACGATTTTTACGCCTGCAAATGTATAACAAAAGCTGTCTCTGCTTAAAAAACTGAGCGCAATGTGAACTTAAGATTAAACCTCTTGAGGCTAATCTAAGTTAAGAAACTTTTTACCGCCAACACATACGATTGCAAGCCAAATCCCATAATGCATCCGCGACATACCGGGCCAATCATTGATTTATGTCGAAAATCTTCCCGGGTTAAAGTATTGGAAATGTGCACTTCAACCACTGTCGTTCTAATTCCTGCAATGGCGTCGCGAATAGCAACCGAAGTATGGGTATATGCACCTGCATTGATGATGATCCCGTCGGACTTAAAGCCAAATTCATGAAGTTTGTTTACAATTTCTCCTTCAATATTCGATTGATAATATGTAAACTCAATTTCAGGAAATTCTTTTTTTAATTGTTCAAAAAAAACGTTAAAACTCTCTGACCCGTATATCGATTTCTCCCTGACCCCCAACAAATTCAGGTTAGGGCCATTGATAATCAGAATTTTCATATATTTCGATTTTAATAATTTTTATGGTAACTTTATATTTTTAACTGCGTATTGAACAATATTCTAGTCGTAATCCTTATAGTATATTATGACAATTAGACAGATGTAAACAGACATAAAATTAACTTAATTTGGTAGATTATGAAATGGGAGGAGAGTAAAAAAGGTTATGAGAATTATTTGAAACTGGAAAAGTCCTTGTCGCAAAATTCAATAGCGGCATATATAAACGACATTAATAAACTCGCAGATTTTCTTGAGTTAAAGTATAAAGGCGCTGGGCCCGACAAAGTAAAGCTCGAGCATTTAAAAGCCTTTGTTGAATGGCTGAATGAAAGAGGGGTAAGCCCACGAACACAGGCACGGACAATTTCAGGGATAAAATCATTCTACAAGTTTTTATTGATTGAAGGAAAGATCAATAACGACCCAACGGCGCTGCTGGAATCGCCGAAAATTGGCAGAAAGCTGCCTGATGTATTATCAATGGAGGAAATTGATTCGCTGATCAACGCCGTTGATTTGAACAAGCCGGAAGGACAGCGAAACAAAGCCATGCTCGAAACACTTTATAGTTGTGGACTGCGTGTTTCGGAACTTGTGAATTTGAAAATAACAAATCTGTTTTTCGAACAGGGTTATATAAAAGTAGAAGGCAAGGGAGAAAAAGAAAGGTTAGTACCGGCAAGCAAAAGTGCGATAGAGGAAATAAACAAATACCTGAATACCTACAGAAAGAAACTTCGGGTTGGTAAAGACAGTGAAAATATTCTTTTCCTTAATCGGCGAGGACATAAATTAAGCAGGGTTATGATCTTTACCATTATAAAGAACCTGGCAGAAAAAGTGGGCATGAATAAAAAAATAAGCCCGCATACATTCCGTCATTCTTTTGCCACACACCTGATCAACGGTGGGGCAGATTTAAGAGCTGTCCAGGAAATGCTGGGACATGAATCAATACTGACTACTGAGATTTACACCCATCTCGACAGGGATTACCTGAAAGATACGATTCAAAATTTTCATCCAAGATCTTAATTTCAAAACGTTAATAGATTTTAGAAGGTGCGGAAGTTTTTCTGCACCTTTTTTCTTTTCGTGAATACAAGTTATTATTGTTGCAGTGCGAATAAAGGGAGAATGTTAAATGAACGTTTAATCGGTTCCGGAAAAGACGCCAATAAGAGCAGCTCGTCAGATGCTCTGGAAAAAACAGTTAAATTTGGGGACCGGTTTAAAAAACAAAAAAATCAATTTATTAAGTTAATTATTAGGTAGTTATGAGAAATTTAGATTTAAGTAAGTACGGCATTGTTAATGTAGAAGAAATCGTATACAACCCATCTTATGAACAACTCTTCGAAGAGGAGATGAAACCTGAACTGGAAGGTTTTGAGAAAGGTAAACTAACGGAATTAGACGCTGTAAATGTTATGACAGGGATCTTTACCGGACGTTCTCCAAAAGATAAATTTATCGTGATGGACGACACTACAAAAGATACAATATGGTGGACTTCAGAACAAGCTAAAAACGATAACAAACCAACAACTCCCGAAGTTTGGGCCGAATTGAAAGGGTTAGTTGCAAAACAGCTTTCCGGTAAGAAATTGTACCTTGTTGATACTTTCTGCGGTGCAAACGAAGATTCCCGATTGAAAGTTCGTTTTATTATGGAAGTAGCATGGCAGGCACACTTTGTGAAAAACATGTTCATCCGCCCAACAGAAGAAGAATTGGTTAACTACGGTGAACCTGATTTTGTTGTCATGAACGGATCAAAAACAACCAATCCTAACTGGAAAGAACAAGGTTTGAACTCTGAAAACTTTACCGTATTCAACCTGACTGAAAAAATGCAGGTTATTGGTGGAACCTGGTACGGTGGTGAAATGAAAAAAGGTATGTTCGCGATGATGAACTACTATTTGCCCTTGAAGGGTATGGCTTCAATGCATTGTTCTGCCAACGTGGGTAAAAAAGGTGATGTTGCCATCTTCTTCGGATTGTCAGGTACAGGTAAAACCACACTTTCAACTGATGCAAACCGCCAGTTGATTGGTGACGATGAGCACGGGTGGGATGATGCAGGTATCTTCAACTTCGAAGGTGGATGCTATGCAAAAACCATCAAACTGGATAAAGATTCTGAACCGGAAATCTTTGCTGCTATCAAACGTGACGCTTTGTTGGAAAATGTAACTGTTGATGCCGATGGTAAAATCGACTTCAACGATGGTTCTACTACAGAGAACACTCGTGTTTCTTATCCAATTTACCACATCGATAATATCGCAGTTCCTTCAAAAGCAGGTCATGCTCAAAAAGTGATCTTCTTGAGTGCAGATGCATTTGGTGTATTGCCTCCGGTTTCTAAATTAACCCCTGACCAAACAAAATACCATTTCCTTTCAGGTTTTACAGCTAAATTAGCGGGTACTGAACGTGGTATTACTGAGCCAACTCCAACTTTCTCGGCTTGTTTCGGAGCTGCATTCCTTACCCTGCACCCAACAAAATACGGTGCCGAATTAGTGAAGAAAATGGAAGAACACGGTGCTGAAGCTTACCTGGTGAACACAGGGTGGAACGGTTCAGGCAAACGTATTTCCATTAAAGATACCCGTGGCATTATCAACGCTATCCTGGATGGTTCTATTGAAAAAGCTGAAACGAAAGTTATTCCAATTTTCAACCTGGAAGTACCTACGGCATTACCAGGTGTTGATCCTAATATTTTGGATCCTCGCGACACTTACGCTGACGTTGCTGAATGGGAAACTAAGGCTAAAGACCTGGGGGGCCGTTTTATCAAAAATTTCGTTAAATACTCCGATAACGAGGAAGGTAAAGCTTTGGTAGCTGCTGGTCCACAACTCGATTGATTTAGTTAAGTTAACAATAAAGAAAACCTTCTGCCAAAAGGCAGAAGGTTTTTGTTTTATAAGTTGACCATCTCCCCCAAAAAAAGGATAGAAACTTCTGCATCCCAGTAACAGCAAAGGATTTCATGATTTTCCCGGTGAGGAAAGCTGGACTTAAAATGTTATTTTTATTGTGCAAACAAATACACTAAAAAAATCGGAATATCCGTCTTATGTCATGTTTAGTATTAGCACGTCATGCTAAACTCGTTTCAGTATTTTTCACTTCTGGTAATCAACCACTTGAAAGGAAGACCTTGAAACAAGTTCAGGGTGACGCCCTGGTTATGATTGATTGCGGACATTCAGTTTCAATTCATTAAAAATGGCAAGTTTAACTGCATATTGAAATTTGGAAGTTACGCACTAATGAA
>WOYV01000129.1:0-38666 GCA_011620585.1 Draconibacterium sp.
TTTTCATTTTATGGTGTTGAGAATATATTCTTATAACCCGTAAAATGAAAAAAGTTGAAGGAGCGTAGCGAAAGCTTTTTCTTGAGATTTCCACCTTCTCAGGATCAGATAAACTAATCCTGCTCTTCCCACGAAAGGGAGTTACTGAAAGTAGCTCCCTTTTTATTTTAAAAATTGATGCTACTTATTATTTTAATTGATTGGTACAATTCTTTCAGACTGAGAACAATATAAAAAAGTTTCATATTTTTGAAAAAACTAAATTTAACTATGTTAACTCATTTTTGGAATTGGATTCTTGACCCACCCCCCTTAGTGGAAACCTTAATTTTCGCATTAATAGCTATCTTAGGTTTTATAAGTGCAGTTATTTCATCTGGGGGGCCGCTTTTTAAGGAAAATTGGCTTTCTAAAACAGGTGTTAAAGCCTTTTATGTTGCAGCTAGTATACTTTTATTAGCTCTCTGGCAATTACAGATAACCAACCATAAAGATGTTACTCAGAAAATTCAAGCTTCTGAAAGGGATTCGATTATTGTTTCTCAGGTTGATTCACTAACAAAAATAAATATTGAAAATATTGCCAATATTTTCTCAAATGCATTTGCAAATCAAGGTCAGAAGCTTGAGTCTATAAATAATTTATTTAGTGGTCTCAGAGATTCAATTAATAATTTGGAAGTTGAATCAATTGAGGAAGAACCTTTATTGATTGTTAAGGGTGACGGGATTGCCCATGAAATTAATGGAGATACCATAAATTTTACCATTACGATTAATTCAATTCCAACATCTTCCACAATTGAATATATTGATGTATTTGTTGAATGGCACTATTCTGATGGATCGATTAGAAGATCTCCCATATTAAATCTGGTTCAAGATGAATTCGTATTACCTAGGAACCAACCAGTAAGCTATCTATTTGGATTTGCGGACATATATGAAAAAGTTAACAGTGTAAATATTGCATTACTTGGTAGTTATCATGGGAGAAATAATGATAATCTAATTTCAATGAGAGATGTTTATACTTATTCATTTGGTGACAAAGAAGATGTTGGTTTTTTAACAGGAGATGCAAAAAGGCAATTCCTACTAAAGTATGATCGAATCATAAATCAGCAGAAATAAATAAAAGTCAAAACACCAATTTACAATATTGTTATAGTTGTAGCATTTATTCAGTTTATTCTTCACATTTGCGTGTTTGTATTATAATTCTTGTCTTTTACCTTAAACTGAAGAAATCTGTAGGTTCCCCCGATAGCTATCGGGGCTGCTCTTCCATGAAAGGGAGTTACTGAAAAGTGGCTCCTTTTTGTTTGCAACCTAAATTCGCGAAAACCAAATTTATGTTTAACAAACCAGGTTATATTCTTTCTTTTGAGGAGTTTTGCAGGACTTATTCCGCGAAATAATATTTGTCAAGCAGGCCGGCATCCACGCGGCGTTTTGCTAGCACCTGTATATAGAGGCGGCAGTTTTCGGCATGCAACACATTTTTTTCGCCAAACACATGGTAGGAACGAACCACCCAGTCGAGCGCCGAGTCTAAATCGCCGGACATTTCGCTGGCTACTCCCAGGTTGAACATACATTTGGCAGCGATGCTTTTATTTGGATTATCGATCTGACCTTTCCAGGCTTCCGCAGCGTCAAGCCATTTTCCTTCACTTACAAGTCTATCGGTCTGTTTTAATTCAACATGTCCCGAGCGATAATAAAAACGCTCCACTTGCAGCCAGTGAGGCGAAAGGTATTCAGCAAAACGGGTTCCTGAAATATCAGAAGCATTTAAAACGGCATCACGTCGTGGGGGCAATAGTTTAAACGGATCGATTCCGGGAGCAGAGAAGTTGACCCAATCGATGGTGTCGCTTTTTATAAAACAGCGAAGTAATTTTTTTTCATGCAGGTCGTAAGCGGTCCAAAAGGCATTTACCGAAACGACTTCCTCAATCTGAGTCCTGTTGTTTAATTCGAATATGGTATTCAGACTTAAAAAGTGGTCGAACGACAATAACAAATCGGCATGGGTACTGTCGGCAATGTGGCTTATTTCGTTGGCTGTGTACAATCCAAACTCAGGATCTAAGGCTTTCATCTCAAGCGTATTTTTCCGGGCCGCTGGATTGTTTCTAAGGTATCTTGATAAAATATAAGCCGATATCCTCGACGAGTTTTCGTTGTTTAGTTCCAGGCTGTCTCCAATCAGATCTGCGGGTGGAGGTAACGAATCATTGATGTTGATATGGCTGTAATTGGATGCGGATAGGTCATAAATGGTATCCAGGAAATCCTGTTCACGAAGCGTATTCAGCACATAATCGTAATAAATAAAGGAGGCAATACTGTCGAGATTGGTCGTATCTTTCTGTATATCAGAGTTTATAAGGCAAGATGAGTAAACCGGGTTATAAGCAATGTTGGTGTTGTTGTAGCGCATGGCAATTTTTGAATATCCTTCGGGAAACTTTACTTTTCCCGGCTCAAGAACCTCAATGTTAATACTTTTGGTATTATACAAGGTATTACAACCCTGTGCAAACATTAAAATAAACAATGCCCGTAAACCGTATTTAGCAATTTTCATCCTTCGTGGCTTAGTCGTGCAATTTCCTGTTTTCGTTTAATCAGTACGTTTCGGTATTGCAATATCATTTTTAGGTCTTCTTTACTGCGGTAATCCTGCGCGAGCTGTTGTGCGGCCATTAACCATTTCTCTGAAGTGTCGAGATCATCTTTCATTTCGTAAGCCAGCGCCAGGTTATAACGGGCGTTGATGGCCATTTTTCCGTTGCTGTCGTCGGCGTATCGTTTCCAAAGTAAAATAGCGTTGTCCCATTCGCCTTTCTGCACATAAGTGTCGGCCTCGGCGAAATCGGGCAGGGGAGGTACCGAATACATCCGGTTAACAGTTTGCCACGAAGCAAAAAACCGTTTGGCGTAATTTTCGCCGGCCATTTGCGAAGCTATTTTTAACGCGGTAATGCGCGGAGGAAGCTGTGTATTCTTTTTGTAATTCCCCAGGTTGTCGTAACTGTTCCAGAATACAGTGTCGATCATGGTTTTGCGCTCAAGCAGTTTATTTTCAATTGGATCGTACACTGCCCAAACGGCAGCTGTTATCACTTCGTTTGATGGTGACGGAAGTTCATCGGTTTGCGAATATTCGGAATAAAAATACGAGTAGGTTTCGAGCGAAATCATTAAATCGGTTTGTGCAGAAGCTGTAATTTGGTCGACCATGTTAAAATCAAGGGCCGGAAGTTTATCTCCGCGGTGCAACATAAAAAGCTCCGGAAAAATCCGGATCTCGTTGAACATGTTGTTTTCTTTCAGGCTTTTGGCGAGTTCTTGAGTACACATGTGAACCAAAACAGAATCCAGATTCTCAGGATCGTTTTTAGCTCTTTTAAGCCTGAAATCGTCTTGATAATAATGTTGGAGAGTATCATTTGTGTATTTGAAATTCCGGTAAACAATCGATACGTTTTGAGCATCTGGCGGTACGGAAATTATTCCGGGGCGGTACACTTCAATCTGATAATCCTTGTACACGGTACACGAGACAGTTGCCAAAAGAAAAAGTATAGCCAGTAGTCCTGCTTGTTTCATATTATTGTTTATCGAGTTCCTTTTTTCGTCGGTTCAAATATTCCAGGTAATCATAAGTTAACTGGTGAAACGCGGTGTTGTACGAATCGAGCCCCCAGGCAATAGCTTTGTCGATATCGCCTTGTAGTTCAGCCGCAACGGCCAGGTTTAGCTTTGCCTTGCTTTTTGTAGTTTTCGAAACGCTGCCCGAAGCCAGATCTTCCCATAGGCGTGTGGCGCCCTCCCAATCTCCCCGGTCAATCAGAAGTCCGGCTTCTTCCAATTTATCGTCGCCTTTTGTAAAAATCATTCGCTGCTGACGCTGCCAGTTAGGGCTGATAATTTCCGAGAAATCGAGTGCCAATGCAATCGAAGCTTCTGTAAGTCCTTGTTTTACAGGGGTGAATTTTGAAAACAGATCGCGTGCCGTTTCAGCATAATCTTCCCAAACCAAGGTGTCGCGCAAAAACTCGCGGGTTATTATCTTTTCTTCGCTTGGGTCATAAATTTTAAACAGCGCTTCGTAAACAATGGACATGTGGGCTTCGGCGGCTGTAAAAAACGAATTGTCGATAGGGTTGTAATAACTTTCGCGGTTGTATTTGGCAATCACCTGGGCCTGGTATAAATCAACCGAAAGCACGGCATCTGTTTCAAAGGTTTTGCAAAGTTGAGCAGCTTCCTCCCAACCCAGGTTCTCACTAAAAAATGCATTCTTCCTGTGTGGCAAAAAACGCTCTTTGGGAATTACTACATCGTATCGGCCCGATTCAAATAATAAATCGCCCAGAGCTTTTAACATGGTATCAACGGCCTGTCGGTCGTGTATAACAGTATCAACGTTAAAGCCTTTAGCAAAAAAGATATTTTGAAGCGAATCTTTATCCGGATTCGAGTAAGTGTCATCCAGCGTTCGGTTTACAATCAGCAGGCTTTGGATGCGTTCAGGCAGCTCACCTTTAGCTTTATTCGGAACCTCGATCACAATCGATTTTGTGGTGGAGCATGCAACTGCAAGCAACGAAACAAGAAGAAAAATCAGATGATATCTTTTAACATGATTTGTCATACATCAAAACAAGGTCGAAGAGTTGTTTTAATAAATTCCCCAGTATTTTCTCAAAAACCATTCCACACTCAGTAATGCCAGTAATATAAAAAACAGCCCGCGCAGATTTAAGAGCTCGTTGATCATTTCCTGGTAATAATGCGCAGCTTTTAATTGTTTTCCGTTTTTTAAATCGGCAATCAGTTCATCTGCCTGATCGGGCAAATAAAATTTCCCGCCACTTTGCGAGGCCAACTGGTATAGCAAGTTATGATTGGCACGTGTCACTATTCTTTCCAGATTCACTAAAACAACGGTAAAATTGCCTGTTTCGGTATATTTCTCGTTACCGATGTTTACCGTGGCTGTAAACGAATAATCACCTATTGGCAAATGGCCGGCGTTAAGTGTGTAATCTTCACCCCGCACATCAAAAGTGAAACTGAAATCTTCGTTGTTCGAATTTTTCAGGACAATATTTACTTCACCGGTGGTTATACGTTGGTACGCATCGTTGTACACTTCGGCGTTCAAAATCACATTATCGGTTTCGGTGTAAACCGGTTTGAATTCGACAATAAAATTGTCCTCATTCTCGCGCAGTGCAAGGTATTGCACCAATTGGTTAATGAGTTCGTTAAAACGGAGGTGGCTTTGGTTTTGATAATAATCAAACAAACGCCAGCGCCAGGTTCCTTCACCAAAAATGAACCCGATTTTTCTTCCGTCCATTTTTCCGGTTGCCAGTAAAGGTTTTCCGGTTTCAATGTTTTTGAGTTTCTGATAAACTATGGGCGTAAAACTATCATCCATGGTAAAATCGGCAAAAGGAACCTGCAAGGGTGGTAATTTAGGGAGAAGCTCCAGAAAATCGTCGGATAACCTGAACGTTGCATAAGCCGGATTATTGGTAGGTTGCGCCTCTTCTCCCGAACCAGCAAGCAGATCGATCTGGACACCCTGCGACAATGCATTCAACTGCGGGATAAAGGTTTTATTTCCGACGATGAACAACAACGGCAGTCGCCCCGCCCGGGCTTTCTCCACAATTTGAGAAATCGATTTTCCTGCGGTAGGAAGCTGGTTCAGAATGATCAGGTTAAAATCGCTCAGGTTAGCCGGGTAAGGTTCCTGGGTAAAAACCGATACATCGTAGGTAAGTTGTTGTTCGAGCGTGTTTTTTATCGCACCGATATCAGGATGCCAGCCGTCGGAAAGGATCAGGATTTTTTGTTTATTTTCCAGTACATTGATCACAAAACCCGCGGTGTTGTTGGCAGTATTGCGTTCGTTTTCCACGGTTTCTATTTTCACGAGGTAATGCTGTAGTCCGGGAGTTCCGGCTTCAAGAATAAACTCTTTGGTAATAAAATAATTATCGTTGGGAGGCGTGATCATTATACTGCCAAGTTCGGCATTGTTTTGTTCGATCGACAATTTAAGTAGGCGGTTCTTGACTTTAAGGAACTGAACATCCACTTCCACCGGAAATTTATTCCCGGAAAAAGCGGTCCTGTTCATACGGATACTGCTGATCCGCGAATCGGAAACAATGCTGGTATCTCCATAACCAACCGAAAAAACCGGGAATGAAATTTCGTCAAGTCCGTTTAGCGGGTTTCTTCCTTCGTTGTAAATGCCATCTCCGGCCAGAATGAGTGCGCCTACATTTTGATTGAAATGATTGTTGCTGACGGTGGAAAGCAACTGGCTGTAATCGCTTCGTTTTTCGCTAAAATCAAGTTGGTCGGAGTTTTTTATGTGCTCGCCAAAGCTGTAATTTACCAATTCGTAATCGTTCCCAAGCTCCGATTTTATCTTGCTTTGCAAATTGTTGAGGCTTGCCGAAATCAGCGTTGAGTCGGTATCGGCAATCATCGAACCCGAATTATCCCAGGCTGAAACAATGATCGGGTTTTGCGTTATCTTCTTTAAGCTGCGCAGAAATGGCGACAAAAGCATAAAGGCGATCAGGAAAAAAGAAAGGAATCGAAGGCTCATTAAGATCCTGAGCTGTACCTTGCCAAGCTCCGAATTGGCTTTGTTCCTGAAATACAATAGCAAGGAAATGCCCAAAGCAGCCACAACAACTGCGAGCAAGAGGATAAACCAGTATTTAGTTCCGAAAGAGATCAAATCATCCAAAATTAGAAGTGGTAAATATACTATTTCATTCGTTTATATTTTCATTCTTCGGGAACTCATGGAACTCGCATAATCATTCTCCTGGGTATGAAGAAGAATTTTTATTATGCTCGTTTCACATTTTTATAATGACGAATTATGCTTAATATTACACTCCCGAAAACGCCACACAAGAAAGGTGAATCCGTTGTTAAAACCATTTTAACTACAAATTGTTTCAATTGAAAATTTTATAATAATGAATAGAGCATATAAAACCTTACACTCAAGGGAATTATTAAAATACAGCGAGTTCCATACTATTCCTTTGAAACAGATGAAATTAACTGTTTTACTGCTCTTAGTGATTTTTCTGGCCTCGTGCGGGCAGAAATTCAACCCCGACATTACAGTCGACGATATCAAACAGTCGGTTTATTACCTGGCTTCCGATTCTTTAAAAGGAAGACAATCGGGTGAAGCGGGCAACGATCTGGCTGCCGCTTATATTTTAGATAAGTTTGAAAAAGCGGGTTTGCAACCCATGTACGACAACGGATTACAGAAATTCAGCTTAGTGGCATCAGCCGAACTGGCTGACGGGAACGCTTTGTCGGTGGGCGAACGCTCTTTTGAGGCGGAAAAAGATTTCCTGCCTTACGCCTTTTCTGCCAATACCACGGTTGAGGCGGGTGTGGTTTTCGCCGGATACGGCATCCAGGTAAATCGCGACACTTTGCAATGGGACGATTTCCATTCAATCGATGTAAGCGGAAAATGGATACTCGTACTGCAAGGCGATCCCGATCTTGATAATCCAAACAGCCCATTCCTTGAATTCTCGAGCGAACGTTCGAAAGGATTGACTGCATCGGATAAAAATGCCGCCGGTTTAATTATGGTCGCCGGACCAAAATTCAGCGAAGAAGACAAACTCTCGGATCTTTTTTTTGATAAGAACAGCAGTCGTTTTTCGATTCCGGTTATCCAGGTTACCCGTGAGGCGGCCAATGAAATTCTGTCCGGAACCGGACAAACCGTCGAAACTCTTGAAGCAAAAATGATGGAAGAAAAAACGGGAATTACCGTGCCGGCTAACGCTATGGTAAAAGCAACGGTTAACGTGGCTTTAAAAGAAAAGGAAACCCAAAACGTAGTTGCGCTTTTACCAGGAACTGATCCGGAATTAAAAGACGAATACGTGGTAGTTGGCGCACACTTCGATCACCTTGGAATGGGTGGCCCCGGTTCGGGTTCACGCGCTGTGGATACTATTGCTGTTCATAACGGCGCCGACGACAATGCCTCGGGTGTTGCCGCTGTAATTGAATTAGCCGAAAAATTTGCTGCTGAGAAGATACGCCGAAGAAGTATTGTTTTTATGGCTTTCAGCGCCGAAGAAATGGGTTTGGTTGGTTCGAAAGCTTTTACCAACCACCCTCCGGTTGAGATGGATAAAATTGTGGCCATGTTCAACTTTGATATGGTGGGACGACTCGACACCGCAAATGTATTGAGTGTTGGAGGAACAAAAACATCGGTTGAAACAGAAGATATATTAAACGAACAAAATACAGGTTTCAAACTGGCGTTCTCGGGCGAAGGGATAGGACCATCGGATCATGCATCATTCTATCTGAAAAATGTTCCGGTTATATATTTCTCGACAGGGGCGCATCCCGATTACCACACGCCACAGGACGATGCCGACCGGATCAATTACGCTGGCGAACAAAAAGTGATTGAGTACGCCGGAAATGTATTGAATGAAGTGGTGGACCGTGATATGAAACTTACCTTCCAGGAAGCAGGAAGCAAATTCAAACGCAGCCGTGGCGGACGTTTTAAAGTAACCTTTGGTATTATGCCCGACTATGCCGGTTTGGAGGAACGCGGAATGCGTATCGACGGCGTAAGCAAGGATAAACCCGCTTATAAAGCCGGAATGAAAACCGGTGACATCATTACTGCCATCGAAGGCAAACCGGTAAAAAATATTTACGATTACATGGCCCGTTTGCAAACACTCGAAGCGGGGACGCGTGTTTCGGTGGATATTATCAGGGATAACAAACCTACCGTTCTGATTGTGGAGTTATAGTTTGACAGATGCAGTAAATTAAAAGATCCGATCTTTCGATAAGATCGGATCTTTTTTATATCCATCCCCGAAGTTGGTAATAGGCCAACGCAAACATTTCGCGCACTATCAGAATCTCGTATTTCAGGTGGTTCCATAGTTGATAGCGCATATTCATATTTTGGCCTACATCAGGTACGAGCAATTTATTTCCACCCAGTTCGTCGTCTTTAAAAGTGAAGTCGGCTTCGGCCGCATTTTCAAAAGCCGGTACCGCATTAACCTTTTCGAAACCCGCTTTTTGGAAACACAAAACGGCACGCCGCATGTGTTCGGGCGAAGTAACCAGCAAAATTGGATTTTGCATTTTCACCATTCCCGTACAATTTATTGCCTGCGAACGGGTGTTCGTTCCGGTATTTTCAAAGGCGATCGCATTTGGGGTTATTCCCCGAATTATCAATTCCTGTTTCATCTTTTGAGGAGTGCTGCCGCTGTCGGCCACATCGCCAGGCATGGCAATGATCACTTTTGCATTGGGGAAACTTATAGCTGCCTGACCAACATACCAACTGCGCATCAGGTTCGATTGGCTTGGCATTCCTCCACCTCCGAGCAAAATAATTGTCTGTGGTTCCTGTTTCAGTCCGGCTTTGCTCGTTCCCAACCAGTGGTAGCCCCAGAAAGGGGCAGATGTTAGAGCGAGTACCACACACAGCGTGAAAAATATGCCAATCAACGCCATTAAATTACGGACTAATCTTAAAAAATAGATACTTTTGAATTTTCGCATACATTGTATCTTGAAAGGATAAAGGTAAGTTTAAATATTTAAATTTTTGGAGAGATACTTTAATACGATATACCATTCATCATGGGGCAACTCACCCAATTAGTCGTACGACTCATCTTCCCTCTCTTCCTGAAGCGAGGGATAAGAGGAAGAGTTTCAACCAGGATTTGTTAAAAAGTAAAAGCAATAGTTAATTTTAATAAGAACGCATTTTGGATAATTCAGCAAAAAACGAAATAATTGAGCTTTTTGAACACCACTTTAACGAAAAAGTAGAAAGCTTCGAAATGTTGCCGCAATCGGGATCGTACCGCGAATATTGTCGTTTGGGCAATAGTAATCGCACGATTGTTGGCGCTTTTAATAACGATGTAAAAGAAAATACTGCATTTTTGTCTTTTTCCAATCATTTGTATCACAAGGGAATTAACGTGCCAAAAGTGTATGCGGTAAGTTCCGATTTGAAAAAATACCTGCTCGAAGACCTTGGCGACACTACCTTGTTTGCCTATCTCACCAAAACGCGCGAAAGCGAGGGCTTTTCCGAAAACATCATTTTGGTTTATAAAAAAGTAATTGCTGTCTTACCAAAAATCCAGATCATTGCCGGAAAGGAAGTCGACTACTCGGTGTGTTATCCACGTGAGGCTTTTGATAAGCAATCGATGATGTGGGACCTGAATTACTTCAAATATTATTTTCTGAAACTGGCTAAAATCCATTTTGATGAGCAGGCCCTCGAAGACGATTTCCAGTTGTTCAGTAATTACCTGCTGAGCGCCAGTTCGAACTATTTTCTGTATCGCGATTTTCAGTCGCGGAATGTGATGCTGAAAAACGACGATGTGTATTTTATAGATTACCAGGGAGGCCGCCGCGGCGCACTGCAATACGACCTGGCTTCGCTGTTGTACGATGGAAAAGCCGATATTCCGGAAAGTGTCCGTCAGCAGCTCTACGATTTTTATATCAGCGAGCTGAAGAAATATATGAAGGTGGACGAAGAACGTTTTGCCGCTTATTTCAAAGGTTTTGTACTGATCCGCATTATGCAGGCGATGGGCGCGTATGGTTTCAGGGGTTTCTACGAAAAAAAGGAACATTTCCTGAAAAGTATTCCGTTTGCGTTGAAAAACCTTGAGTTCCTGTTGAAGAAACTAAATCTTCCGGTGGAATTACCCGAACTGGTTTCGGTGTTGAAACAGGTTACACAATCAGAAGTTTTAAAGGAAATTGGAAAAACACAGTCGGAACTGACCATTCGGATCAGCAGTTTTTCGTACAAAAAAGGTATTCCTGATGATCCGTCAGGAAATGGAGGAGGCTTCGTATTCGATTGCCGCGCCATTCATAACCCCGGTAAATACGACGAATACAAGAAACTGAACGGAAAAGACCTCGCGGTTCAGCAGTTCCTCGAAACTAAATCGGAGATGGGCCTTTTCCTTGATGCTGCAAAAACGCTGGTCGAGCAGGCGGTAAAAGTATATCTCGAGAGAGGATTCACACATTTGTCGGTAAACTTTGGATGCACTGGCGGGCAGCATCGTTCGGTTTACTCAGCCGAAAAGCTGGGTGTTTATCTTCAAAACAATTATCCGGTTAACGTTGTTGTAATACATCGCGAACAGGAAAATTGGAGATGAGCAAAAAAGCTTGTAAAAAGAAAGATTTCGAAGATAAAACTACGGCAAAGTACGAGTGTAAAAAGTGCGGCGCCCGGGTGAATAAGGAAGAGAAAGCCTGCAACCCAAAAAAGATTTAGTAACATTGGTGGGCAAATGAACAAGTATTGGCAATCAGGTCGTAATAAAAGATGCCGATAGTACACATTTGACATTTTCACTCTTGGTAATTAGGGATACTGTTTATATTTTCGCAGCAAATTTCAAAAAAAGTAAGAATCAAACTCATGGGAAGAGCATTTGAATACCGCAGGGCAGCTAAAGAAAAGCGCTGGGACAAGATGTCGAGAGTATTTCCAAAACTCGCAAAAAAAATAACCATTGCTGCAAAAGAGGGTGGGGCCGATCCTGATTTGAACCCGGCCCTGCGTACGGCTATTCTGAATGCCAAGCACGAGAATATGCCGAAAACCAATATCGATGCAGCCATTAAACGTGCCGCAGGGAAAGATGCCACCGATTATATTGAAGTAAGCTACGAAGGGAAGGGGCCTCATGGTGTTTTGGTTTTTGTTGAATGTGCTACGGATAACACTACCCGGACTGTGGCCAATGTTAAAAGCTATTTCAACAAAGCTGGCGGCGGACAGGTCCCAAACGGATCGCTCGAATTTATGTTTTCGAGGAAAGCCGTTTTCGAGTTTCCAATGCCTGAAGGAATGGAGTTGGAAGACCTGGAATTGGAACTGATCGATGCCGGATTGGATGAAATTGAAGAGAACGAAGGTACATATTATGCATATGGCGACTATACCAGTTTTGGAGAATTGGCTTCAGCTTTCGAAAGATTGAATATCGAGCCCACTAAAGCTGAATTGCAACGTATTCCAACCACCCCGGTTGAATTTACCGAAGAACAGCTCGAAGACATCGAAAAGATGCTCGATAAAATGGAAGAAGATGAAGATGTGCAGGCTGTGTACACCAACATTGCTTAAAAGAAAGCACGTATAATAAAGATACTCGTAAATGCACCGACGGTTAGTCGGTGCGTTTTTTGGTTTTATATTTACCATCATTTTTTGTTCATTCACCCCGAAATAGTATTCACTGGTCTAAAAAGTTCGCCGAGTGCGAAGGGATTGTTATATTTTAGATCAAAACATATTCTATGATTCCAGTTCGCCCGTACATCGATCATTTTGCCCGTTTATGGGACCAAAGCCCTGATCATTTTCCTGCATTTCAACATCGCTATTCTGAAACTGAAAAGACTGAACGTGAAATTAGTTACAATCATTTTCAGGAGAAAATCAAGGAACTCCAAAACCGGGAAAGCGGTTTACAGATGCGTAAAGATCCGGGGAACACTTTCTTCCCGATGTTCAAGGCATTTCTCGAAACAGTTTTCGATTTTGAGAAAGGTCATTTACAGCTTATTTTATCCGATGAATTCAAAAATGTTTCGAAAGATTTTTTCTACAAAGCGCGTGATTTTGGCCCTGAATTAAGCCCCGGGAATATTTACCAGGGAATGCGGAATGTCTGGATCATGAATGGAATCCAACTGATGATGAATGTCCCTGTAAAGATTACTCCATCGGTTTTTGCTTACTCAATGATCTATCCGTACAGCGACAATTTACTTGACAACCCAGAGCTGTCTTCGGCTGAAAAAGAAATCTTTTCGCGCAGGTTTAACCGGCGTTTGCACGGCGACGAAGTGTTGCCGGTTACTTTTACTGAGGAACAATTATTCAAGCTGGTAAAAATGTTCGAAGAAGAATTTTCGCGTGCTGATTTTCCTTCGGTGTACGAAAGTTTGTATGCCATTCAGCAAGGACAAACCAACAGTTTGCAATTGAATACAGTTGACGGCCTTTCGGATGAAAATATCCTGGATATTTGTTTCGAAAAAGGAGGCGCTTCGGTGCTCGCCGATGGTTACCTGGTAGCTGGTCGATTAACACACGAACAGGAGCAGGCTTTGTTTGGATATGGTGTTTACCTGCAATTGCTCGACGATATTCAGGATATTAAAGAAGATTCAGGAGCTGATACAAAAACCATTTTCTCGTGTTTACCGAATGCATCGTTGGGGAGTTTTGTAAATAAAACCATTCATTTTGGCAGAAAGGCACTCGAAGAAATGCGGTGTTTTGATGGATCGGGCAACGACGATTTTATCCGTTTAATGAACCGAAGTATCGAAACTATGGTCATCGAATCGGTGGGTTTGAACCCATCTGCTTACCCGGGGAACTATCTCGCTGAAATCGAACAATATTCTCCTTTGCACTTTGAATTCGTGAGGCAGAAAAGAGCGCAGTCGAAATCGCAGCGCTTTGCCTTTTTTCAGAAATATTTTGATATGGCAAAATCCCCTGAAGTTTCTTCGTATTGATCAGGTTTAAATCAAATAATCAGTTCCGGATTGCATCGATCAAACGGTTCAATTTGTCCCGCAGATCAATGATTTCATGAAGGTCGAGTTCACTGACATCGAGCTTTTCGAGCAGTTGTTGCGGAATAGTGGCGGCCTGTTCTTTTAAGTCGTTTCCTTTTTTAGTCAGGCTGATGATAACACGGCGTTCATCAGAATTCGAACGATTTCTGTTGATCAATCCCTGCGTTTCCATACGTTTTAAAAGAGGTGTAACTGTATTGGTATTCAAAATCAGGTTCTCTGAAATGTCGTTTACCGAAACTTCATCGGTTTCCCACAATACCAATAAAACCAAATATTGCGGGTAGGTGAGTCCGAGTTGGTCGAGCAGAGGTTGGTAAGCACGCGTAATCAATCGCGAAGCCGCATAAATCGGGAAACAAACCTGATTGCCGAGTTTTAGTTGTTCATATTCCATGGTGGCCGATTTTATAATTTGCCGCTATTTCAGCAATTGCAGAACTTCGGGTTCGAGTTTACCGGGTTTAACAATCGGGGCAAAACGTTTTACCGGTTTACCGTCGGTATCGATCAAAAACTTTGTGAAATTCCATTTGATACTGCTTCCCAAAGCGCCACCCAACTCTTTTTTCAGAAATTTAAACAGCGGATGCGCGTTTTTTCCATTTACATCTATTTTTGAAAACATCGGAAAGGTAACTCCGTAATTAATCAGGCATCCTTCCGAAATCGACTTTTCATCGCCGGGTTCCTGGTTGGCAAACTGGTTGCACGGGAACCCTAACACCACAAAACCTTCATCCTTGTGTTTCTTGTACAGTTCTTCCAGGCCTGCATATTGCGGGGTAAATCCACACTTACTCGCGGTATTTACTACCAGAATGGCTTTTCCTTTAAATTCTTCCATTTTCACTTCTTTACCTTGTAAAGTAGTGGCCGAAAATTGATAAAAATTGTTTTCCATTGTTCTATTGTTTATGTATCGTTGTCGATTATATCGCACACGATTTAAATATAGTTGATAAGAATCAATTAGAAAGAAATTATTTCCAGATTCTCGAAAAATTGACTTAGATTTAATATTCAAAGCAGTTGGATAGGTCATCAACTACATTTTGATTTTGTAAGGTGCTTGATCTTCCTTCATTAAATTATCTTGAATCGATTGAAAATACTGAAGAAATATGGACTTCTGATTCTGATTATAGCAGCAGGGCTTGCTCTCTTGTTCGCGGTATTCAAAAAAGATCAGCTAAATGAGCTGATATCGAGGCAAATAAAAAATCAGGCAACAGCCACTGAAAAGTTCAACGCAGCCAATTACGTACAGGAACATTTTAATTATGCTGAAAATAAAATCGATTACGATTTTTCAGCGCTCGAATTCAAATCGGGCGGATGTACAATTTGCAAACAAATGGAGCCTGAGTTGGAGGTAATTAAAAACTGGGATCAGAAGAAAGTGAATGTGGTGGTGATTCAAATAATGAACCCTGATAGCCAGGAGATGATGAAGTATTTTGGCATTTCTGCTGTTCCTACCCACATATTGCTGGATAAATCGGGAAAGGAGATTTTTAGGAAATATGGGTTTATTTCGGCGTCTGAGCTTCAACGACAACTACTTTCAAGTAACTAAATTACCCCTGATATTCTCGTATTTCCTGTTCGCCTGCTGTATAAAAACGTGTAGTTGGGTAAGCAAATTGAATGTCTTTTTCAGCCCGGAAAGCAGCGAGAACTTTTTGCCAGAACTCATTCTCGCTACCACGGCGGCGGCGCGGATTGCACAGATAACGCACCGTTAAACGCACACCAAATTCTTTTACACTGGTATAAACGATTGGGGTGAGGTGCTTGTAGTAAATCATATAATTCTTACTGGCTTCCAGAATTTCTTTTTGAGCTTTTAAGGGAATGTCTTCGGCCAGTTCGTTGATGATTTGTTCGAGAATGGATTTTGCTTTTTCCCAGTTGCTTTCGAAAGTAATATTTACTTTTACTTCGTTCCAGATGTATTCAAATCCCGAACTGTAGTTGGCCTGTGGTTCCAAAAAAACTTTCCCGTTGGGGAGGTGGATAATCCGACCCGTACTTTGGTCGGCTTCCACCCAGTTGCCTATTTCGAGCACCGTAAACTGAAAAGGACGAATATCGATCACATCTCCAACGTGTGGCCCGATTTGAACGCGGTCGCCCACCGAAAACGGTTTCCTGAAAATAATAAAAAACCAACCGGCAAGATTGGTCAGCGGGTCTTTCAAGGCAATGGCAATACCGGCAGTAAACAGCCCCAGGAAAGTCCCGAATTCTTCGAACGCTTTTATCCACACGGCACCTACCAATAATAATCCAAGTGCAGGAAATAGAAAGGATAAGGTTCTTTTCCAGCGATACCGCACTTTAGCGTCGTTGGTACGTCGCCAAACCAAGCGCAGGATAAGTAAACGCAAAAGCGAGAGTAACACGATAATCAGTATGGTAACAAACACTTTACCCAGTGTTTCAGTGTTCAACCCAACATGGTAGGTGAGAAATTCGTTTAGCTGATTCATCGTCAGGTTTTTTTTAGTGGACAGAAAATTAAAAAATAATTTGAAGATTCTGACAACGGCATTTCAATTCAACCGCTTGTATGAAGCAGATGGCCTATGGTCTGTTTCCTTTTTTGTATTCCTCCGAGTCTTTTTTTACATTGTAAGTTTCGGGCGTATTAATCCCACGCAGGCGAATCCGTTGGTTGGTTGTAATCTTAAATCCCAGGTCAATAACCAGATCGAGTGTGTCCCTGTCTACAATTCCATCGACTTTTGCATGATAAGTATACATATCTGTAATTTTTAATTGTTGGTTTGAAATGGATTATCATTCAAATTTCAAGATAAGGAATGTGCGGGTAATTTAAAGGAATTAAAACCGCTTTTTTATAAATCCTTCGCAAGTTTTAGTAAATTCGGGAAAAGAAGATTCGATCAATCATGCCTAAACTTATGAAATCGTCTTCGGGTTACACCCGGCAATTCGCGCTTATTCTTGCACCTCTTGTAAGTCTGGCCATCGTTTTATTTGCTGATCTCGATCCTGGTAACTCCAAAGTGACCTACTGTTTTGCCATTGCCCTTTTAATGGCTGTTTGGTGGATCACCGAAGCGGTTCCGCTGGCTGTTACCGCCTTGATTCCGGTAGCTTTGTTCCCACTGTTTGGTGTGGTGGATGGGAAAACAGTATCTTCAATGTATTTCAACCATCTTATTTTTTTGTTTATCGGGGGATTTTTGATGGCTTTTGCCATGGAGCGCTGGAATTTACACCGACGGATCGCTTTACGAATCCTAATCCTTTTTGGAGTGAGCCCGGGCAGGATATTGTTGGGTTTTATGCTGGCAACTTCGTTTTTATCGATGTGGATGTCGAACACAGCCACTGCCATGATGATGGTTCCGATCGCGTTATCGATAATTATGAAACTGGAAGAAGCTTTGGGCGAAGAAAAAACAGGGAAGTACAATGTTGGCTTGCTTCTCGGAATCGCATATTCAGCGTCAATAGGAGGAATAGCAACACTTGTAGGATCACCACCCAATCTTTCGTTTGCGCGTATTGTAAGTATCATTTTCCCAAAAATGAAGGAAATATCGTTTGCCGATTGGTTTATTTATGCCATGCCGGTTACTATCTTGTTATTCCTGGCTGCATGGCTGCTTTTGTACTTTATGTACCGGCCAAAAGAAAGTTGGGAAAATATTCATATCAATGATTTCAGAAAAGAATATAAAGCGCTGGGCAAAGCAAAATTGGAAGAGAAAATTGTTCTGATCCTTTTTATCATTCTGGCTGTTCTGTGGATTTTCAGAAGCGGATTTAATATTCAATCATTTGAAATACCAGGTTGGGCTAAACTGTTTAAAAATCCTTCGTATATCAACGATGGAACCGTTGCTGTTTTTATTTCGATTTTACTTTTTATGATCCCCTCGGCGACTAAAAAAGGGGAGCGGATTATGAACTGGGAAACAGCCCGTAAAATCCCGTGGAATATTGTTTTGCTATTTGGAGGCGGATTTGCGTTGGCACAGGGATTTGTTGATTCGGGACTTTCGGCCTGGTTTGGGCAACAACTGGCTGACCTTGCCAACGTTGAACCGCTGGTACTTACGCTGGCAAATGTTACCATGATGTCGTTTCTCACCGAATTAACGTCGAATGTAGCCACTACCGAAATGATTTTACCGATTCTGGCAGGATTGGCTACAACCATAAAAATCAACCCATTATTATTGATGATCCCGGCAACACTGGCATCGTCGCTGGCTTTTATGCTACCAGTGGCCACACCTCCAAACGCCATAATTTTTGGAACCAACCGGATAAGAGTAAAAGATATGGTACGCACCGGATTTTTACTAAACCTGCTCGCAATTATTATTGCTACTTTACTTATGTATTTCTGGGGAACCATTGTTTTCGACATTGATGTTGCCGTATTTCCCGATTGGGCATCAGGAACTTTAAATCCTTAATGAATTTTATCGAAAAGAATGATAAATATTCTGAATGGCTTCAGCAAAAAATTAATAAGTTTGGTTGCGGTTAAAAATAATATCAAAAAATAAATACAATATGAGCACTGACAGAAGAACCTTTCTCAAACACATTGGATTAGGGGCCGGTGTCGCTGCTGCTGCGCCCTTAGTTTCATCCTGCACTTACAATGGCAAAGATGAACAATTGAAACATATTCGCGAATCGGCAGAACGGGTCCCTGAAATGCGTTTTAATATGTGTGGCTATGCGGCTCCAAAACTCGATACTGTTCGGATCGGTTTTGTAGGGATTGGCGACCGCGGTTCGGGTGCGGTAGAACGAATGACCTTTATTGAAGGCGTTGAAATAGTGGCGCTTTGTGATATTCGGCAGGCAGCAGTTGATGGCGGACAAAAGATACTTGAAGATGCCGGTTTACCAAAAGCCAGGGAATACGTTGGCGACGAAAATGAATTTAAACGATTGTGTGAAGATGGAATTTGCGACCTGATTTACACCGCTACACCTTGGCAATTTCACGTACCTGTGGCGCTTGCTGCTATGGAAGGAGGCGCTCATGCTGCCGTTGAAGTATCGGCTGCCCGAACCATGGACGAATGCTGGCAGATGGTAGAAACTTCGGAACGTACAAAAAAACATTGCGTAATCCTGGAGAACTGTTGTTACGACTTCTTTGAGTTGCTGACTTTGAATATGGTCCGTCAGGGATTATTTGGCGATCTTATTCATGGCGAAGGGGCTTATATTCACAATCTCGATTACTGGCATTTCAATAAACCTAAAGATGAGGAAATGACAGACGGTGCTTATACGGGAATGTGGCGTTTATACGAAAACCGACGTAAAGCCAATGTGTACCCCACTCACGGTTTAGGGCCGATTTGCCAGGCAATGAATATCAATCGAGGCGATAAAATGGAATACCTGACCGCGATGATGTCGGACGATTTTATGCTTAAAAACCGGATTGAAGAGAAAGCGAAGGAAGATCCCTTCTTCGAACAGTTTGTTGGCTGGGATATGCGCGGGAACATGGATATGCAAATGATTCGCACCAATAAAGGAAGGACGATCCTGATTCAGCACGATGTAAGTTCTCCACGTCCGTACTCAAGGATTCATATGTTGAGCGGCACAAAGTGTTTTGCACAAAAATGGCCCCTGCAACATATCGCATTTGGACATGAAGTAGCCAATGAAGAAAAAATGAAGGAACTGGAAGAAAAGTACACCCCTGAGATTGTACGCAGGGTAGGAGAGATGGCCAAACAAGTAGGAGGCCACGGTGGAATGGATTTTATAATGGACTGGCGCCTGATTGATTGTTTGCGAAACGGCTTACCGATGGATATGGATGTTTATGATGCGGCAGCCTGGAGTTCGATTACACCGCTTAGTGAATGGTCGATTGCCAACGGCTCGGCTCCAATTGCGGTTCCTGATTTTACGCGTGGCGCCTGGCAAACTAACAAACCGGTTGACCTGAAGATGGAAAGTGGGGGCAATACCGGCGTCAGAAACCTTGTGAATGCCGATGCCGAAGGACAACTGAATATTTGACTGAAAATAATTTTAAGATTTGTTCAATCCTTTGGCAATCATCTCTATCAGTTTTTGCTTTTTCACGGGTTTTTCAATATAATCATCACAACCGGCAGCCAATGCTATCGAACGATAGTTTTCATAGACATGTGCCGTTTGCGAAATGATTAATACTTTCTGATTGAAGATCCGGATTTGTTTTACCGCTTCAAGTCCTTCCATTTCAGGCATTTTCGAATCCATGAGTATTAGATCAATATCAACATTTTTTCGGGCCAGATCGATGGCTTCGAGGCCATTTTTAGCATGAAGAATCTCTGAGGAAATATCGCTTATAATGTATTTAAGGAAAAATAGAGAAGCCCTGTCATCTTCAGCTATGAGTACTTTTAAATTAGTGGGAACTTTGAATTCAGATGCAATTAGGGGAATTTGAGGCTGCGTTTCGGTAATCAAATCGGAGAGATTGGGTAGGGTAACCCGGAAAACCGAACCCTGACCGGTTTCTGACTCGATTTGAATATCACCCTGTAACATTTTGATGTAATTTTTCGAGATTGACAACCCCAATCCTGAACCTTCGAAGCGGGCAGAGTGTGAAGAATCGGCTTGTACAAAATATTCGAAAATGGCGTTTTGTTTATCTTTAGGAATCCCGATCCCGGTATCGGATATCGAAAAAGTCGCTTGGTGGTTAGTAACTGTATAGTTGACTATTACATGCCCCTTCATGGTAAATTTCAATGCATTCTTAATTAAATTTGTAAGTATGGAATTTACCTTATGTGAATCTGATATAAAAGGCACATCAAGCTCGTAGCCATTTTCTTCCACCAAAAACTCAATCCCTTTTTGTTTGGCCTCGTTGGCAAAGAAATGATATAATTCGTGCATGATCAGTTTGAAATTTATTGTGGCGGGATGCAGTGTTTCCACACCGGATTCAATCTTCGAGATTTCGATGATGTTATTAATCGTAACCAGCATGCGTTCTCCGCTTTGCTGGATAATGTCGATAAAATGATTTTGTTCGTCTTTAGTATACTGATCTGATTTTAATAAGTCGGCAAAGCCAAGAATTCCGTTCATCGGTGTCCTGATCTCGTGGCTCATATTTGCCAGGAAGGCCGATTTCATTCGATCGCTTTCTTCTGCTTTGAATTTTTGATGTTCCAGTTCTTTGGTAATTTGTAGGTTTAATGCCAGTTGCAATTCCAGGTTTTTGGTTTGTTTACGAACCCTGTTTTGTAAGATGTTGTTGAATATTAGTAGAATTAAAATAATAGCAGAAATTACGATGGATGCAATTACGAGATACTTAATGAAATGGTTCCAGTAACTGTTATCATGGTTGTATTTGTTAATCCATCTATCGTAAATTTGCTGGTATTCACCATTCGACATAATCACTTCGAGCCCGTTGTCAAGCATTTTAGTAAGTTCAGGATTTTTTTCCGAAATTTTAAAACCCATTGTACGTTCGAGAATACTTTCATTGCTCGCTCTTATATATGTTTTGCTGAACTTTTCAGTGTAGTACAAAGTTGTAATTTTCGAGGCGAACCCGCAGGAAATTTCTTTTTTGTCTAATTCTCGCAGCAAGTCCTCGTAATTGTCGATAAATACAAATTTTGCATTTGGATTAATAGACAATATATATTGAATCAGTACGTCGTTTTTCCATAAGACTACCTGCGGTTCCTTAATCGTCCTGAGTTTATCCTGGGAAAATGAGCGGGTAAAATTCTGGTTGAAAAAGAAGCCGTGAGAAGTTTGAATAACTGATCGGGAGTAATCGAAATTATTGTCAGGGCTACCGGGATAATGAGCGCCGGCAATGGCATCTATTTTCCCTTCTTCAAGATTGGTATTTGCGCTTTGCCACGTTCCGGGGATAATTTTTATTTCATTTTTGTATAGTTTCTGTATGGCTATTAAAATTTCAGTATTGAACCCAACCAGTTCTCCGTTTTCATCTTCAAAACTATACGGAGGATAATCGGTACTTACCATGATATCGTATTGTGCAAATGCTCTGGTAATAAAGAGAATGCAAAAGATACTTAACAGCGTTAGGCCTCTCATTTGGGTCCAGTTTTAAGAGTCAAATTTGTTGTTTAATCGAAGTTGAAACTTCCCTAAAAAGCGTTTTCAATGAAAATTCACCCAATAAAGTTAGTATAAAACAGAAAAAAACAGCGTTTCGGTCAAGAATCTTTTCTCAGTAGGACCAATCGAAAAAAAAGCCACCTCAGAAATGAGATGGCTTATATATCGATTGTTTACTTTTTAGCTTCCAAAGTCGTCGAAAAGTATGTTTTCTTCAGGTACCCCAAGATTATAAAGCATTTTTTGTACGGCGTCATTCATCATTGGCGGGCCACACATATAGAAATCGATTTCTTCGGGTTCTTCATGCTGGCTCAGGTAGTTGTCGTAAATCACCTGGTGAATAAATCCAACCGGTCCGTTCCAGTTATCTTCAGGTGCGGGTTCAGAAAGTGCAAGGTGGAACGAAAAGTTTGGGAAATTCTTTTCAATTTCCCTGAACTGATCGTAGTAGAATACTTCCTTCCACGAGCGTGCCCCGTACCAAAAGGTAATTTTCTTTTTACTTTCTTTTAAGGTGTGGAAAAGGTGGAACAAATGAGAGCGCATTGGGGCCATTCCTGCACCACCGCCTACAAACATCATTTCGTTGTCGTTGTCTTTCAGGAAGAATTCTCCGTAAGGGCCCGAAACGGTTACTTTATCACCAGGTTTGAGGTTAAAAATGTATGATGAACAAATACCCGGGTTTACTTTTTTGAATCCATTGCTCGCGCGGTCCCAGGGTGGGGTAGCGATACGGATATTCAACATCACGATGTTTCCTTCAGCCGGGTGGTTTGCCATCGAATATGCACGGAAGGTTGGTTCCGGGTTTTTCATTTTCAGGTCGAACATGCCAAATTTTTCCCACTCGTCGCGGAATTTCTCATCAATATCCATATCCTTAAAGTCAACATCCACTTTCGGAACATCGATTTGGATATAACCTCCCGATTTAAAATCGAGGTTTTCACCTTCAGGTAATCTAACCACAAATTCCTTGATAAATGTAGCTACGTTGTTGTTTGAAACAACGGTACATTCCCATTTCTTAACGCCCATTACTTCGTGCGGGACAGTAATGGCAAGGTCTTCTTTTACTTTTACCTGGCAGGCCAGTCGCCAGTTCTCGTTTTGTTCTTTACGCGTAAAGAATCCGGTTTCGGTAGGTAGGATAGACCCGCCGCCCGATTCAACCTGGCAACGGCACATTCCGCAAGTACCGCCACCGCCGCAAGCCGACGGCAGAAGGATCTTGTTGTTCCCCAGCGTAGTCAGAAGAGTATTTCCCGGTTCAGTTTCCAGTTCTACGTTGCCTTCGTTAATGTTAACTTTAACAGTTCCTGAAGGAGTGAGTTTTTTCTTTACGTAGAGCAAGATGGTAACCAAAAGAATAATAACTCCCAGGAATACGATAACACTGGTTAGAACTACAGTTGTTTGTGTCGATAGTAATATCATTATTCGTTGATTTTTCGATTCTACAATTTAATACCCATGAATCCCATGAATGCCATACCCATTAGCCCCGTTACAATGAATGTAATACCGAGGCCTTTTAAAGGTGCAGGCACATTTGAGTATTCAATTTTTTCGCGGATGGCAGCAATACCAACAATTGCAAGAAACCAGCCAACACCTGATCCCAGGCCATACACTGAAGCTTCGCCAATATTTACAAATTGTTTTTGTTGCATAAATAACGAACCTCCAAGGATGGCACAGTTTACAGCTATTAACGGAAGAAAGATACCCAACTGGTTGTACAGAACGGGAGCAAATTTTTCGACTACCATTTCTACCAACTGAACCATTGAGGCAATTACCGCAATGAACATGATGAATGACAGGAAGCTCAGGTCGACATCAGCAAGCGAGGGGCTCAGCCATGCCAGTGCACCTTCTTTCAGAACATAATTCTCAAGCAGGTAATCCACCGGGACGGTGATGCCTAAAACAAAGATTACAGCTATTCCAAGGCCAGCGGCAGTACTAACTTTTTTCGAAACAGCCAGGTACGAACACATGCCCAGAAAATAGGCAAATACCATGTTTTCGATGAAAATCGACTTAACAAAAATATTAATTAAATTTTCCATGATTATCTGTTTTGAGCAGGTTAGTTTTCGATTAGTTTACGGTTACGGCTGCGTTGTACCCAAATAATAACTCCCACGGTAATCAAAGCCATCGGCGGCAGGATCATCATTCCGTTGTTGGCATAAAAACCACCGTTGGTGATGTAAAAACTTTCAGGAATGATACGGAGTCCGAAAATAGTTCCTGACCCCAGCAGTTCTCTGAAAAATCCAACAATGATCAAAATGGCCGCATATCCGGCACCGTTTCCGATGCCATCGAGGAACGATTGCCAGGGGCGGTTACCCAATGCAAATGCCTCCAAACGACCCATCAGAATACAGTTCGTGATGATCAACCCAACAAATACCGATAATTGTTTGCTTACGTCGTAAACATAAGCTTTCAGTACCTGGTCGACCAGGATCACCAGTGCGGCAATTACCACCAGTTGAACAATGATTCGGATACGGTTGGGAATCGTATTTCGCAATAATGAAATAATAACGTTTGCTGCTGCTAAAACCACCATAACCGAGATTGACATTACCACGGCTGGCTTTAGCTGAGCTGTTACCGCGAGTGCCGAACAGATTCCCAACACCTGAACGGTAATAGGGTTGCTGTTATTCAGCGGATCAGTAATCAGCTTTAAGTTTTTCTTTGAAAATAATGGTTCGCTCATGGCTTAAGATTTTTTCTTTTTTAAGAATTCTTCGTATCTGGTAAAATCATCAATAAGCATTTTCTCCAATCCTTTACTGGTAATGGTACCACCCGAAATTCCGTCGACTTTGTGTTCTGCAGGAGCTTCTTGTCCAACTTTGGCAACAATAATCGAATACAAGTCGCCTTTGTTGTCGAAGATAGTCTTTCCAATAAATTGTTTTTCAAATGCTTCTGTGGAAATTTCCGCACCCAGACCGGGTGTTTCTCCTTCGTGGTCGAAGTTGGCACCGTAAATGGTGTTCATGTCTTCGTTAAGCGAAACATAGCCCCAGATAGGTCCCCAAAGACCTGTTCCTCTAACTGGCAGAACATATTTTAAGCCCGCATCGGTTTTACATTCGAAAACCGGAAGGATCATTTCGTCGTTGCTTTTTGCGTGTTCTTTTTTCAAATCAACGCTAAAGGCATCGCCGTCAACTTGTTCGCCTTTTGAATTAACCACATATTGGTTAACTATTTTTTCATTATAGATTTTATCAGCGTCAGCAACAGTGCTTGTAATGTTTATTGAGGCAAGTATGCTTTGCTTTTTCTCGATTTCACGATTTCTGACTTGATTTGGTTTTAGCGCCATTGAAACAGAGGCCAGAATGGCAGCTACCAGGATTACCATAATTGCTGCGTATAAAACTGTGTATGTATTACCGTTTCTGTTCATGATTGTAATTTTTAAGCAGTTTGTTCTTTAACGATTACACGTTTCAGTCTGCGTTTGATGTGACTTTTCACCACATAGTGGTCGATAAGCGGTGCAAAGGTGTTCATTAACAGAATCGATAACATCATCCCTTCGGGATATGCCGGGTTGATCACACGGATCAGTATCGCAACGAACCCGATCAGGAATCCGTAAATCCATTTTCCGGTATCGGTTTGAGCAGCCGAAACAGGATCAGTGGTCATAAAAATGGCGCCAAACATAAATCCACCAAGGATGAGATGATGCCAGAAAGGAATTCCAAAATAAACTGCACTTTCAGGAGAGAGACCTGCACTTCCTGCAAAAGCATTCAATATCAATCCCATAACTGCCCCGCCGGCAATGGTGGAAACCATAATTTTCCAGTTGCCAATTCCGGTAACGATGAGGAAAACAGCTCCAATTAAAATCGCGAGTGTAGAAGTTTCACCGATCGATCCGGGGATCAAACCAAAGAACGCATCAGCAGCTTTGTAGGTTATGTTCCCGGCTGCTGCATCGGCCATCGGAGTTGCACCTGTGAAACCGTCAACTACTTTATCGGCATTCGAGAGCGAAACCCAAACTTTGATACCCGACATTTGAGCAGGATAGGCAAAGAAAAGGAAGGCCCGGGCAACCAGTGCAGGGTTCCAGATGTTCATTCCGGTACCGCCAAAAACTTCCTTCCCAAAAACCACCGCGAAGGCAGTCGCTACCGCGATCATCCATAGTGGCGTTTCTATTGGCATTACAAGCGGAATCAGCATTCCCGAAACCAGGAAGCCTTCCTGTATTTCGTGGCCGCGTAATTGTGCAAACACAAATTCGATACCCAGCCCTACCACGTAAGAAACTATGATAATGGGCAATACCTTGATCAGTCCGAAAAGGAAGATCTCAAAGAAACCGGTTGATGCCAGTTCTCCAATTGCCTTGAAGTGCTGGAATCCGGTATTGTACATCCCCATCAAAACAGCTGGCAGCAATGCGATTACAACAATCGACATGGTACGTTTCAGATCGATGTAATCGTGAATGTGAGTACCTGTTTTCGACGTACTTTTGGGTGTGTATAAAAATGTAAAGAATCCGTCGTGAACCGATTGGAGCCAATGATATTTGCCTCCTTTCTGAACCAGCGGTTCTGTTTTTTCAAAAAAGTTTTTTATGAATTTCATTTCACTAAATGTTTACATTTCAATGTATTCAAAGTAACTCGAGTAATTTTTCCTGTGCTAATACTTTTTGTGTTTTTCTGAAAAGTTGGAAATCAGTATTTGATTAACCCAGTTCCTTTATCATCAGGTTGATACCTTCTCGCAGGATTTTCTGAACTTCAATTTTCGAAGTGCAGGCATATTCACATAGTGCAAGGTCTTCCTCGATCACTTCGTAAATTCCGAGTTGCTCCATTTTGTCGATGTCGTTAACCAAAACTGCTTTCAATAAATGAACCGGCAGAATATCCATGGGGACAAGCTTTTCGTACTGTCCCGACATTACAAACGCGCGTTCGCCACCGTGCAAATTGGCATTGAGTGTGTATTCCTTTTTAGGGAAGAGTTTTCCGAAGAAGGTTTTTGATGCACTGAATTTGTTAAATCCGGGGTCGGCCCAGCCAACAAATTCATATTCGTCGCCTTCAGGAATCACCGTAATCATATTGTCATATAAACCACAATAATTCTGTGTTTTTAATTTGTTCCCTGTAAGTACATTGCCACCAATAATACGCAGGTTGTAATCGGCCTCCACCAGTTTACCTCCAACGATTGCCGAAACCGGAGCGCCAACAATAGTCTGGTAATATTTCGGAGCGCTAACTTCAGAACCTGCCAAAGCAACTGTCCGGGTCATATCTACTTCTCCTTTTTCGAACAAGCGGCCAATGAATAACACATCCTGAACGTTGACCGTCCAAACAACTTCGCCTTTATTGAGCGGGCGGGTGTTCGCGATCTGGACCCCAACGTTTCCGGCCGGATGAGGACCATCGAAGGTGTTGATCTCAACGTTTTTAACTGTGGTGAATGCCGAACCGCTATTTACTCCCAGGAACACTTTCCCTTCCGTAAGTTTTGCCAGTGCGTTCACACCGGTTTGAAAGGTGTTCATTTGGCCTTCGAGTACAAAATTGTAATCGGGAGCCAATGGCGCAGTGTCGAAAGTTGAGATGTAAATTGCGAGTGGCTTTTGATCGGGCAAAGCGATCACACCGTACGGACGTTTTTTGATAAACGGCCACAACCCACTTTTAAGGATTTGCTCTTTTACCTCTTCCCCCGATAAATTGCCTGGATCGGCTTTCTTAAACGTAACAGAACCTGCACTTTTAGAAGTTTCTATTACAATTTCCAAAATTTTGCGACGTTCGCCACGATTGATGGAAAGCACTTTCCCTCCGTAAGGAGCAGTGAAAACAATCTCAGGGTGGTATTTGTCGTAGAACAAGGCATCACCGGCTTTTACCTCGGCATCAGCCTTAACACTAAGTTTTGGAGTAAGTCCCGGGAAATCGGTTGGTTTTAGAGCTACTGTTGCCGGAACCGGCAATTTTTCGAGTACCTTTTCGGCACTTCCTTTTAGCTTAATATTCAGCCCTTTTTTTAACCTAATCACTTCTGACATATTGAATTAAGACTAATATTTATTTAAGGTGGCAAAAGTAATAATTAATTGCTGTTCGACAATGATTAACATTAAAGACTTATTATGAAAATATAGAAATAGATTAATATATAAATGGTTGAATTTTAAGACCATTTTTATAAAGTGGTGATTACGTGGAATAAATGTTGAGCTTTTCAGATTATTTTAACAATTTTGACGTTATTTTAGAAAGGATATAAATTACCAGGGTAAGTTAAATTTATGGTTTTCAGAAATTCCGTTAGAAAGTTGAGTTTGCAGATGTGCTTGGTTTTGGCCTCGATATTTATGGTTCATCATGCAAATGCACAAAAAGAGAATTTTTATTACGAAACGGCGGTGTATCGCGAAGAGATTAAAACAGCATTGATGTTTCGACAAGGTTTCGAACTTTCGAACCCGGTAATTGGGTTGAATGAAAACCAAAAACTGGTTATGAAGTTTGACGAATTGTCGAGTGATGTAAAGGATTTTTACTACACCATTATACATTGCGATGCCGACTGGAAGGAAAGTTATATCCCGCAATCCGATTATCTCGATGGATTTCCTGAAAATCCGGTCGACGATTATGCAATGTCGTTTAATACTACCTTTTCGTATGTAAATTACAGGATAGTTTTACCAAACGAGCATGTTCGTTTTAAAGTTTCAGGAAATTATGTGTTGGTGGTGTACGAAGACAGCGACAAGGAAAAAATTGTGTTGACGCAGCGTTTTCAGGTTTACGAAACCTCCGTTTCTATTTCGGGCACGGTACGGCGCGCTACCAACGACGCTTTTAAGGGCGAAAGCCAGGAAGTTGATTTTACTGTTTATCATCCGAACCTGGGTATTCTAAACCCACGCGAAGAAGTGAAGGTGGTTATCATGCAAAACTACCGCTGGGACAATGCCATTTCCAACCTGAAACCACTTTATATCCGCGACGGAGAATTGATTTACGATTACAACCGTGAGAACGTATTTAAAGCCGGAAACGAATTCCGCTACTTCGACATCAGGACTAACCGAATGAATGGCGAGAATGTGTTTGCCACTGATTTTCTCAGGCCTTATTTTCATAAAACACTTACTCCTGATGAAATTCGAACGAATAAAAATTTCTTTCAGTACAAGGAAATGAACGGGAAATATACGGTAGAAAGCCAGGAACAGGAAGTGAGGGATTTTGATACAGAATGCGACTACGATTTTGTACATTTTACCTTGCCGATGGAATCGCCATTGATAGGGGGGAGCGTGAATGTTTTTGGGGCGCTAACACAGTGGAATGCCAACAAAGGCAACGAAATGACCTATAATTTTACCGAAAGCCAATACGAATTGACACTTTTGCTTAAACAGGGATATTACAATTATATATACGTTTATGTTCCGCAAGGCGCACGTGTTGCGGATCATACCAATATCGAAGGTAGTTTCTGGGAAACCGAAAATGATTACCAGGTTTTTGTGTATTACCGCGACTTAGCAGGTAGATATGATCGCCTTGTTGGTTATACTTTATTGAATTCGGTGACAAATCGGTACTAAAAGCATAAAAGCTAATAACAAAATAGTTGCCGGGTTAAGCAATCTCACCGACATTTCTTTCGGGAAGTAACTATGAGTATCTGCTAATTGAAAGAGTTTTTATTTTACAAGCATCATATAACCTTTCCCATTATGGAAGGGAAGGCTGAACCAGAATTCGGTTCCTTTGTCCACCTTCGATTCAAATTGAAGTTCGCCGCCTAAAAGGGCAACGTAATGCTGTGCAATGGATAACCCGATGCCTGAACCGGAAGTTGTTTGATTAATTGAGTTACTAACCCGGTAGAAACGGCTAAAAATATTTTCGAATTCTTCTTTCGGAATGCCAATACCGGTGTCACTAATCGTAAATTTTACGAAATCGTTGCGAATCATTTCATACCCAAAAGTAACCGTACCTGCCAGTGTATATTTTAATGCGTTGTCGAGCAGGATGATTAAGGTTTCCTTTAAAAGATCGGCGTCTGTTTCAAAACCGAATTCAGGCGTTTGTACATCGAGGTTCAAACGTAAGCGTAGATCCTTTGAATCGGGAATATTGGGCGAGAATTTATTGTAAATATCACGAACCAGCGAATTAACTTTACAGAATTCGTTCTTCACGTCGATACTTTCTGTTTCGATCTTCGAAAGATGGATGGTGTTATCGATCATGTTGATCAGTTGTTTCCCATTTTCAGTAATTGCATCGGTTAGTTCCAATCGTTCGAAAGGTGCCATGTCGGCATCAGACAGCATCCGGGTAAAATGGGTGATGATGTTCATCGGAGTACGAATCTCGTGTGAAAGATTGGAGAGGAAAGCCGATTTTAAACGATCTGATTCTTCAGCCCGTTTCAGCGCTTTTTCAAGGGAAAATTCAGCAGTTTTTCGTTTTGTAATATCACGAGCAATCGAAATTACTGACTGTGAACTTAATTTTGCAAGCCGCATTTCGAACATAAAAGTCCCGTTCGGAGTATTTAGCGAATATTCTATACTTTCTATCGAATCGGTTTTTATACAGGTTTGAATACAGGTATATATTTTGTTGGCCAGGCTGTCGGGGAAACCGGCGTCAAAAATCGAACTTCCGATAATGTTCACATCTTCCATTTTAAAGAGGCCGCTTTCCTTGATCACAAAATCTTCGTAAACCCCATCTTTATCAATCACAAAGAAAATGTCGGGAATAGCTTCGAGCAGCACTTTATACTTCCGCTTGCTGGCCTCAAGTTCGGCAAGTTTCTCTTTTACTTTTGTAATGTTTTCAAAAATAAGATAGTACAGGTTGTAGCTCGGATTGATTACCTGGATTTTAAACCATTTGTCCATATCACTGGCATGGAATTCGCTGGTTTTTCGGCGATTAAAAAGCAGTAATTTATTTACGTCGAGCTTTCCCTTAAAAATGAGATTGAAAACGTATTCTGCTTCCTGGCCTTGAACTTCGTGAAGGTTTCGTTTAAATTCCGATTCAAAGGCATTGTTCACCTTATCAACTATCAGTTTCACCACGTTGCCGTCTTCATCCCGTTCGGCTACAATTCGGCTTATCATAAATGGCGAACCCTGTAAAGCACGGTTCAAACTAACCTGTTGTTCCTGTAGCGATTCGCTTAATTTTACCGAAATACCAATCAGTTTTCGTCGTAGAAAAAAGGTAGGGATAAAAAAGGCCAGTAATATAAAATACGGGTTGATAGCCAATGGCTCGAAATAGGTAAATGAATCCTGCAGATGATCGGCCATGAATAAGTGGCCCGAAACACTGAGCAATGCAAGCAGAAAAAAAAGTATTATCCGGGCTTCATCGCGTGTGAAAAAATACAGGAACAATAATCCGGCAATCATCCACCAGGTTGTAAAATGTACCGTTTCGATGGGTGGTAAATGTGCGCTGAATTCAGAAATGTAATATCCATAAATAAATACCGGCAGCATAAATACCAGGTTAATGGCACAGTTCGAACGTCCATTCAGCGTACAAATTACAGCCAGTACCGAAGCAAAAAACAAAAGCAAATCGCAAATAACACAAAGTATTGATTGAGGAAAAATAAGGTGACTGATGATGATCAATAAAATAATAAAACCTGATGTGGACCACACACCAAGAAGACTAAAAAGCTGTTTCTGTTTTTCGCGTGGAAATTCGGCCCAGAACTGCTTGTTTACTATATTAAATAATCTTGTTAACAATATTGTAAATGTATCAAAAAAGTGATTAAAACCATTGGAACAAAAATAATTTTACATCTGAACCTTCTGATTTTCATCAACCTTCAAAAAAATATTCCGGCAATATAAAGTCGGTAACCCTTCTTAAATTCAGGCCAATAATATTAAAACATCTGAATTCGAAAAACTGACTTTTGTTTTGTTTTGAAAAAGCGGATCTATAACTTCCTGTATATCAGATTTTAGAAAAAGATATTTTTTCGTTTAGCCCTGATTTTTGTTATGATTTTAAAAGACAGAACTCTGTAGTTTTACAACATAGATTGATATTTAATTACCAAAAAAGATAAGCTATGCCAAAAGGATTTTTTAATGTACCAATTGCAAAGAATGAACCGGTGTTGAGCTACGTCCCCGGGTCTCCTGAAAGAAAGGAATTAAAAGCTAAAATTGCTGAATTACGTTCGATGGAGATCGATCAACCCATGATCATTGGAGGAAAAGAAGTGTACACCGACCGGAAAGTGAGGATGTTTCCGCCGCATGAAATTAAACATACGCTGGGCTATTACAACCAGGGCGATGCCAGCCATGTGGAAATGGCGATCGACGCGGCTTTGGAAGCACGCGAAAAATGGGCGAACATGTCGTGGCAACACCGTACATCTGTATTTTTGAAAGCAGCCGATTTACTCACAGGGCCTTATCGCTCAAAAATTAACGCGGCTACAATGCTGGGGCAATCAAAAAATGCTTTCCAGGCCGAAATTGACGCAGCCTGTGAACTTGCCGATTTTCTCCGTTTTGGCGTTCAGGTAATGACCGACATTTATAAAATTCAGCCCGAATCGGCAAAAGGAATGTGGAATTACAACGAATACCGTCCGTTGGAAGGATTTGTTTTCGCGCTTACCCCATTCAATTTTACCTCGATAGCAGGAAATCTTCCTGCGGCCCCTGCGCTCATGGGTAATGCAGTGGTTTGGAAACCATCGAGAACAGCCGTGTATTCAGCCGGAGTAATCATGGAAATATTTCAGGAAGCCGGGCTCCCTGATGGTGTAATCAACCTTGTTTTTGCTTCTGGTCCTGCCACTGCTGACATTGTATTAACGCATCCCGATTTTGCGGGAATTCATTTTACAGGTTCTACCGGTGTATTTCAGAGTATTTGGAAAACCATCGGTGAAAATATTTATAAGTATAAATCGTATCCGCGCATTGTTGGCGAAACGGGGGGTAAAGATTTCATATTTGCCGACAATACCGTAAACAAACGTGCCTTGGCAATTGCAATGCTACGTGGCGCTTTCGAATACCAGGGACAGAAATGTTCAGCAGCTTCGCGTATGTACGTTCCCGAAAGTATCTGGCCCGAAGTAAAGGAGATTTTTGGAGCTGAACTGGCAACAGTAAAAATGGGGCCACCCGAAGATTTTACCAATTTTGTGAACGCTGTGATCGACGAATCGGCGTTTGATAAACTAAAAGGATTTATCGATCGTGCCCGTGAAGACAAAGATGCAGATGTGATTTTTGGCGGGAAATGCGATAAATCGGTTGGATATTATATCGAACCAACGGTTATCGAGGCCTACGATCCGAATTACATTACCATGCAGGAAGAATTGTTTGGCCCCATCCTTACTGTTTATGTTTACGACGATGAAAAACTCGACGAAACGCTCGACATTCTGGATAAAACTTCGATTTATGCGTTAACCGGTTCAGTGATGTCACAGGATCGCTACAACATCGAGAAAATTACAAAACGTCTCGAAAATGTGGCTGGAAACTTTTATATCAACGATAAACCAACCGGCGCTGTTGTTGGACAACAACCGTTTGGCGGCGCACGCGGATCGGGTACCGACGACAAAGCCGGTTCGATCTTTAACTTCCTTCGCTGGACTTCGATACGCACTATTAAAGAAACCTTTTCTCCGGCAATGGATTATACATATCCAAATTTTCAGCCGGACCAGGAATAATATTACCAACGTAAAGTTGTTTATAAAGAGAGAGTGATATTTATAACACTCTCTTTTTTTTGCGGTGCAGGAAAACTACTTTTGTAACAAATTCATTTCAATGAAAAAGGATCTTTTAAAATCGGGTGCATTCAAAATCCTCAGTAATAAATTTGTGATTGCTTCGGTGGTTTTTGCCGCATGGATTCTTTTCTTTGATGAAAACAGCATTTCCCGTCACCTGAGAGACCGTAAGCAATTAAGCGAAATGGTGCAGCAAAAAGCATACTACGAAAAGAGGATTGCAGCCGACAGGGAAAAATTTGAAGAACTTCACAAAGGAAAAGCCGAACTCGAAAAATTTGCCCGCGAACAATACTACATGTCGAAACCCGACGAAGATGTTTTTATCGTTGTAGAAGAAAATTAAAAACAATTCCTTTTTTCATTCGTTCTATTTTGTAAACAAAAAATTGCTGTTTGATGTAAAGCAGAAATTTCATATATTGTTGTTGCGATGGATCGAATTCACGACATATTCAAAATTAAATCGAACAATGTGGCGCCACAAAAAGGACGCATTTTAATTGCCGGGCCCTTTTTGTCGGGGCACTATTTTAATCGTTCGGTAGTATTTCTGGTTGCATACAGCGAGAAGGGAGCAGTAGGTTTTATCCTGAATAAAAAAGTGGATTTACCGATCCAGGATGCTTTTCCTGATTTCCCTGAATTTGACACAACCGTTTACCTTGGCGGGCCGGTTTCAACCGATTCGATTTACTTTATTCATAAATTGGGCGACCGGATTCCCGGAAGTATCCAGGTACTGGGGAATCTCTATTGGGGAGGCGATTTTGAAGTGATTAAACAGGAAATTTTGCTGGGGACTATTGATCCGTCAGAAATCCGGTTTTTTTTGGGATACTCGGGTTGGGATGCCGGTCAGCTTGAAAATGAGTTGAAAGAAGATTCGTGGCTGGTAACCGACGTCGATCAGAAATCGATAATGGAAGATCTTGATCAGGATTCGTGGTTCGATTTTGTAAAACGGGCAGGTTCGCGTTATACTGTTTGGGAAAATTTCCCCGAAAATCCTTCGTTGAATTAGTTTTAGCAAAACAAAAACCGCCCTTAAAAAAAGAACGGTTCCTGAAATTTATTTTGGATTATAATTTTACTTTTCTTATTTCGCATAACTTATTGCACGGGTTTCGCGGATCACAGTGATCTTGATTTGTCCCGGGTAAGTCATTTCATCCTGGATACGTTTCGAAATATCGTACGACAATTGTTCGGTTTCCTGATCGTTCATCTTGTCGGCTCCCACAATAACACGTAATTCGCGGCCTGCCTGGATGGCGTAAGTCTTGGAAACTCCCGGATATGAAAGCGCGAGGTCTTCCAAATCCTTTAAACGCTTGATATACGATTCAACCACTTCACGGCGGGCTCCCGGACGTGCACCTGAAATGGCATCACACACCTGGACAATAGGAGCAAGCAGGGTCTGCATTTCCACTTCATCGTGGTGTGCTCCAATGGCATTGGCAATATCAGGTTTTTCCTTGAATTTCTCGGCCAGTTTCATTCCCAGTACTGCGTGTGGTAATTCAGGCTCATCATCGGGTACTTTCCCAATATCGTGGAGCAAACCGGCACGTTTGGCTTTCTTCGGGTTTAATCCCAGTTCTGCAGCCATAATTGCACTCAGGTTGGCAACTTCACGCGAGTGTTGTAAGAGGTTCTGCCCGTACGACGAACGGTATTTCATCTTTCCAATCAGCCGGATCAATTCGGGGTGCAACCCGTGGATTCCAAGGTCGATGGCGGTGCGTTTACCGGTCTCAATCACTTCTTCTTCTACTTGTTTTTTCACTTTCTCCACCACTTCTTCGATACGTGCTGGGTGGATACGTCCATCAGTTACCAACTGGTGTAAAGCCAGTCGGGCAATTTCGCGACGCACCGGATCGAAAGCGGAAAGTACGATGGCTTCCGGTGTATCGTCGACCACGATTTCGACACCTGTGGCTGCTTCCAGCGCCCGGATATTACGCCCTTCGCGACCGATAATACGACCTTTAATTTCGTCGCTTTCGATATGGAAGATTGTAACTGAGTTCTCGATCGCAGTTTCGGTTGCAACACGTTGGATCGATTTCACCACAATTTTCTTAGCTTCCTTATTTGCCGTTTGTTTTGCTTCTTCCATTATTTCGTTGATGTAAGCGATAGCCTCTGATTTGGCCTCTTCTTTCAACGATTCTACCAGTTGAGCTTTGGCTTCTTCCAACGATAATCCCGAAATCTGTTCGAGTTTTTCAAGTGTTTGTTTATGTATCTTTTCCAGTTCCTCGGTTTTGTGTTCAACTCGTTGCAACTGGCTGTTAAGGTTTTCGCGAATGACTTCTACCTCGTGGCGAGTAGTTTCAAATTCCTTGGTCTTACGGTTCAACTCATCGCGGCGCTGGTTTAATCCAATTTCGCGTTGTTTGAATTTGGTTTCGAGATTGTTTAACGAATTGTTTCTTTCGTTGATGTACTTTTCGTGTTCCGATTTCAGTTGCAAAAACTTTTCTTTTGCCTGTAAAATCTTATCCTTTTTGATCACTTCAGCTTCGGCTTCACCTTCGCTGATAATTTTTTTCTTCTTCGCTTTCAGGGCTTTGTCCCAGGCAAAGTAGGCAAGGCCACCTCCTCCTGCAAATCCCACAGCTACTGCTATTATCAAATTTATGTCCATGTGTAACGTTTAAGTAAATAAAATACTAAAAAACCCGTAAAAAGCATCCTATATTTTTAAGGACGCCTAATACGGGCACGATAAATATTATGTCTTTATTTCCGACTTTTTTCCTGTAAAAAATCAGAAATATCGTCTTTTAAATCTTTTATATCATCGATGAATTGAGAGTAGTCCTGGCGTTCCTCCAGCCGGGTGTAATCCAGCGCCGACTGAAAGGCGGTCATCGCCATAATATCTTGTTGATCATTGTTCTGAAACCGCTTTCTGAATTCAGTAATGGTTTCATTAACAATCTTTGCAGCTTTTCGGTACCTCTCTTCATCTTTACGATCAATGTTTAGTGGATAGTTCCGGCCATCGATCTTAATATTTATTCTAAAATTGCTTTCTTTCACGCTACATTACCTGTTTAGTAATGCGATACATTTATCAATTTCCCGTATCAAAAAGTTTATTTTCTGCTTAGCCTCCCGGTTTTCATCTTTTCCTGATAAAAGCTGGTTGACTATCTTCAGTTGCTCATTCTCCCGACCGATCTCCGACTTTTCATACTCTAAACTTTCCAATTTGTTTTGAAGTTCTTCAAACTCCGTCTGCAAATTTTTCTTTTCTTGCTCCAGCCGCTGATAAGCAGCGAACAATTGTTGCATTTTAGATTTCAAATCATTTAGAAGCAAGCGATCTTCTTCGGTCATGATAGCTGCATTTCGTTGACAAAGTTAATTTTTTTTCAATACAGAAACAGTAAATCAAAGCTATTGAGTTTAAATTCTGTTAACACTTGCTTGTTAATGGTTATAATTTACTGAGTGAACATTTGTTAGTGGATAAATCGACTTTGGGGTTACAAGGCTCACGATCCTGGAATAACGAAAAATACTACATTTGTTCACTTTCGGAAAAGACATGAAAATACGATTACTCACACTTTTTACATTGTTTGCAAGCTTTCTCGGGGCGCAACAAGCTTATTACAGCGATCCTTTAAAGATTGACCTCCTGCTGAGCGCCAGTTTTGCCGAATTGCGTTCCAACCACTTTCATTCGGGCATCGATATTAAAACGCAGGGAGCCACCGGTTTGCCTGTTTACGCAGTGGCCGATGGTTATATTTCGCGTATCGCGGTTTCGCCTACGGGTTTTGGGAAAGCGCTTTATATTAATCATTCTAACGGAACAACATCTGTTTACGGACATTTGGAGCGCTTTGCCCCCGAAATTCAAAAGTATGTTGTGGACCAGCAATACAAGGAAGAATCGTTTCGTGTAGATTTGCAGGTGCCCTCATTTTTGTTTCCTGTAAAACGAGGCGATGAAATTGCCAGTAGCGGCAATTCGGGGAGTTCTGGAGGCCCGCATCTTCATTTCGAAATTCGTGATACACAAAGCGAAGAACCGTTGAATCCGCTCGAACTTGGTTTTTCGGTGAAAGACAATCTGCCTCCTAAATTTTTCTCCTTGCTTGTTGTCCCGCTTTCCGATACCTCGCACGTAAACTATATTGCTTCCGCAAAAAGTTACCCTGTAGTTTATTACGAAGGCAAATATCATGTAAAAGAAAATCCGGTAATTCCGGTTTATGGGAAAGTGGGTTTTGCGATCCAGGTGAATGATTATTTTGATGGAACGAATAATAAGTGCGGGATTAATTCGCTGGCACTCACCATAGCAGGGGAGACACAGTTTGCGTTTCAACTAAACCGGTTTTCATTCGACGATACGCGTTACATCAACAGCCACATTGTTTACGAAGAATGGATGGACTCGAAACGCCGTTTTGTAAAGACATGGGTAGATCCGGGGAATCGCCTGCCAATTTATACCTGCAATCTTTCACAGGGAATTCTGGAGGCGGGATTAAAAAGTTATCCGGTTGAAATTGCGGTTGCCGATGCTTACGGAAACAAATCGGAACTGGTATTTAAGGTGGAAGGGAAATATAAGAACGTACAACGAATTATAAAACCAGGAAGCAAGCAGATGGCATTCAACACCGATAATTCTTTTTCTTCCAGCGATTGTGTTATAAAAATCCCGCGAGGAGCCCTATACAAAGACATCGATTTTATTTATACAACCCGGCCAACAACCACAGCTTATTATTCTGATTTTCAGTTGATTGGCGATAAAAAAATACCATTACAGCTCCCCGCTAAATTAAGGATTAAGCCTCGCAGCCTGAGGTCGGATTTACAATCGAAAGTTGTAGTTGTGAATGTTGATGCCGATAACGGGGCGCCCGCTGCAGTAGGAGGCGAAT
>WOYV01000129.1:38766-59738 GCA_011620585.1 Draconibacterium sp.
GTAGTTGTGAATGTTGATGCCGATAACGGGGCGCCCGCTGCAGTAGGAGGCGAATACCGAAATGGCTGGGTAGAAACTGAAGTAAGAACCCTTGGAACTTATGCCGTGATGGTCGATACGATAGCTCCATCTATCACTCCGCTAAGTATTGAAAATAATGTATTGACGGAATCAAGCCGGATAAGATTTACAATTCGCGACAATCTTTCCGGAATCGATAAAATAGTTGGTTTATTGGATGGGAAGTGGGCACTTTTCGACTATGATTCAAAAACCAGCAGAATTACGCATGTTTTTGATAAAGACCGTTTTGATTTTGGAAAGCGTCATACAATTCAGTTAAAGGTGAGCGACTACAGAAACAATGAATCGATATACGAAGCCAGCTTTTGGAAGTGATTAGGAACTTTAAGTTGGAAGTATTAAGATAAAAGAAGGAATGCAATATTAAACAAGATGCAAAGCAAATTTAAAAATAGAGATTCTTATCGGGTAATTGGAGTGATGTCTGGAACATCGCTCGATGGCCTCGATCTGGCTGCTGTCGAATTTCAGTTAACCGATGGGAAATGGCATTTTGATCTTTTGCATTCCGATATGATTTCGTATTCCGACCAATGGCATCAGCAACTGAAACAGGCGCCGGAACTAAGTGGAGAAGAGTTAACACATCTCCACTTTAGTTATGGAAAATATATTGGCGAACAGTTATTGAATTTTATGCGCAACAAGAACTTCGCCCCCGATTTGATTGCTTCGCACGGTCATACTGTTTTTCATCAGCCCGAAAAGGGTTTTACCCTGCAAATAGGAAGTGGAGAAGTAATAGCCCGTTTAACAGGAGTAAAAACGGTAGCCGATTTCAGAACTGGGGATATGATATTGGGAGGGCAGGGCGCTCCGCTGGTTCCCATCGGAGACCGACTTCTTTTCCCTGATTATGATTACTGCCTGAACCTTGGTGGTTTTGCAAATATTTCGTTTGAAGATTACGGTAAAAGACGCGCCTACGATGTTTGTCCGGTGAATATTGTGCTGAATAATTTGGCCGAAAAATTTGGAAAACCCTTCGACAAAAATGGCGAATTTGGAAGAATGGGAGTTGTAAATCGTGAACTTTTGCAGGCTTTAAATTCCCTGGATTATTATTCCAAACAAGGTCCAAAATCACTTGGGCGCGAGTGGGTGGAACAAAATATCTTTTCATTATTGGATGGATTTGCGACGACAGAAACTGATAAACTCCGGACTTTTTATGAACATATTTCCTGTCAAATAGGAGCGTCTGTTTCGGGAACTGGTAAAATGCTGGCGACAGGTGGTGGAGCTTTTAATAGTTTTCTGATTGAGCGAATTAAGGCCTATTCTTCTGCCGAAATAGTTGTGCCATTGCGCCGGATTATTGAATTTAAAGAAGCGTTGATCTTTGCTTTTCTCGGATTGCTTCGCGAGCTCGGCCAAGATAATTGTCTTGCTTCGGTAACCGGTGCCAGCCACGACAGCTCGTCGGGAGTCGTCTTCTTTCCCTAAAAAGAAGATATTCGTCATTTCTCACTTCTTTCATTCCTCTTAACTTGCCACAAACTTAACAACAATAATTTATGAAATCTGATCCTGCAAAACGTATTTACGATCTTCAGCAATTTGGCGAATTTGGCGACGTCAACCCATCGATAACCGATTCTTCAACTTACACATTTCTGGAAGGAGAAACCATGGAAGAAACTTTTCTGGGACACATGGAGGGTTGTTTTCTTTATTCACGCCACTGGAACCCAAGTAACAAATACCTGGCTGATGCTCTGGCTGCACTGGAAAAAACAGAAGCCGCCTGGATCACTGCTTCCGGAATGGCAGCAATAACCTGCGCATTGCTTCAGGTTTGCCACTCGGGCGACCACATTATTACAAGTGTTACAACTTATGGCGGAACCTATGCTTTCTTGAAAAACTGGTTGCCGCGATATAATATTGAAGTAAGTTTTGTTGACATCACCAAGCATGAAATGGTTAAAAATGCCATTCAGCCAAATACCAAAGTAATATACACCGAAACGGTTACGAATCCTTTACTACAGGTTTCAGATATTCCAGAGCTGGCTAAAATTGCCCATGACGCTGGTGTTAAACTAATGGTTGACAATACTTTTTCGCCAATGATTTTTACCCCTGCCGAGCTGGGCGCCGATTTTGTTGTGTATAGCATGACCAAGTTTATCAATGGCAAAAACGATTGTGTTGCCGGCGCCATTTGTGGCTCGAAGGAATTTATAAATCAACTTTCGAATGTAAATGACGGAACGGCTATGTTGCTTGGCCCCGTGCTCGATCCGCTGCGTTCGTCCAGTATTTTAAAAAATCTGCACACTTTGCATTTACGCATGAAACAACACAGCAAAAACGCACTATTCCTTGCTGAAGAATTTGAAGCTCTGGGACTGAAGATAAAATATCCTGGTTTAAAGAGTCATCCACAATACGAATTGCATACCCGGATGATGAACCCCGAATTTGGCTATGGTGGCATTTTATCGATTGACTTCGGGACTGAAAAAAATGCCAACCAGATCATGTTTAAACTTCAACGGGCCAACGTTGGTTATCTCGCAGTTTCGCTGGGGTACTTCCGCACTCTGTTCAGTTGTTCCGGGCACAGTACTTCTTCTGAGGTTCCGGTAGAAGTCCAGCATGAAATGGGACTTTCAGATGGGTTGGTACGTATATCGGTTGGGCTTGATAATGATATTGAGGAAGTATTCGAACGTATAAAGACATGTTTGTAGCAAACAAAAGGGATTCCATCTCTAAGAAAAAGATGGAATCCCTTTATGCTGATTGCTGAGGTTTTTAAACGAATAAAATGCTGTTTGTAAATTATTGGTTAATGTGGACCTTCTTTGCAGTGAAATCATCAATTTTTAATTAATTTAAAATTAAAATGAACACGTATAACCGATTTTGAATATGGAAAGGCAGTTTTAACTAAATAAAAGCGTTGTGTGATATTGATTTCCAGAATACTGCAAAAGTCTCGAAGGTGGAGTATACAGTTGGTGGAGCAAATTTTTTTAAAAAATTCACGCTGGGGTTTGTGTGAAAAAAAATAATTTCTACTTTTGCACCCGCCTTTGACAAACAAAGGTGCTACAAGGATGACTCAGTAGCTCAGCTGGTAGAGCACATCCCTTTTAAGGATGGGGTCCTGGGTTCGAACCCCAGCTGAGTCACCAAACCGAAAACCGTTCCGGACCAAAAGCGCTAAAATCGTTGATTTACAGCGCTTTTTTATTTTTATACACAGCTCTAAAAAGGAATCGACAGTCAAATAATAAAAAGGATGAGGTTGGGACAGGTTGATTTTTGACTTAGGTAATTGTGAAAGCAGGGCTTGGATTATAAAATTATTCTTTTTCTTTTGGGGTTTTGAGTTTTTTCTTTTTCATATCCTGCTCAAATTTCAGGATCACATCGAAGCCCGATGTAATCGAACTTCCACTTTGCAATCTTAGAAACAGCATATCGTTTAGTTCGTATTCAACAGTTATGGTCTCGGGCGTAATTTCGTCGCCGTCCACTTCACCAAAGCCCCGCTCGTATATCACAAAAATATCGTTGGTAATGTATTTACCAACCACAAAAGCAGCACTCTGCCAGTTGTCGGTAGCTGTAATTTCTATCATGTCGAGATTGAATTGGGCGCCAATGGTTTTACTAAGTTGTGAAGTAATCATGCCGGCCAGGGCCTGTGAACCGATCGACCCGATCATTCCTTCCTGTTCCGAGTACCCGATCTGATCAGAAGTAGCCCCAAAAAGCAATACTGAAACTCCATCGTTTTCAGTGATCTCTGTGCCGTCGAGTTTAAAGCTGATGGTGGGTTCCGAAAGCTTGCCTGTCACTAATAAATCGAGGTAACGTTTTTGACGGTCGCTGCCCCGAAAGATGTGTTCTGCCTGGAAATTCAGGATCGGATCAAAATCGTCGCCACCTTCAAAAATTACTTCGCTCTCCTTGATATTAAGTTTTTTACCATATAACAAATAGTACCCGCGAAGAAGTTTGACACTTCCGAAAAGTTCGAAATCAGGCCCGGTTTTGACTATTTCCACATCACCGCCTATTTCGAGTCGCATATCCTCACTTCTGATCCATGTATTTCTCGGGATTTCCACGTTCAAGCGCCCACGAAGCCGATTTATAAACTGGCTTCCCAACTCTTCAGAACTTAATTTCTTATCAGCCAGTGTATTTGTTATCAGGAAACTATCCTGTTTTGTTTCAAGCGCTTTGACGAGCATTGGAAGGTCTTCAACAGCCCCCGGTCTTTCATCTTTCATAATGGCAGGCAAAAAAACGTCGGATCGCAATACCTTTATATTTCCGCCATAGACAGGTTCTCCATTGCCGGTTTTTACAAAAGTGTTTGCGTCAATTTGCACTTCGTAATTCCGGTGTTGGGTAATAAAAAAGTTACGGGCATCGGCTTGCAGCGAAGTGGCGAGTATATTTCCTCGTACCATCGTTGAATCAAAAACCAGTTCACCATTCATTGTCAGGAACCCTTTTTTCTGCCTGATCATAAGCGTATCAATCAGAAGTTGGTTCCCTTGAAAATTGATTGATGCTATAATATCGCCATAGTCGATTCCAATTCGTTTATTCTGATAAGATGCGTTTTCGAGCCTGATGTTTCCATATATTTCCGGATTTTGGATACTTCCTCTACTTTCAAGGTGCACATTCAGATTTCCACGAATGGAATCGTGAGGCACAAATTGTTTTCCATAATCGTGGATGTCCAGGTTGTTAAGATTGATAAGAGCGCTCATCGAATCGGGTTTTGTAAACACGAAATTCATCGAGTCGAGGTATGCTTTCAGCGGAACAGAAACACTGGCCAGAAAAGCATCTCCCGAATCAGGATTAAGGATTTCGGCTGAAAATTTTTCGTTTTTGTAATTTAAGGTAGCGTTCAGCGCTGATATGGAATACGTGCCGTACGATGGTTCTATGAGATCGATCTTGCCTGCAAGTTCTGGAAATCGGGGCGTACCGGAAAGCGAAAGTTCTGAATTCAACGTGCCGTTTATCGAATCGCCCGCGTCGAAAAATCGATTGACCAGACCCAAATCCAAATCGTGGACCGAAATTTTTAAAGAATTGCTGTCGCTCATAGAAACCACTCCGCCGGCCTGTACCAGGAAGTTGGCGTTATTATGATCGAGCAGCTTAAAGTCGTCGATCGAAAAGTTCTGTCCTCCTTCGATTTGAACCTCCAAATTGTCAGGGAGATAATAGTTGGAAAGAAGTGTTTGCAATTCGAGTTTGGGCACTTCGATCGATAATATTGAATCGAGTAGTATTATGGCTTCCGTTTCCAACGTCAATGTATCGGGCAAATCAAGCAAGGCCGCAAGTTTTACCTGGCCGGGCAGATAATCCATATTTACCCGTAACGAATCCCAATGAAAGCCGGCATAATTTATTTTTTGTGCCTCTGTTGTTGTTGAGATTAACAGCGAATCGGTGTTTAAATCCACATTAAAGGCGAACTGTGCTTGTTCCAGGCTTGCGTCGTAAGCGACTGTATTATAAGCTTCTGCCGTTCCCTTCAGTTGCAAACGATCGAACGGGCCATTAATGGAAATGTTGGTTAATAAGGAATCAAAACGAATCGGCAGGCTCACAAACGAATCAATAACATTGAGTGAATCGATTTTAGCTTTGATCGTCGAGTACATGCGCATCGAATCGATATAAACTACACCTTCCCCGGTGGCCGATGCACCCGGAACAAGCAAGAATAACGAATCGATGTTAATTTGATTCCTATGCCAATTCAATTTTCCGACTAAACTGTCTACCCTGAAATTGTAAACACTGCTGTTTAGAATTTCTATTGAGGCGGCGCTGCGTATTCTTTTTATATCAAGCCCGGCGCCTTTTGCCTGTACCGAAGCATTTAAAATGGTATGTTCCATTTCCGGAACAAATGCTTCCAGGTTTAAATCGGTGGTGTACAGGTTAATTTCGTAATCCTGGGTACCTTGCAGATTTTGCAATTTAGTCCAGCCTTTGACTTGCCCAAACCCGGAAGATAGATCGAGATTAGCAGTGATCGAATTTTCCTGCCAACTGCCTCTTAAATCGAAAGTGTCGAAGTCAACCCGGTTGAAAGAAGAGTGCGTTAGATTGGCCACAACATGCGTATTCTGATCGGGGTGCAGTAAATTATCTCCGTTAATATTTACCGTTCCTTCAAGTTTGGCCTCGATATCACTCAGCTCAATCCAATTTTCAAGTTCGAAGTTTGTAAACAAAAGATCGAGCGAAAAAGGAATGTTTCCATCTCTCTTAATTAAAGCCGTAACCGGACTAAGCTGAATTTCGGCATTAATTATTTCATCGCGGTGTCTTAGTTCAAACGAAGCGGCCAGCAGATCATTCGTGGTTTTGAACGAGGTATTAAACGAAGGGGAACACTTTAAGTGCAATGCAGGTACAAACACCATCATCTCGCTGCTGTCGATTGGGCTGGCGCTCAAATCGCTCAAGAAATTTCCCGGCGATTGGTATTCGCCTTTGGCATCGATGTTCGATCCTGCGGTGCGGATCTTTAAATCGTCAAGCCGCATTTCGTTTTCAGTCATCAGGTATTTCCCGCTGAGTTCATTTAGTATCAAATCAGGTTGATGCGCTTTGAAATTCAATTTTTTCAGATCGACAGCCAATTTTTTGTTTGAATAGGAAAAACCCGCCAGGATATTCAAATCATTGGTTTCTTTGGGAATAATTTCAGAGAAGGCGGCTATGCTGAGTGTTCCGTTTTTCAATTCGATTCCCGGTATTTCGATCCTGAAATTGAATTCCGCTTGTTTAGTATTTTCCGGCAAATCCTGTTGTTTAAGAATCGAAGTCAGGTTCCATGTGCTGTCTTTTTCCTGCCAGATATTGAGTTTTGGCGACTGAAGAAGTACCGAATTAATTCGGATTTCTTTTTCGAGTAAAGGCCACAGGCTGTAATTAAGGTGGAGCGATTCGAAACTTAAAACCTCTTTATCACCATTAAATAAGCGTACATTTTCAAACTCAATTCCGGAAAAGAAATTTCCTCTTAATTTATCGATTTGCAACTCGGCGTTCAGGAATTGCCCTGATTGCTTAATGAGTTGCTCTTTTACTTTCTGTTTGAAATAAGCAGTTTGAGTAAATACAAGCAAAAGGACGATCAGCAGGAAGAAACTTCCTGTAATCCAAAGTGTATATTTTAATCCCTTGCTCATAATCTTTAAAAAGAGTGCCCAATATTAAAGTGGATTAGCCAACGGTTTTCGGTGTCAAAAACGGGGCGTGCAAAATCCAATCCGGCCGGGCCGATCGGTGTTTTCACCCTGATTCCAACCCCTGCCGAGTAATGCAGATCATTTATATGATAAGAAAACGATTGTTCCCAAACATTTCCAAAGTCGCCAAAAACTGAAAATTTGAGCAGTTTGCCCAGATCGAATCGCAATTCGGCGCTGCCTTCCATCAAACTGTTTCCCCCGACAGGTTTACCATTCACATCTTTTGGCCCCAGTTCACTTCTTCCCCAACCTCTCACCGAATAGCTTCCGCCTGCAAAAAAACGTTCTTCCACCGGGATAAAATCCTGATCGTCGGTTCGCTGAATTCCACCCATTTTTAGTTTAAGCGCCAGAACAGTTCCTTTGCGTAATCCCCAGTACGATTTGTACTCGGCGAGGATTCTGAAAAATGGCATTTGTCTTTCAAAAAGCAAGTCGTTTGTTTTAAAGTTAAATGAAAGGGCATAACCGTGTATTGGGTCGAGTATCGGTTCCGAATTATTATAAACAGCGCCAAATTCTATTCCGGCTTTTCGGTAGATTGATTCACTTGACGTAACATTAATTGGTTTGGCAACAAAGGAAGTATCCATATTAACGTCCTCGAACACATAGCCGATGGAAGTATTCAGCTTCTTCGAAAAGTTCTGCAGGAAGGTAATATTATATCCCCATTTATCGAGTTTGTAACCTGGTTCGTTTTGTCGCTGAACAAAAGGATTCAACACAAGCGTATTAAATGGCAGCAGAAACGAGGGTTGCGAGAATTTAAAATAAATATTATAGGGTTCGAGGCGCGAATATTTGGCATAAAAGTTCAAACGGCCGGTGTGGGTTAAAAAACTGAGGTACTGGATATCGGCAAAAGTCCTGAATTTATCTTCGCTGCCGTAGCCTGCCCCAAAACGCGTGGTCCACCTTGGCGCTTCCTGTATATGAATGCGAACGGGAAGAGTATCTGCTTTAGCGGCGCTTAGCTGTGTTTTCACCGAAGCTACCCGGTAGTTTCCCTGGTTGTAAATTTGTTTCTGTGTATCATCGATTTTACGTTTCGACCAAATTTCACCTTTCTTATAATTCAGTTGGTGTAAAATGTTTTTTTCAGGAACCCTTTCGTTGCCATCTACCGTTGTTTCTCCAAAATACGACAAAGGCCCCCGATTGACCAACCACTTTACAGAAGCTTCGTTTTTTGCGGTATCCACTTCAATTTCGCTATGGACACTGGTATAGGCAAATCCCTTGTCGTAAAATACTTCGGCGAGTAATTTCTGGTCCTGGTTGACGGCCTCATCGCGAAAGATCTTTCCAACAAATGCCTCGCTTTTTAACTCTAAGTTTTTAATTTCCTTTCTATTCAGAACATCCGATAAAACGGAAAACGAATCGACCACAACTTCAATATTGGAAATATAAACTGGCGCATTTTCGATAATAAAAATTGTTACTTCCAGTTCTCCTTTTTTATTCTGCGAAAGAAGCGGTTTTTTAAAGTCGATATTCAAATATCCTTCCTTCTGGTAAAATACCCGAATCCGGTCAATATCTTCATCGTATAGTTTTTGCGAGAAATAAACGGGATCTTTTTTAAAGATTTTGTCCGAAAGCCACGAATGTGAAGACATGATTATCTGTTCTTTCAGTTTGAAATCCTGAAAATGCCCGTTTCCTTTAATCTTTAATTTGTCGATCAAAAGGTTCTCTTGTCCGGAAGCCAACAGGACCCAAAAAAAACATGATATGAATAACAGGGATATTTTCACTGTTTAAGTTTACGTGCCTAAAGATAAGCAAGCAAAGGTTGATATAAAATATGTATGAATACTTATTGTTTAATGTTTTTCACACTCTCGGGGAAAGTGTTTACTTTTAAACAAAAAAATGAAAAAAACAGTAATACTTCTTATACTTGGGCTTGTTATCTTAAGCTCTTGCGAAACGCAAAGTACAGTTGACCCTGCAAGCGATTTCACTTCGTGGTACCAAATTAGTACCGGAAAACCCCAGGACCTGATTTTTGCCAGTTATAAAACTACCATGATTGCAAACGGCGAAGACGAAACGTTGCTTAGGATCAGTGTTGAAGCCAGACCAAACCATGGCATAGTTTGGCCCGATGGACATATTTCAAATCTTGATAATCTTGCCGAATTGTTAAAAGCCGGAACGGCTGCCTGCCGCGAGGTGGATCCGAATATCGCAGTAATGATGCACCTGGCTTTGGGAGGGCAAAACGAGGAATGCGTTTTTTGGCTCGACAACATGATTGCCCGGGGAGTGGAATTTGATATTGTCGGCCTTTCGTATTATCCACGCTGGCACTGCACGCTCGACGACCTCGATTACAACATGCGCAACCTGATTGAACGTTATCAGAAAGATGTAAATGTGGTGGAATACAGCGCTTTTAAACGCGAAGTGCACGAATTGGTATTTAGCTTGCCCTGTAATCGCGGAAACGGAACTGCGATTTGGGAACCTCTTAATACCTGGAGCCGTTTTATCGACCGGGAAGGTAATGCCACCGAGGAAATTAAAATTTACGACGGGTTCAGTGCAAAGTACTTGAAGTGACCAGGTTTGGTTTAATTAAATTGAAGATGTTGATGGAGGAATTAATCGTTTATTATTCAAAATTTAACTGTAGTAATAATTAAGGGTGAGTATATTTATCAAAGGTTTAATGTCGCATAATTCAACGCTGAAAATGAAAAAACTACTTCTGTTATTTATGTTGGGTTGGTTATTTTTCTCGTGTTCACTACAACAAACTCCAGATCCCTGGATCGCATCTGCTCCGGCAGGTAATCGTTATGTATCTATCGGTCAAAACGCCGAAACGATCATTCCCAACGGACGCATCCTCAGCCCCGCGGGGAAAAGTATAATAGTGGCGCCACATCCTTTTGGCCTCACGCTCAGCCGCGATGGAAATACAGCCATCACGGCCAACTCAGGCATCAACCCGATTTCGATTACCATCATCCGAAATATTCTTTCTGATCATCCCGAGGTACAACAAATTCCACCGGGGCCTTCAACCGAAGAGGGTGTGCTGGCTTCTGTGTTTATGGGACTGGCTGTTTCGAACGATAACCGGGTGGTTTACGTTGCAGGCGGACAAGAAAACTGTATTTATATTTTTGATCTTCAATCAGGAGAAAAATTGGGGAGAATTGATTGTTCCTCGGTTTCGGATGATGCAGATTATTCCGACGGATATATTGGCGATCTCACACTTTCGAAAGACGGAAAGAAATTGTACGCCGTCGATCAGATTGGTTTTAGAATGGTGATTGTGAATACAGAAACAGGCCGACTTGAACACAGTGTTCCGGTTGGCCGATACCCTTTTGGTATTTGTCTTTCTCCCGACGAAAAGAAGGCATACGTTGCCAATGTTGGGATGTTCCAGTACCGGATGATCGAAGGGATTACTGAAAAGAATGTACTTGAGAAAGCGCGCAAATACCCGGTTTTTGCCTACGGAAGTGAAGAAATGAAAGAAGGGTACGAAACCGAAGACAGTTTGAAGGTTCCTGGATTAGGCGAGATGAACTCGCCCGAAGCATTTTCTGTATTTACAATTGATCTGGAAGATTTACAAATGCCCGAAGTAATTGCCAAAACCAAAACCGGAACCCTGGTTGGGGCAATGGTTGAAGGGATTCCTGCAGTGGGAGGGGCAAGTCCCAATTCGCTGGTGGCCACTAACGATTATGTGTTTGTAACCAACGGGACCAACGATAATATTTCGGTTATTTCCATCGAAAAAGACACGGTGGTAAGTACAATTTATTTTAAGCCCGATCCACGCATTAAACAATTTCGTGGAGTGATTCCCTTTGGGTTGGCGCTGTCGCCTGATCAGCAAAAATTATTTGTTGCCTGTTCAGGAATCAATGCTGTGGCCGTAGTTGATGTACCAAAACTCGAAGTTCTGGGTTATATTCCTACCGACTGGTTTCCCTCAAAACTCGAAGTCAGCCGCGATGGTAAAAAGCTGATCGTGGCCAACGCAAAAGGAAAGGGTAGCGGGCCAAACGGCGGTTCAACATTCAACCGGGGGCCAGAAGGAAGCTACATCGGTTCGCTGATGAAAGGAACCGTTCAGGTGATCGATATCCCGACAAACGAAGAGTTAAACAAGATGACCGAAAAAGTGGTCTCTAACAACTTTGATTTCAATAAAGCAACTTCAGAAAAATTTGATTGGCGAAAAAATAATCCTGTCCCGTTATATCCGGGAGAAAAGGAAAGTCCGGTTAAACACATTGTATTTATTTCGAAAGAAAACCGCACCTACGACGAAATATTTGGACAAGTAAAAAAAGGAAAAGGAGAAGCAGAACTGGCGCGTTATGGAAAAGGAGTAAGTTTTTGGAATTCAAAAAAGACCGATTCGGTACAGAATGCTGACGTGATGGTGAACCATTTAAAAATAGTTTCGGATTTTGCCATGTCGGATAATTTTTATGTCGATTCGGATGTTTCAGCCGACGGGCATCGCTGGCTGGTAAACACGTACCCAAATGAATGGACAGAAACCTGCACAGCAGCCAGTTATGGCGGAAATCGTGAATTTAAATTCGATTCGAAAGCGCCCGGGATTTATGCTATGAATGGCGCAGCGGGTGCAATTTATCCCGAAGATTACAACGAGGCCGGATCGATGTGGGACCACCTTGAACGAAACAAAATAGATTTCTATAATTTTGGGTTCAGTATAATGTTCGAGCCTGCTATTTACGACGAGAAATACAAGTACGAGGGGATTCGTCATTACATTAATTACCCTTTGCCACAGCCCATCTGGGATCGGACCTCGAAACAATATCCAACTTATAATACGGCTATTCCCGATCAGTTCAGGGTCGATCAGTTCAAAAAAGAATTTGAAGAAAAGTGGATGAATGGGCGGGATACAATGCCTTCGCTGATGACGGTGATTATTCCAAACGACCATGGAGCCGGTGACCGGCCAGAGGCTGGTTATCCTTTTCGCGAAAGCTACATGGCGGATAACGATTTGGCAGTGGGGCGGATTGTGGAATATTTATCGCACACGCCTTATTGGAAAAATATGTTGATCGTAATAACCGAAGATGATGCTCAAAACGGAGTGGACCATGTGGATGCGCACCGCAGTGTTTTGATGTTGATTTCGCCGTGGGTGAAACGCGATTATGTAAGCCATACGCATTACAGCTTTGGAAGTATCTTTAAAACTTTCTGGAATATTCTCGGTTTACCTTACCTGAACCAGTACGATGCAGGTGCTACGGATTTGGCCGACTTTTTCGCCGATGTGCCCGATTATGCCCCTTACCAGGCGGTTTTAGTCGATCCGCGAATTTTCGATCCTCAGAAAGCGCTCGATCCTTTTGATGAGGATTTTGATTGGAAGGCCTTGGATGAAGCACCGGAACTGGACGACATGAACGACATGATCCGGGAAAGCAAGGAAAGAGATGAGTTCAGAATAGAAAACAGGGAAAAAGAAAAATAGAACATAACTGAATATGGAAATTCAGTCAACAAGAATCTTAAAATAAAGTTGTTTAAAGTTAAATGTCAAACGCAATCGTAACAGCCTATTTTATAGATTATAATGATTAAAACAAAATATATTCTCATTTATTTATCCTTCTCACGATATCGAATCGGGAATTCCGGAGAATGACCTCGGTGACCATTTTGATATGCGCGACTACCACGTTTTTTCGATGGAAGATATGGAAGGAGAAGTAACAGATCACGGAGTAGCGCTTGATATTAAAGACATTCCCTGGTCAGGACGCCAGTTGTGGGACTGCGATTGCGCTTGCAAAGAAGGCAAATATTACCTGTATTTCCCATTAAAAGATAAAACCGATATTTTCCGTATTGGGGTGGCAATTAGCGATAAACCCGAGGGGCCTTTTATTCCTCAGGGTGCCCCAATGAAGGGAAGTTATTCGATAGATCCGTGCGTGTTTTGTGACGATGATGGTTCATTTTACATGTATTTTGGCGGTTTGTGGGGAGGACAATTACAACGTTACCGCAACAACAAAGCGATTGAATGCGGCCACGAACCCGCAGATGATGAACAAGCGTTACCTTCCCGGGTAGTTAAATTAAGCGATAATATGCTGGAGTTTGGTGAAGAACCACGCGATCTTTTAATTTTGGATGAAAACGGAGAGGTTCTGAGAGCCGGGGATCAGGAACGCCGTTTCTTTGAAGCATCGTGGATGCACAAGTATAAAGGGAAATATTATTTCTCATACTCCACCGGAAATACTCATAAACTGTGTTATGCTACTGGCGACAGTCCATATGGCCCATTTACCTACCAGGGTGTGATTCTAACTCCGGTGGTTGGTTGGACTACGCATCATTCGATTGTTGAGTTCAATGAAAAATGGTATCTCTTTCACCACGACAGCGTGCCTTCGGGTGGAAAAACCTGGTTGCGAAGCATGAAAGTGGTTGAACTGAATTATAATGAAAACGGTACAATTCAAACCATTGAAGGACAGTAAAAATATATTAGAATTTTCGATGCTGTAAATAAAAAATGCTGCGCATGAACGACGCAGCATTTTTATGTTTTTGTGATTCCGATGGGAAAATGTCGAACTTTTTGCTCAGAAATACAAATGCTGTTTCGAAGATTTTAAAAAAAGAGAATCCTATCAGTTAATCGATACTCTTTTGTACACTTAACTTAAGCATTTTGTTCCTGTAAAAAGGGATAATCGGTATATCCTTTTTCACCACCCCCGTAAAAAGTAGTCCGATCATAGGCATTCAGCTCAGCATTTATTTCAATTCGTTTTGGTAAGTCAGGGTTGGAAATAAAGCTCCGGCCAAAAGCGATGGCATCGGCCAAGCCATTTTCCACATATTCCTCTGCTGTTTCCGGCGTAAATCCGTCTGCAGCAATAATGGTCCCCGAATATCTATTCCACAGTTCCTTTTCTTTTTCGAATACCATCTGATCCTCAATCTCAGTTGATCTTGCGCGTACGAAGTGCACATAAGCCAGCTGTCTGAAATCGAGCTCTTTTAAAAGATATTCATAAACCGGTAAGGCATCCAGATCATGAACATCACCGGAGAAAGTGAATGGAGATAAACGAATACCAACTTTCCCTGTTCCCCATACATCAATCAATTGATCAATAACTTCCAGTGCGAGACGGGCACGGTTTTCAACCGATCCGCCATATTCATCAGTCCTCTGGTTGGTCTTTCCATGTAGGAACTGATTTAGAAGATAACCGTTTGCGGAGTGCAATTCCACACCATCGAAACCTGCCTTTTTAGCATTGATAGCTGCTTGTTTATAATCCCTGACTGTCGCTTTAATTTCTGATGTTTCAAGTGCGCGCGGAGTCTCAAAAGGTACCTGTTTCCACTCTGATGTTAATGTGTTTCCCTCAGGGCGAATAGCTGATGGCGCCACCGGTAGTCCTTCCCCGGGATGAAAAGACGAATGTGATATGCGGCCAACATGCCACAACTGCAAAAAAATACGGCCATTTTCTTGATGTACTGCATCCGTAACTTTCTCCCAACCTGCAAGCTGTTTGTCCGAATAAATTCCCGGCGTCATCGGGGAGCCTTGTGCCAGCCTCGAAATCTGGCTCGCTTCTGTAATTATCAATCCTGCCGATGAACGTTGTCGATAATATTCAATATTCAGCTTGGTTGGAACCAAATCGGCATCGGCACGCATCCGTGTTAATGGCGCCATAATAACTCTGTTCTTCAATGTGTAATCTCCTAACCGGAGTGGTGTTAATAGTTTGTTTTCCATTGTTTTATTTTTTTAAAGACCGATCGGTCTGTTAATGCTTAAAATTTTTATATGCTTAATAATTCAACTTCTTCTTTGATAAGTGCTATAATCTCATCCAGATGTTTATTATCGCCGCTAACCTGGCTGATGAGCACTGTACCTTCCAGCATAGCGTAAAATTTCAGAGCCATTCTTCGCGCATTTATTTCGGATTGAAATTCTCCGGTAGTGATTCCCTTCATGAGAAGATTTTCCAGGTATTTTTGCGATGCCTGAATGACCTGGTGAACCCTTTCCCTTATCTCGGGTTTGGTATCATCTGATTCGGTTCCGAAATTAAGCACCGGGCAGCCGCCATGCTCTTCCCTGAACTTCCCTTCTTTAAAATGATCGAGGTAGGCAAACAATTTTTCTTTAGCGCTGGTATATTTGTCCAGATGTTCATCTCTTTTGTTAACATACTGTTTAATGAGGTAATTGAAAGACTCCAGGCATATCTCATCTTTATTTACAAAATTACCATATAGGCAGCCTTTGGCCAACTGTGTTGCCGCCATAATATCACTGATTGAAGTTCCAGCCATCCCTTTCCGGTTGATAATAGGAGCCGCTTTTTCAATAATAAACTTCCTTGTCTGCTCTGCTTTGCCCATCGTGCTGCAAGAATAGACCAATCGGTCTAAAATAAAAGACATTCTTGTCTGAATGCTGTATTGCTTAACCGTAAATTAACAGAAGGAGGTAAATGATATATGATCGTTTTAACTTTATGAGAAATCGAATGTCAAAAGTAAGAAACAGTTTGATTTCAAACTGTTTTCTTTGCTATATTTGCAGCATGGAAGATCAAGAATTAGTAAAAACAATGCACTTCTTTTTCAATGCTATATTAAGGCTTCGACAAGATATGCGACAGCGAATCAACAATAAATTAAAAGAACATGGGTATAGCGATATTACCCTGGAGATGACACAAGTAATGTATTATTTGCGTTATAGGGCCTATGATGGGCATGCCAGTCAGCAAGAAATTGCTGATCGAATTGGCAAAAACAAATCAAGCCTTACATCATTAATTAACAATCTTGTGAAACGTAATATGGTCGAACGCCGGACCGATCCGGCAAGCAGGCGAAACAATATTATTTCTTTAAGCCCAAAAGGGAGAGAATTTATGTATAAACTGTATCCAACAGTGTACAAAACATACGACATTGCTAAGCTGTCGTTATCCTTGGATGATATTCAAAAAATGACGGAAACGATGAACCGCATTATTGAGAGCTAATTTTTTTGCAAATATAGTTTGAGTCCAAACTGTTTGAAGTACTACTATGAGATACAGAAATACATTGATATTATGTCTGCTACTTATTTGTTTTTTTACAAAGCTAAGCGCTCAACAAAGACATATTTTATTGACATTGGATTCCCTTTGGCAGAAATCGGAAAACTACAACACGCAGCTTGAAATATCACGGCAACAAGTATATATCAGTAAAACCGAGACGGAAGCATTGAAGCGGGACTTGTACACGCCGCAACTTGAAGCAACTGCAGGATTAGGCTATATTAGCGACGCCCATGTTTGGAACAATAGCTTTCAGAATGGGATGACCGTGGATATGCCCCACAAAACAATGGACTTTGCAATTAATGCCGGTTACTTATTGTATGGCGCTGGTAAAGTGAAAAACACGGTTGAACAGGCAACCATTAGGAATCAAATAGCGAAACTGAGCTATTCGAAGGATAAAGAAGATATTCAATTCCTGCTACTGGCCCAGTATCTTGATTTGTTTACTCTTTACAACCAGCAACGGGTTTATAAGCAAAATATTAAACTGACCCAACAACGCCTGAAAAATATCGAACAACGGGTAGAAGAGGGAATGTTGACCCACAATGATATTGTACGCAGTAAGTTGCAATTGACCAACCAGCAGATACAGCTTAACCGTGTCAATAACAATATACTTGTTGTGAACCATGATTTGGGTGTTAAGCTTGGATTAAATGCGAACACCATTATCGATGTCGACACGCTGCTTTACGACCAGTTTTTTAATAGAACCACGTCTCAAAGCTACAATGACAGTAGTTATACAAGTGCTCTCGACATTGCTCTATCCCGAAAGAATATCGAACTTGCAAAGCGACAGGTAAACATTGCCCATTCTCAGCAGTTTCCTACACTTTCTTTATATGTATCAGGGGTGTTAGACCGGCCATCGCTGAATTCTAATCCTCCGGTAGATATTTACACAAACATTTCTCAGGTAGGGCTAAAGTTAAAGTACAACATTGGCTCGTTATATACTGCGAAAAAACATATTGAAAAATCAGAAATGGACTATAATCTGGCACAAACCCAGCAACAGTGGACTGAACAGTCGGTAGAAATGGCGAGCCATCAGGCTTATATTCGAATTCATGATGCCTGGGACCAGTATCATTCACTGGAAGAAAGTTTTGCCCTGGCACAGGATAACTACCAGGTAGTGGAGCAGAAATATTTAAATAAGTTTTCGACGATTACCGACGTACTCGATGCAGCAACAGCGCTGCTTTCGTCGGAACTGGATATGAATAACGCCAAAGTAGAGATTATTTATCAGTGGTTTAGCTTTATGAAAATTACAGGGAATTGGGAAAATAAGTAATCAGAATTTTAAGACGGGGTCAGAAATATGTCAATGAAAGAACACTTAAGACAGAAACAACAAGCCAAGGGCTTACGAATATTTTATAACACAGTTTCATTAGTTATTATATTGATCGCTTTGGGATGGGGCGTAACGCGCTATTTTCATTTGTATGATAAAGAATACACCAACGATGCACAGGTTGAAGAATACATCAGTCCAATCAATACACGCATTTCGGGATATATAAAAGCTATTAACTTCGAAGAACACCAGCCAGTAAAAAAAGGGGATACCTTGGTAGTAATAGACGACCGCGAATACAAAATACGCCTGGAGCAGGCACAGGCCCAATTGGAAGATGCTAAGGCAGGAAAAGAAATTGTGTTGTCTGACCGCAAGATTGCAGAGAACAGTACGGATATTTCAGAAGCCAACATGAATGCCTTAAAAGCCCAGTTGGATAATCAGGAAAACAATCTTCAGCGGTATAAAAACCTACTCAAAAATGATGTTATCCCTCAATATCAATACGATGAGGAGCAAACAAAATATGAAGAATTGCAGGCCAAATACAACTCTTTGCTGCACCAGCAAAAAGCAACAACCCTCAACACCGAATCGGTAACGGTAAAACTCCACTCGTCAGAGGCGCGCATACTTAATGCACAGGCACAGGTCGATATGGCAAGGCTCAACTTGTCGTATTGTTATATAACTGCCCCCTTCGATGGGATAGTGGGCAGGCGTAAAATTACCATCGGGCAATTACTTCAACCAGGGCAAGCGCTCGTGAGTATTGTTCAGGCCAATAGCAAATGGGTAACAGCCAACTATACCGAATCTCAAATAGAGCATATCTATGTGGGCCAACTGATGCGTATATCGGTCGATGCTTTTAAGGATGTTACTTTCGAAGGCAAGGTAGTTGCTATTTCGGGGGCAACTGGAAGTAAATATTCAATTGTTCCGGTTGATAACTCAACAGGCAACTTTATTAAAGTACAACAGCGTATCCCGGTCAAGATTGTTTTCACTGACAATAATAAACAGGAATACCTCGATAAAATAAGGGCAGGTATGAATGTACAGCTTACGGCTCAACATTAGTTGCACCCGGGCACTTTATACAATAAAGATACTATGCGCGAAAGATTATTTTATAATTGGGTAAGCCCCAGGCTTGACATATGGATTTTAATATTCATGGGAATATGTATGGGCTTTACCTCAGGTGCATCAATAGCCCTTAGCTACATGATTCCAGATTTAGCCATCGATCCCACGATCTCAATGATGTGCATCTATTCCTACACTGCAGGAATTGCAATGTCTTTTGCTGTTTTTTCAAAACTTAGAAGCTACCTCAATATCAAAGAGATGCTTATTGGAATTTGCATTCTATTAATCTGTTTCAATTATATTTTTTCGAAAACGGATAGCCCTGTGGTCATCGTTTCAATGAGTTTTCTTATAGGATGCGTCCGGCTGTTAGGCTCCATGATAATCGTAATCAATCTGATGCCAATATTAATGCCCCAAGGTCAGCGTTATCAACTATATGCAGTATATTATCCCATCAGTTTTGCAACGAGTCCCCTTTCTAATTATACGCAAACAATTCTTGCCAGTAAATTTGGGTGGCACCAATCATTACATATTGCCAATATTTTGCTTTTTCTCATTCTTATCATAGTCATCCTGCTCATTCCCTATAAATCAAGACACCGACGTATTCCAATGTGGAAATTCGATTGGTTTGGTTTTTTAATGATGGCAGGATGGATGCTCTCGTTTGTATATGTGCTAACCTATGGGAAAACACTGGCATGGTTTCACTCGCCACGCATAATAATAGCCCTCATCGCACTGATTTTTTGTTTGTCTGCCTTAATGTTGCAACACATCATTTTGCATCCTAAAATAAGATTATTGCACTTAGCCATTCTTAAAGAGCGTAATGCCCGTGTTGGATTAATCATAATTTTTGTTTTTGGTATTTTTTATGCTATGGGCACACCACTTAGCGCATGGGAGAATATTGCCTTTCAAAACAATCCTTTAGAGCTTGCTTATGTGAATACTTATCCGATTTATGGTTACGTTATTGGAGCCCTTATTTGCTTCCTGTATTATCGAAAATATAATAATTTCAAGAATATGCTTGTTTTGGCCATACTCTGCTATCTAAGCGCTGCCTATGGGTTTTATTCGATTATCGATCAGCAAACTTCAGCCTCAATGATGTTTACCCCTATGGTACTGAGAGCAATAGCAATTATTGTTTCATTCATTACGGTAGGTTTATACCTGGCAATGAGCCTGAAAGAACATTATAGGACCATTATCCTTATTTTTATTTTTGTGCGCAGTTTTTTTTCCTCAGTGGTTTTTGGAAGCCTCTATTCCAATTGGATGTATTATCGCCCTACACAGTTAATGGCTCGCCTCGCTTCGTGGACCGACAGTAGTGACGCCATATTTATCTCGAACTTACGCGATGCCCACGTTTCGGGCAACGATACATTGGCTGCCTATAATTTGTTTAAAACACAGGCGACGCTTGCAGCAACAAAAGAATTGCTGGGCTTAATTTGCATAGCAGCTGTTATTGTGCTTATCGTCATCTTGTATCTACCAATATATAAAAAACTCACCAGGCACATGTTTACCTGGAAGAATCATGATGGCGATGATGATGTGGCTGAAACTGTAGTGGTATAAAAATAAATTTATGAAATAAAAGCTTTCTGATCTTTGGAGGCAACATCTCTCAGGGAGTTCCGGCTCTGGTGGACCACGCACAATTGTATTTCAACTTTGGGAAAAATAGTGGAGATGGCCTCTGGTATGATTTGTATTTGACAGTATATTAGTGAGTTGAAGTGCGCCAAGGTGCATAAATATTCTTCTATGTTAGGGTTTCTTACCTTTTTAAGAACTTTTTTGTTTGTTCAAAATCCTGACAATTCGCTTATATACGATTTCCGATAAATTCCAGGTGTATCCACCACTTGTATTTACAAAGTCAGCAGGTTTATCCAGTATCAACTCAAGCGTTTTTTGGTTGCCTTTCGGTGGATCTTCCCAATAGCCGGGGGTATCGGGAAAATTGGGAATACCACTTTAAACAATGAATGAGGATCTGCGGGTATCTTTTTCTCCCTGTCTTTCCAACCGGCAGCGTAAAAA
>WOYV01000079.1 GCA_011620585.1 Draconibacterium sp.
GTGCTAATATATAGCATTTTAAGTGTTTTTTCTTTCTTTTATTTTCCTTTGTTATCCTATTATTTCGTATATTTGTATGTATCTGGTATGTATCAGAATTGAGATACATACAATTGTTAAACGTAAATATATCAATATGTTAGGAGCTACAACAGCAATAGTGCATGACACCAGAATTAAAAAAACAGATGGCACATATGCCATAAAGTTGAGGGTTACTTATAACCGGGAACAAAAATATTTTCCTTTGGGTAAATTCCTTACTAAAGATGATTGGCAAACTTTAAAATCCGGCAAGCATAGAAATAAGAAGCTCAAAGAATTGGAAATTTATCTTTCCACAATTGAGAGCAAAGCGGTTAAAATAATAGACAACATGGAGAAGTTTTCATTTGCTGGTTTCTTAAATCAGTTTAATGCTAAACCTCACAACAAATCAGCTGTATTAGATGCTCTCAGGGAACGACATAAGGCGCTTACTAAGAGCAACAGGATAAGTACTGCCCTTACATATCAGTACACAATCAAGTCGATTGAGGACTACTTAAAGGCTATTAAAAGAAAAAATCTTTCCTTTACAGATATTACACCTGATTGGCTTCAGGCTTTCGAAAATTGGATGACCGAAAACGATAAATCTATTACGACCACAGGAATGTTTTTACGCAATTTAAGAACCATGCTTAACCAGGCAATTGAAAATGGATTATTGCCGCGCGAGAATTATCCATTTTCAAAAAACAAGTATCAAATCCCATCTGCACGAAACACTAAGAAAGCCCTTACAATTGGAAACATTAAACAGTTTATTGAGCATCCAACGCAAACTGTTGCAGAAGCACGGGCCAAAGACTTTTGGCTATTTAGCTACCTATGCAATGGCGTAAACATAAAGGACATTGCAAAACTGAAATGCAAAAACCTGGACTCCAAACATATTTCATTTGTAAGGTCAAAAACTGAACGTTCTACCAAATCAAATCAAAAAAACATAACGGCAATTCGCATTCCTGAAATTAATGCAATAATTGAAAAATGGGGTAACGAATGTACTGACCAAGACGATTATGTTTTTCCAATTCTTTCAAAAGGCGATACTCCGGAACAGGAGTACGATAAAATCAAACAAGCTGTAAAGACAATTAATAAGTACACAAAACGCATCGGTAAAGAACTTGGTTTTGAGTTATCGTTAACAACCTATACCGCCAGGCATTCATTTGCTACCGTTCTTAAACGTTCAGGAGCGCCAATAGAGTTTATTAGTGAAAGTTTAGGCCACAATAATTTAAAGACGACAGAAAGTTATTTAGACAGTTTTGAGGACGATACCAAAGAAAGTTTTCAGCGCAAACTATTAGATTTTTAATCATATGAGCAACACGTTAGAATTGTACAACGATATTCTATTTCTGAATCATCGTCCCTGGAGAATTGGCTGGCAATCCGACTTGAAATTCAAACAACTACTACTTGAAGTCAAAAAGGAGTATTACTCCCACCAACCTAATTACGAGGTAGATTTCCTTAAACCGTTATCAAATATCCGCCGGTATTACAATGCCGCCATTGAGTATGAAGCCATAAAATATTTAAACGACTTGCATTCCGAAATATCAGTTGCATTAAGTGACAATGAGAAATCATACCTCGTTCACTTTGCGCTCAACAAGCTGATTTCCCAAAAAATCAAGGAAACAGCCCAGGTAATCAATGAAAGAAAATACACACAGGAACAATTCGACCCAAAACAAAAGTCAAAAATAACTGAAACCAGTATTGCCGATGAATCCTACATTTTGCATCTGTTAAAACATCACCTGGTTAGATTGATGATGGAAGTACAGGATTCTTACCCCGATTACCTCAAAGAAGAAGCTTTGACCCCAGATGAAATCTACTACAAATACTTTAATGAGGCTGCACCGGAGAGGCCATACATTATAGAAGCTGAAAACTATCCAAACACCAACCAGTCTCCACAACCTCAACAAAAAGAAACAAAGCCCGCACTTAATGCGATTCGGGATGATATTTGGGAGCAAGGTAAAAACATCTATTCCTACAATCAACTGGTAAAGAATCCATCTCGTTTTGCCCAGGTGGAGGAAAGCCTTTTTGATAAAGGGTTAATTGATAGCAACTACCATTTTACTGATAAACATGGAAAGAAAAAGTATTTGGCTGCATTTTACCAACAGTTAATACGAAAAGGCTATTTTCATAAACGCATGTTTCCGGGCAACATTGAAGTGAAAAATCGCGATATTACGAAGTTTCTGGACCATCGGTACAGAACCAACATCGACAAGCAGTTCCGGCTTTGGGATAACGACCAGGAAGAACTTTTAAAATTTATTGAAAAAGACTATTGGCTCGACCATATTTCCGCTTGTTAAAATTGCGGTAATTTGCTGTCAATTTACCAAATGAAATTACCACTCCTTTTGTTATAATCCTGTATTACTGATACTTGCATTTTACCAAATTACCACTCGTCAGGTTACCAGTTTTCCTGACCTAAATTCGCTATGTCTTTGAAAATCAAAGATGACTTTAGCGCTAAAGTCCATTTCACGAATTTATAATTCATAAGTAAAATGGACGAAATTATTAAACGTCTCGAACGACTGGAAAGGCTTATTGAAAGCCAGAGCATCAACACAAAAGAAGTATTAAACTTCAACGAAGCATGTCAGTATTTGGAGCTTTCACAATCGCATTTGTACAAGCTTACAAGCAGTGGAATTATCCCCCATTATAAACCCAATGGGAAGAAAATCTACTTCAATCGACCTGAACTGAATGTTTGGTTGCTGCGCAACCGCACCAACTCAACAAAGGAAATTGAGCAGCAAGCTGCCAATTACCTCATCAAAAAAGGGAGGGCTGAGCTATGATGGAGATAATGCAACTTTTACTGGAGCTTTCAAGCGCCATTAAAGAAATCAAAGCTCAACTTCTGGTTCTCAAACAAACCAGAACGGAGAAGTTCAAACAAGCATGGATTGACGGGCAGGATGTTATGCTTGCCCTGAAAATCAGCAAGCGCACATTACAATCATTACGGGATACGGGGATTCTCCCCTTTTCCCGAATCAATGGTAAATTCTATTACAAAGTTGCCGACCTTGAAAAGCTCCTGGAAAGCAATTATTCCCGAACCCTTAAAAATGATAACCATGATTAAGGAGAAGGATATTCTTGACAAAACACATTACGGGCTAAATATATACTCGCATATTCTGCGAGTATATAATCCCGATGAAATTGTGGTCCATCTTTCAGGGAAGGAATGCAGTCTGGCAAAGAACCCATTTAATGAGAATAAGCTTACGCTTAAACTCATTAATGTAGATTGGGTATTTATGTACAGTGATACAGAATTACCCGATTTCAAAGGCAATACCTTTGATTTTGCAGAACTCCATTACAAACTGTCAGGTAGCGAATTATTGGAGAAACTTAACGAAGAATTACACCTTCACATTGGAGAACAACACCAATTTTATAGTAACCGCACTTTCCCGGAACAAGTCAAAACTGAGGAAGTTAAACCAGTGGTTCACGCTCCAAAATTCAGCTATTTCAAAGCTCCTGTTAGTAATATTAACCCCAAAAATACGCTGAATTTAGTTGAGGCTTATGAGGTGATTAAATCCGGGAAATACAGCCTTATAACCAATCAATTGAGAGGAATCCAAAATAAGGATGAAGCCCGAAAATTCAAAGCTTCTCAATTCGATTACGTCACTTTCTCCGGCACTTTTTCAAAGCGCAACGATAAAGCTTTAATGAATCATTCCGGTTTGCTGACCATTGATTTTGACCATATCCACAACCTTCAGCAATTGAAAAATCAATTGCTAAATGATGAATATTTTGATACGGAATTGCTCTTTATTTCCCCTTCCGGCGATGGATTAAAATGGATTATTTCCATCAATATCATCGAATCTACACACCAAAACTTCTTTCAGGCAATTGCCAATTACATCAAAGAAGTTTACCGACTGGAAGCGGACAAATCTGGTAAAGATATTTCCCGTGCTTGTTTTCTGCCTCACGACCCGGAGGTTTTCATTAATCCGAAATATTTAAACGCTAAAGTTGAAAAAGATGAAACTAAATAAATTTCTCGCACTTTTAAAAACGATGCTTCAAAAAGCGCCATCAATACTCCATCCGTTGTGGTGGGTAGTCATTCCATTCCTGCTGTACTACGTTATCCAAATGTTCAAGTATTCCATGTTCACCCCAATAATATTGTAATCATGAAAAAGAAATTCGATATACAGCATTGGTTACAACAATCCGAATCAGAGAATAACCTGTCAGCGTCTAAAAGACCTGACAGCGTTTTCAAGTCCCCTTCAGAGGCTGTCCCGAACTTGATTAGAGAGGATTTAGGGGTGAATAATAACGACGTTGAAACCATCATTCAACGCCTCGAATCTGCTTACACCGACATTACCGCCAATTATTCCGATTGGCGGGATATTGGTTTTGCCTTTGCAGATGAATTTGGTGAAGCAGGCAGAGACTATTTTCATCGTGCCAGTCGGTTTCACCCAGAATATTCCCATTCTGTTTGCAACAAACAATTTGATAATTGTTTGAAGGCAAAAGGTCATGGTGTAACCATAAAAACCTTTTTCCACCTTGCACAGCAAGCCGGAATCAGCCTAATAACCACTGGCTCCAATTCCTCCCCTGTTTCAGGGGAGGTGTCCGGCTCAGCCGGACGGAGGGGTAACCTTGAAAATAACACAAGTGTTGATTCAGAAACCATCTTCAACACGCCCAAAATCCCGACAGATGTCTATTCCCAGCTTCCCGAAATTCTTCGGGAAAGCTGCGAAATGTTTGCCGATGCTATTGAAAAGGATGTTTTCCTGATTGGTGCAATCTCAGTCATTAGCGGATGTTTACCCAATATCGAGGGCATATATTTTGATGAACCGGTTTCCGCACATCTTTATTCCTTTATTACAGCCCCTGCCGGGTCAGGTAAAGGAAAACTAAAATGGGCAAAATACTTTGGTTTGAAAATCCATAAATCGATGGTACAGCAATCCATCCGGGCAAAAGAGGAATATGAACAGGAATTGGAAAATTATAATAACCTCAACAAAAATCAACGTCAGGGAGTGGAACGCCCCAGGGAACCTAAACGCAAAATGTTTTACATCCCGGCCAACAGCAGTTCATCTGCTTTTATCCAGGCATTGTCCGACAATGATTTTAAAGGAATTATTTTTGAAACCGAAGCTGATACTTTAGCCGGAACGTTAAAACAAGAATGGGGAAATTTCAGTGATATACTTCGTAAAGCATTCCATCACGAAAGTACCAATATGTTCAGGCGAAAAGACAATGAACATATTGAAATTGAAGACCCTCATCTCGCTATCGCTCTTTCGGGTACTCCCAAGCAAGTACACAACATGATGCCGGATGTTGAAAACGGCTTATTCAGCCGCTTTCTTTACTATGCTTTCGAGGATTACAGCGACTTTAAAAACCCGTTCATTTCCCATCAAAAGATAAATTACACCGATTTTTTCCAAGAAAAGGGAAATCAGATTTATGAGCTTTTTCAAATCCTCATCAATCAGCCAACGCCAATTCAGTTTTGCTTTACGGTTGAACAAGGTGAAGACTTTACAGAACAATTCAATGCTTTATACAAACGCAACCGAATGTTGCTGGGGAATGATTTCAACGCCAACAGCCGACGTTTAGGTTTAATCACTTTTCGTATTGCGATGGTGCTTCGCACCCTTCGCATACTCGAAGACGGCGACTATTCAAATCCGCTTATTTGCAATGAAACCGATTTTCAAACGGCCATTCAAATTGCATTTACACTGGAAAAACATGCTATCGCAGTTTTCCAGAATTTGCCCAACAACGATTTGAAAGGTGTTAAACTAAAATTCTACAACGCTTTGCCGAATAATTTCAACCGGCAGGGTTATTTGTCAGTTGCAAAAGACTTGGACATCAAAGAAAAGACCGCGGAAAAATACATCGGTCAATTTAAAGACAATAATTTACTGCACCACGAACATAACAACTACACGAAAACGTAGCTGAAATGATTCTTACTTTACTGATACCGACCGGCCTATTTTTATCAAGACCGGAATCAAACTGAAAGCTTAGTGTAAACGGGAAGTTCCGACGATAAGAGGAAATCACCCGTTGAACTTGGCTTTCAGAAAGATGAAGGTTGAAGATAAAAATCAGCCTAGACTTTTTTGTTTACTTTTTGTGGCAAGACAAAAAGTAAAATCCGTCTGATAAGACATCCATGAGCATAACAACTACACAAAACTGCCAAATGGGAAATAGGAAACAGCGGAAATATAGGAAATCTGTCAGTGTCTCCCCAACCGGACAGATTTTTCTTCAAGTCCCTTTTAGGTTATTTAGGGGTAAACTGCGACTGTAAACTGAAAACTGGATTTCCTACGTTTCCTACACTTCCCATTTACGATATTGAAAAAAGTAAAAGTTTTTTTTGCTTTTGTTTACCTTTTCTTTATTAAATTAGCCATTCTTTGACAAGTCACTAATACAACCAATATGTTTTTGGGAAAACGAATAAAAGAATTACGGGAAGAAAAAGGACTGCTTCAGCGCCAACTGGCTGCTGAACTGGAAATTGATTCTCCTTTGTACAGCAAAATTGAACGGGGAGAGCGACGGGCAAAACGGGAGCAGGTAATAAAACTGGCTAAACTTTTACAGGTTGATGAAAACGAACTGATAACGCTCTGGCTGGCCGGTCAGGTTTACGAGTTGGTGAAAGATGAAAAAAATGCAATAAATGCAATAAAAATTGTTGAAAAAGAACTGTAATAACAAACAGGAAGTGAATCAAATTAAATGAAACAAAATAAATAAGACGTAAGAATCCTTTCATTTTAAATTTTTGGAAAAGAGGAAATATGAAGATAAAAATAAAAACAGTCCATACCAGCCGTACCATCATGTTTGCAGAATTTGAGAAGGTAATGGACTACGCTTCCGAAGACAATAACTTTTTTGAGGCCCTGGAAGACAATGTAATTGGAAAGAAATCAAATTCAGGGATTGAAAAAACAACGAATTACCTGAGGCAACTATATGGTTTTAAAATGGAAGACGCTCCGTTTAAGGCCATTAAATACTTCTGGAATTTGGTTGAATCGAACGAGAAATCATTACTGGCTTTTATTCTCGCAATTAGAAACGATGAATTGCTTTCCCAAAGCATCCCAGTGGTCTCAAAAACTGAAATTGGCACAAAAGCAACCATCGAGAGCTTCGAACAAAATATTGAATCATTTCATCCGGCAAGGTATTCTTCAAAAACACGAAAATCTTTGGCGCAGAATATTGCTAGCTCATGGAAACAAGCCGGATTTATAGAAGGAAAGGTCAAAAATATTAGAGTTGAACCGAAGGTGAGTCCAAAAATAGCTGGATTTGCATTCTTGCTTGCTTATTTGGATGGTGCAAGAGGAGCATTTATTTGGTCGCATAGATGTGTGAAAGCACTCTGTACATCGGAACAAATACTTCGCGAATTGGCAAAAGAATGTGCAAAAATGGACTTGATTCAGTACCAACATGCAGGAAATGTTACTACAATTTCGTTTAGCTCACTAATCTTAAAAATTGGTATCGATGGCATCTAAAATTGACCAACTATTACAAGCTTTTGAAAACGTATTAAACGAACCCTGGGGAACAACACTCTCCGGTCAGGAACGAATCTGGTTTTTGGTTTTCGACCCTGCTGAACATCGTAAAATAGACCTTCGCATGGATGACTTTGAAACAGCCACAATTAAAGCGGATAAAAAATGGCAGGTAATTTCATTGAAGGATTGCTTTCCAAAATGGATGGCAAACCATGACTACCGGGAGGAATACTTTACCAATCCGGAATACATTGTTGACCAGTTGGAGGCGGAATTTATCCCATTTTCTATCAATTTCCTGAAATCAAAGCTTCAGGATATCGCCCAGGATAAAGACACGCTGGTAGCCATAAGAGATGTATCTTCTTTGTTCGGCTTTGCCCGTTTGTCTGAAATTCTAAAAAGCTGTGACAAAGATTTCAAGGGAAGGATGCTTATTTTCTTCCCGGGCGAATTTGAACACAATCAATATCGACTTTTAGACGCAAGAGATGGCTGGGATTACCTTGCCAGACCAATAACCTTATAATCAACCGCAATGAAGAACAAAGAGCTATTTACTCTCAATCCGGAACTCGTTAATCTTAAAAACGAAGGAGTTGCTAAAATCCGCACAATCAACGAAAAAGATGACCTTTTCATAGCCGAATACGAGTTGCAGACTTTCGTATGTGAAGGCGAATATCACGACGGCCTGAAAAAAATGTTGGAGTTTTATCTCCAAAATTACAACAGTACCGAACAGCCTGCTTTTTGGGTAAGCGGATTCTATGGCAGTGGTAAATCTCATTTGGTAAAAATGGCTGGGTATCTTTGGGAGGATTTTAAGTTTCCAAATGGAAATACGGCTCGTACCATAAAACCACTTCCTCAGGATATTCAGGATTTTTTCGTTGAACTCGATAGAAAGCAAAAAATTCAAGGCCACTTATCGGTTGCCGGAACACTGCGTGATTTTCCCTCGAAAGACATCCGTTATTCGTTCCTGCAACTATTATTGAATGCACTTGGATTGCCTCAACAATATCATCACTTTAAATTCATCTCCTGGCTGATTAATGAGGACTTGTACGAAAACGTAAAAGCGCTCGTTGAGTCAAAAGGGAAGGATTTTAAACGGGAAGTGGAAAACCTTTTTGTTTCATCCGTTCTTTCAAAGTCCATTCTGGAGCTTCGTTCCGATTTGGCTGAGAATGAAATGAAACTGAAGGAACTGTTTCGCGCACAATTCCCCAGGGTGGAAACCATCGGTCGCCAGGATTTTGTCAACACAATAAGAGGTGAAATACTACCGATTCATTTTGGCGATAAAATTCCCTGTACAATAATTATTCTCGATGAGGTTCAGCAGTTTATTGGTGATGACCCTGATTTGGCTTTCGATGTTCAGCTCCTCACGGAAGACCTATGTTCTCAGTTCAATGGCAAATTTTTGGTAGTGGGCACCGGCCAGAATGCTTTGACGGATACGCCCAGCCTGCAAAAATTAATGGCTCGTTACCGGATACCCATTCAATTGTCCAATACCGACATTCAGACTGTAATTCGAAAAACTATTCTCGATAAAAAACCTGCCTCAGTTTCAACAATCGGAAGCAAATTGGAAGCATCCTCCGGTGAGATTGCTCGAAATCTGGAAGGGTCTGTTTTTGGTTACCTCTCCGAAGATAAAAATACGCTGGTGGCCGATTATCCGTTAATGCCATCCACACGTAAATTCTGGAACAAAGTCCTTCAGGTTATCGATGTGGCGGGTACTTCAGGGCAACTTCGTAACCAGTTGCGCGTGATTGACGACAGTTTGAAGGTAATTGCCAATAAAGAGTTGGGGCAAATTGTGGCCGGTGATTTTATTTTCGACCAGAACCAGACGCAATTGATTCAATCGGGGCTTTTACTGAATGATACCAGCAATATGATTCAGGAACGAAAAGCCAAAGGTGGAGACAAGGAACTGGAAGGGCGAATCTTAAGTGCTGTTTTCCTGCTCGACAAGGTCACCGCCGAAATACAGAATACAGGTCTGAAATTAAACGAAAATACTATAGCCGATTTGCTGATTGACAACCTGAACGGGAGCTCAGATGTCTTCCGTTCAAAGATTAAAGACTTAATCAAAAAGCTGGTTGAAGAAAAGGTTTTGATGCCCATAAGCGACGAATTTAGGCTCCAAACCAAAGTGGGTGCCGAATGGGAACAGGAATACACCAAGCATTACATCAAGCTCAACAATTCGGGCGATGACAAAATTCAGACTTTGCGGAAAGATAAAATTGTAGGGCATTTTAAAGAAAAAACCAAAGGAATTAATATCACCCAGGGGTATTCGCGTATGGTGCGCGATTTCGAATTATGGGATAAGGATTTAGCCCCAAATACCGAGGTAAAACTGCATTTGTGGGTACGCGATGGATGGAATGAAAACGAAGCAAACGTGTTAAACGAAATCCGTGCCGCAGGAATTAACACACCTCTCTCCTACGCATTCGTGAAAAAATTCAGAGACAGCGAACTTCGCACAGAAATACTAAAATACCTGGCTGCCGGTGCTGCTATCCAGGGAATGGGAACTCCCTCTACCCCGGAAGGACAACAAGCACAAAAAGCGATGGAAACCAGGCAACTAAGTGCAAAAAATGCGATAGACGATTTAATCGAAAAAATCGGCGGCGAAGCCATCATTTATCTGGCAGGTGGAAATACCATTCAGTCCGGAGCATTGAAAGAAAATATCCAGGAAGCTTTAGGCAACATTGCCGACCGCCAGTTTACCGATTTCAAAGGGAAAGCCGATGCGCTGGGTTGGGGACAGGCACTCACAAAGGCCCAGGCTGGTAATCCCGATGCGCTTTCGGCAATTCATTATTCAGGAGAAGTGGATAAACACCCGGTCGCACTGGAAATTTTGCGTTACCTGGGCAACACATCAAAGAGCGGAAAAGACATCCGTGCCAATTTTATGAAAGCTCCTTACGGGTGGAGTCAGGATGCGGTGGACACCATTCTGATAATGCTAAAAAATACACAGCACATCAGTTCGTCCGAAGCCGACCTAAAACCCGGAAAAATAAACCAGGCTTCCTTTAAAAAAGAGGTACACATTCTGGGTGCAAAAGATAAAATCACCATTCGGAAAATATTCCAGAATGCCGGAATTTCCTGTCCTCCAAATCAGGATATATTCCCATTCTCCAACGAATACCTCAAACAATTACGGGCACTGGCGGAACAGGTCAGCGGCCATGCACCGCGTCCCGAACCCATCAATACCGACTTTATAACCAATATTGAAAATAAGGAAGGGAACGAACGCTTGCTGGATATTTTGCAGCAAAAAGAGGATTTGGAAGCGAAATATACGGAGTGGAAAAGCAAAGCGCCTATCGTTGTAAAACGCGAACAAGACTGGAATTTATTGCAAAAACTCATGGAACAGGCTCCCGATACGGATGACTTCGAGAACTTCAAAACCGATTTCGATGCCATTTACACCGACCGCATGATGCTGCACGAACCGGATTTGATTCAGCCCTTGCTGAATAAAGTAGCCGGGAAGCTGTTAGCTGTTCTCGATGGCTTAAAACAACGATACATCGGGGTGTACGATAAGCTGATGGATGAATTGCAGCACAACGAATACTTTAAGAAAATTACGCCTGAACAAAAACATGCTATTCTGGCCAGACATCAACTGCTTACCAAACCGGAAATTAAACACCACGATGCACAAGCGCTCTTATTTCAATTGCAAAGTGCCAACCTGTTTACCTGGGAAACCAAAATTGCAGCGCTTTCCGGTCAGTTCCAGTCAGCCTTGGAAGAAGCCGTTAAGCTGGCTGCACCCCAGGCTAAAACCTACAACATGCCACGTAAAACCATTAGTTCGCAGTCCGATATTGATAGTTATGTGGCCGAACTGAAAAAGCAATTGGAAGACCTGTTAAAAGAATCAAGCTCCATTATTTTGAAATAAGCCACATCATGAGCAAAGAAGTTAAAACGGAAACGGCCTATAAACAACTGCTTGCCACCATCAAGCAGCAGGTTCAATCTGCTCAGGCTAAAGCTGCCCTGGCCGTGAACAGTTCGTTGATACAGCTTTATTGGAACCTGGGCAAAATGATTGCCGATAACCAGGCTCTTTTCGAAGGCCGTAACAACTATGTAGAACAATTAGCAAAAGACCTGAGAGCGGAATTTCCCGACATGAAGGGGTTTTCCCGGTCAAATCTGTTTTACATCCGTAAGTTTTACCAATTCTATGCCGATGTTTCAGTCCAACAAGCTGTTGGACTGAAGGAAATTAACCCGCTGGAAACTTCAGTGCAGCAAGCTGTTGCACCGGAAATCGAAGCTTCAATCCAACAACCTGTTGGATTCAATTTCGATATATTTAGCATTCCATGGGGCCATCATGTTGTATTACTGGATAAAGCAAAAACAGTGGATGAAGCCCTCTTTTACATCCGCCAAACAATCGAAAACAACTGGAGCCGGGCAATTCTTACCCTGCAAATCGAGCAAAATCTTTACGCCCGGCAAGGTAAAGCCATCACCAATTTCAACCAAACCTTGCCCGAAAAACAGGCTCAAATGGCAACGCAAATACTCAAAGACCCCTACAACTTTAGTTTCCTTACACTGGAGCCTCAGGCGCAGGAACTCGATGTGGAACGGCAGCTTACCGAACACATCACTAAATTTTTGCTCGAACTGGGCAAAGGATTTGCCTTCATCGGACGCCAGTATCCCTTGCAGGTGGGCGAAAAAGACTATCGGCTCGACCTGCTCTTTTACCACATACGCCTGCGTTGTTTTGTGGTAATCGACTTGAAAGTCGTGGAATTTGAACCCGAATTTGCCGGAAAAATGAATTTTTACCTCTCGGTGGTCGACGACCAACTCAAGGCGGCCAACGACCAGGCCAGCATTGGCATCATCCTCTGCAAAAACAAAAACAAGCTCGAAGTGGAATATGCCCTGCGGGGCATGAGTAAACCAATTGGAGTAAGTGAGTTTACACTAACCCAGGCCCTGCCTGCCGAACTGAAAAGCACTTTGCCCACAGTGGAAGAATTTGAAAAAGAACTAAACAAAGAATTGGAATAATGGCCGTACTGACCTCGCAACAACGAAATACACTGGAGAATGCCGTAAAAAAAGCACGGAACCTTGCTGAAATTGGCGCAGCCAATGCCTTAAAAGCAATTGGAGTGCAACACCGCGAACCTTTTCAGCATTTATCAGCCGACGAACGAAAACTCCGTAACCAATTACGTTCAAAAGCTCGCCTTTTAGGCGATACACTCGAAGCCGATGGTACTCAGCAAATTAATAAACTAGCCTACGAGTTGGCTTACGAAACCTGGCACAAAATGCTTTTTGCCCGTTTCCTGGAAGCCAATAATTTATTGATGCACCCCGATGGCGTGGCAGTTACTCTTGCCGACTGCGAAGAACTGGCTCCCGAAGAAGGCTATGCCGACAAATGGGAAGCTGCAGCCGCTTATGCTTCGCTGATGCTCCCGGCCATTTTCCGCGTAAACGACCCCTTGTTAAAGGTGACCTTTGCCTCCAACGACCGCATCCAGCTCGAAGGGATTATTGATGCGCTCGAAACCGATATATTTACCGCCGAGGATGCGCTAGGCTGGGTGTACCAATTTTGGCAAAGCGAAGCCAAGGCAACCATCAATGCCAGCGGCGATAAAATAGATGGCGAAAAACTACCTGCCGTAACCCAACTGTTTACCGAACCTTACATGGTAAACTTCCTCATCGACAATACGCTCGGTGCCTGGTGGGTAAGCCGAAACCCGGGAATTAAACCACCGGTTAAATTTGAGTACCTGCGCTTATTGGAAGATGGTACACCAGCCGCCGGCAACTTCGAAGGTTGGCCCGATAAAACCGCTGAG
>WOYV01000097.1 GCA_011620585.1 Draconibacterium sp.
GGGGAATATTTGTGGCTTGCAGCTTGTTTATTTTGTTACTGGTGGCTTTAATTGCTGCTGTAAATTACATCCGGACTGCAAACCGGAACCCGGTTGAAGCTTTACGTTACGAGTAGTGAGAAGAGCGGAGATCCCGATTGCTCGGGATGGAGGCACTCCGATATGAATAAAAATGTCTGAACTATGATTCGCATGATTAAATGAAAACCATGATAATGAAAGAAACAAAATCAAAGTCCATCACAAAATCAGAAAAATCAAAGTTCAGACAATGAGTTGGTCCCGAGTACTCGGGAGCGGGCTGCTGAGAGAAATAAGCTGGAGGCGTTGAGATACGAATAAATAATAGCAATAAATATACACCTATGAATTCAATAAAAATTGGTTTCAGAAATCTGTGGAAGAACAAAAGTACCTCCTTTATTAATTTACTTGGATTGACAATTGCACTAACATCTTCGGTATTCATTTTTATGTGGGTATATCATGAAGTAACTTTCGACAGGTTTAATAAAAATTATAAAAACATTTGCCTGGTTGCTTCTGAATGGAAATACGCTGATGGTAAGTCTGATTTTATAATGGAAACCCCAACACCCTTGAGTACTTATTTAAAAGATAATTTCCCGGAGGTAGTTCAAAGTACACGCTTTGCAAAACAATTCGGGGGGAGGTATCTGGAATCAGGTGATAAGAAATTTTTGGAACAGGGCCTGGCAATTGAACCTTCGTTTTTTGATATTTTTACCGTTGAATTCGTAAATGGAAATCCTGAATCCCTTCAGGAAAATCCTAATTCAATTCTTATCTCCAAGCACCTGGCAGATAAGTTTTTTGGAAAAGACGATCCGACAAATCAGTCGCTCACATTCTTCGTAAATGCTGATAGTACAATACAATATGAGATTAGAGGAGTTTACAAAGACTTGCCTGATAATTCATCTGTACAATTTGATTTTCTTATCCCGGCTACCATCAACGAAGCGGATAACTGGTTTTCTTTTGGTTATTCAACTTTTGTTTTACTGCCAAACCAAATCGACAAAACACAATTGAATAAAAAAATCGCACAATTTTACAATTACAAAGATTTAGGTTTTGATATAGACTGGTATTTGCATTCGTTAAAAGACATGCATTTTCATAGTGATTTTCAGTTGTTTGTATATCATCCGGGAGATATCCAGTATGTGTATATATTCTCCATCGCGGGTGTTTTTATTCTGCTTATTGCCATCTTAAATTTTATGAGTTTAATTGGTGTTTTAATCTCAAACCGAATGAAAGAATCGGGAATACGAAAAATATCAGGTGCCCCAAAATATATTTTGGCACTTTCATTTTTAGCCGAGCCAATCCTATTAGTTTCCTTCTCGTTATTGCTTACTTTTATTCTGGTCGAAACGCTACAGCCCGCATTTAATTCTTTTTCGGGTAATAAGCTGCCAGCTCTGCATCAGAATTTCGTAATTCTCTTTGTTCTCCTTTTTCTAGCGCTTATTGTCGGTACAATATCCGGAATACTTCCCGGGATGTTTATAACTTCAATCAAACCAATTGAAGCCTTAAAACAACAAAAAACAGTAGCGAACGGACGTTACCGGAAGTATTTAATTGCCTTCCAGTTTACACTTGCCATTGTGTTATTGAGTTCCACTTTTTTAATCAATAAACAATTGAATTATATTTTTCAAAAAGATTTAGGCTTTCAAAAAGAAAATGTAATCCATATTCCACTTAAAGGAATAATTAGCGAAAATTATTCGATAATAAAACAGGAACTTCTTAGTAATCCAATAATTACAAATGTTTCAAATAGTTCACCTTTATTTAGTTCTGGAATTGAATTTCCGGGTTGGACCTGGGATGGAATTAGCGCTGAGGAGAAACATTCCATTGCGCGAATTCAGGCCGACTGCGATTTTTTGAAAACATTCGGAATCAAAATGGTTCAGGGAGAATATTTTTCAGAAAATAATTCGAATGAAAACAAGGTTGTTATAAATGAAGAGGCTGCAAAAGTTATGAATATGACTAATCCAATACATCAGCATTTGCAGCTAAAAGGGAAGGATTATGAGATTGTTGGGATGGTTAATAATTTTCACAGCAGGCATTTTTCTCATCAAATCCGGCCTTTGTTGATTTTATATGATAATAGTGCGCGTAACTTGTATGTTCAATACAAAAGTTCTGAAGACAAGGCGATTGTCACTAGTTTTATAAACAAGGTTTATGGGGATTTTAACCCTAAATTCTCTTTTGAATATCACTTTTTTAACGATGAGTTTATTGCTACATACCGAAACGAACATCGGATGCTCCAGCTATTATTCTACTTTGTTTTAGTGGCTTTTCTCATTTTGTGTTTCGGTCTTTACACCTTATCAAAACAAATAGCTTTAAGTAAAACCAAGGAAATAGGAATCCGTAAAGTTAATGGCGCTAAAGTAGCTGAGATATTATCCTTGCTGAACAAAGACTTTGTAAGATGGGTAATCATTGCCTTTGTTATCGCCACACCCATTGCATACTACGCCATGAACAAATGGCTCGAAAACTTTGCCTATAAAACCACTTTAAGTTGGTGGATTTTTGCACTGGCCGGTCTGCTGGCGTTGGGAATTGCCTTGTTAACGGTTTCGTTTCAATCGTGGAAAGCGGCAACTAAAAACCCTGTAGAGAGTTTACGATATGAATAAGTTAACTGTGAGTTGGTCTTGCCTAAGGCGAGAGCGGGCAGCAACACGGAATCCGGTTGAGGCGTTGCGTTATGAATAAAAATACAGTCGCATAGCGACGCAGTTATGGTAGA
>WOYV01000114.1 GCA_011620585.1 Draconibacterium sp.
TTTCATAAGGAAAGAATCTTCGGCCGCGAAATACAAGAATCATGCCTGAGAAAATTCGCGGGTATTTTATACTTTTGATCAATGATTTTTACTAAGGAAAAGATAGCACACTTGCTGGGTGGAAATCTGCCTGGGCCGGCGGCACATTATAAACTATTGCCACGTGGTCGAGTATTGAAAGCTGCTCCTGAAGACAAAAGCAGGGTGAAAAATAGTAGCGTCCTGCTTTTGCTTTACAACGACAACAATATACTTAAGATATTACTGATCAAACGTCCGGCGCACATGAAATACCATGCAGGTCAAATTGCATTGCCCGGTGGCAGGATCGAAGCCGGTGAATCGGCAAGCGAAACAGCCTTGCGCGAAACCTTTGAAGAAATTGGAATTGAATCAGAAAAAATAGAGATTCTTGGCTGTTTATCTGAATTTTATGTCGAAGTGAGCCGTTTTCTGATTCATCCGGTGGTAGGTTGGCTGAACGAAAAACCTGAACTAAAAATCAATCCTGACGAAGTAGAGAGAGTATTTTGTTTCCCGATCCTTGATTTTAAGCCGCCTTACGATTCGATCGAATTGGAAACAATCACCGGGCGTCTGGGGGTTCCGTGTGTTAAATATGAACAGGAAATTATTTGGGGTGCCACTGCAATGATTTTATCCGAATTCTACGATGTACTCGCAATTAATCAAGCAAATTAATCGTAAAAAGCCCATGATACCCCCAGGCGGAAAGTAGACCGGTTCATTGGGTAGTTGGGACTATTCATGTAAACACCATCTAAGAAATTGGTTCCAATATTCATATATTTAAAGAAAACACGGGTTCTCTTTAGCCTTAAACTCGCGTACACATCAATGTAGGGATAGTCGCCGTATTTCTTTTCATTCTGAAGATAAAACAAGCCTGTAGACGGCGCATATGCATCGGCATAATAACTGGAGTTGTATCGTACATCCGAACCAATCTGTGCCAACATAACCTTCGAAATAGTAAACTGAAAATAACCCGAAACAAAAGCCGACCACCCGGGTAAATGAATGTATCGTTCATCGGATGCTTTCTGCCATAAAATGCGGGTTCTGAGGTGCAGGTTACGGTAATTAAAATCCTTGTCGAGGTAAGCCGACAAAATCAATAATTCGTTGCTGGTCTGATTCGGGATTCCCAATGTATCGTTATATATGAAATTGTTAATAATGGCATATTTAGCGCCAATTTCAAGTTTTCTGTTGGGCAGTCTGAATATTCCTCCGGCAGTCATCCGCTGTTCCGTACCCAGATTCTGATCCCAGCGATAATGATTCGAATAAAAGGTTTCCTGAAAATAATCAGGAACCCGATTTTCAATACTTCCGGTAAAACTGATCGAGGCCAGCGTATCGAAATTAAAAGGCAGTGGTTTATAAATCATCCCCGCCAATTCTGATTGCCCGGCATTTTGTCCTGTAGTATAAAGTTTCCCATTAAAATTCCAATTCCAGAACCTGCCTGTTTCTCTATAAATACCGCCACCAATAAATGTATTGGCGTATTTAATATCCATTCGAACGTGCGTCGAATCGTTGGGTTGCAAACCGGGCATCGATCCTTTGTCTATTTCAAAGCCAATGAAAGCACGTTTTCCAAAGCTGTATTTCTTCTCGGCATTCTCATATTGTTTAAGCTGAAAAGTATTTGAAATTTGCTTAAATCGAATTGAATCCTTGGTATATGAATCAGGATAGTATGTATTTTCAAAAAAGTCGTCAGTATCGCTTTCTTTATCCCGAAATTCATGGCTGTTAGCGCTCATTTCAAACGAGTGCAAAATACCCATGATTGGCCGGAATCGTTTCTCCTGGCTTTCCCCTGTATCGATGAATTTTCCGAAACGATATTCCGTATTTGTAAAGTAATAGTTGTTACTCAGCTTGGTTTCCGATGAATTGAGATTAACGTTCCAGTATTGCGGATCTGTTCCTTCCTGTAAAAGGGAGTCGGAAGTTAACCCACCATTTTCTTTGTTCCTGATCGAATTTGTTATAAAACCGGCGTGTATTTTCCAGTTGTCTTTTATATATGAGGAATAGAGCGCTACCGCATTGTTACGGCTTGCCTGGTAAAGATATTGTCCATCTGATTTCCCCAAATCTACCCGAAACGTAAAATTCCACCAGGGATTTATATTGTGCGAATGAATTACATTAAAACGTGTTTCGTTATTTTTCGATTTATTTTCGCTTTGTGTATAATCCAGCCGTGTATAAGGTGTGCGTGTATTAAAATATTTTAATTCGCCCGGCGATAGAATATAAGCATCGCGGCTTTGAGCAAAGAAATAACTGGTTTGAAAATTACGGTTAAAGAAATTGTTGTCTTCCGCTGGTGTTCCGTAGTTTCCAAGATAAGTAGCCGTAAGTGCCTTCTTGTAAACCGGATTAAAAATATGAACATAATCCTGTAAAGTATCCAGGTAAGTTGAATCCTGAAAAGCACCATAACCATCGAGGTACCATAAGGAGATTTTAGGTTCAATCACCTTTACCTCTTTAGTATTTTTTTGCTTCGATTCAAGAGTGGTCTTCAGATCGGGTTGAGCAATGCTCTGAATCGAAATAAAAATTAATACAGCAGAGAAGAACAATCTTAAAGGTATTTTCGTCATATGGTCTTCAGAATTTACAGCACAAAACTAAAAAAAGCATCGAAGTGGCTGACATAAGTGGTCGACTTTTTAGGATAATTAACACCCATAAAAAAGGCCTGTGCTCCAAAGAACACAGGCCTGGTAAAGTTGGCAGCGGCCT
>WOYV01000059.1 GCA_011620585.1 Draconibacterium sp.
TTAGTTTTAACTTTTTGTGTCGCATTTTTGACCTCCTTTTTTAATGGTTAATATTTATTTTATTTATCATAATCAAAATTTTCATTTATTCCCTTGCACCAAATACCAATCAACCCACGAATCCAATTGGTTTACGGAATTTGGGCGAAGCAAAATTTCCCTCTTATCGTTCAGCAAATAGATGGTTGGCGTGGCAAATACATGATAACTTTTCACAATGGAGCTTTCCCATTTTTGATAATCACATATACTGATAAAGGGAAAAACACCGGAAAAGCTCTTAAATATTTTCTCATCGTCATCTAACGAGACAAATACGACTTCAATGCCGTATTTTTCCCATTTATCATACTGCCGGGCAATTTGCGAAAGTTCCTGTGGACACACCGGGCACCAACTTGCTCCAAAAACAACCACAGTATATTTGCTTTTTAAATCGGAAAGTTTTTGGGGCAGCTTAGTAGCTTCATAGCCGGGCGCAATTACATCTTTTTTGAAATCAAAACCGGGCGCTGTGTTTCCCTTTTTCATTGCCCGGTAGCTTTCCAATTGGGCAGCAAAATCGTTGTTAATGGTGCAGCCCTGTTCATTAAGTAATTTTAACGCCAAATATTCCGATGCTTTGAACAAGCTGCGTTTTTCCAGAAATTTGAATAAGTATTCAGTTATCTCATTCAATTTTTGTTCGTCCGGCAAAAGGTTTTCAACCAAAATGTCTATGGATGTATTCATTTCGATATACACCGAATCCAAAGAACGGCCGCTGTTTTCAATGAGCCAAAAATGACCTTCAATTACATCGCCAAGCAAGCCGCTTTTTTGCAGACGAGGGCCGCTATAGTCTATTTTGCGGAACGATGCTAAGGCAGCCGGAATTTCTTCGGTGCGGTATTGGGCAATGGTAGAAACCGAACTCACTAATTTACGAAGCGGCAAATAATAGCTTACATAAGAATTTTTGGGTAACCCGTCTAAAAACAGGCTGTCTTCGATTTTTATTCGTTGCTTTTCGTTGGCAATTGCTTGTTTGGGAACTGCTTGCACTGCAAAAAGCGAATCTTCTGTGTATATTTTTTCTAAATAAACCCATGCACTTAAAGCCTGTTCTCTGCGTGGATGCTCAGTGGCATATTGTCCAAAAACTTTATTTTCATACCCTTCAATAATTTCAATGCTTTCGGCTATGGCAAAACTTTCTCCTTTTAACTTTATATTTTCACCTCCAAGTACCACAAAAAACGGTTTATTGTCTTGAGCCGACAAATAGCCCATGCCATAATCTTTTTCGATGTAAGAAAGAATAAACGCTCCTTTTTTATCGGCTCGAATGCTATCTATTACATAAGTGTCAAAACCCTTAAAGCCAACAAGTTTGATTTGTTGGTTGTTAAGGCTTGGAAATTTGCCTGTAACTGTGTTTTGTGAATACACAAAAGCAGAAACAAGCAATAAAATATTGATAATAAGTGTTTTTTTCATATTTATTGTCTGAACCTCGATTTTATTGATTAAAGGATTACTTGATTGCTAAAATAAAAATCAAGTTATACTGTGAGCGGGCATAATCTGAGCTTTTATTTCTTATTCGTCATTGCGAATGCCGTGCCTGCCGGCAGGCAGGAAATGAAGCAATCTCTTGATATTAAAACAGATTGCTTCGTCGTTCCTCCTCGCAATGACGTGGTAAAAAGTTCAGTTTATAACCATTTGTAGTATAATCTTATAATCCTACACATCATGGTTTAAACACTTTTCCTAATCCTTAAGGCAACGCACAGAGAAGCCGAGCGCCCGGTGATCGCTGTACACGAGGGTATGGCCGCTGCCGAAACTCAAGAGCCGCGAGAAGGCACCACCCACGGTACTTGACCAATAGAAGCCGTAGGAACCCACATTGGCGAGCGAACCATTGCTGCGGTAGCGGCGGCCTGCTACGGGCAATTTAAGCGGAGAAGCAAAAGCCCCGGCTGCATTGTTGCTGCCCCAGCTTGTACGTTCGGCTTTCCATTCTGCTTCTGTGGGCAGGCGGTAACCCCCTGGACAGGGGTTGTTGGCGCCGTTTACCCCTTGCCACAAGTTATCGTTTTGCGGGTTGCGCCAATCGTAAGGGCTGCTGCCGCTGGTTATAAAATTACCATGCCCCGGACCATCGGCGCTGCTTAAAGTAGAGGTTATCCCTGAGGTACGCTTTTCGTGCCCGTCTGTTCCACGGCCCCATTGGTATAAATCGCCATAAGCATTGGCATCGGCGCTGCTTGTTGCTACCTGCGAAGCGCCGAGGTTGCGGTCCATCCAAATTTCTCCGGTAGTAGGGTTGGTTACGTTTGTAGTTGGGGGTGTTCCGCCTGTCCATGTTGGTACGCTACCTATCATTTGCAAAGTAGCCCCTTCGTTTTCGGTAGCTGCGACTGTTGCCCATGCTGTACCGTTCCAGTATTCCATCTCGCCGGTTTGGCTTGTTTCAAGATTATCACTTGCATCACTGATTACTGCCTGACAGCTTATTTTTTCGGGGCTTTGTGCGAATACTGATGAGCTGATGAGCAGATTTGCCAATGTGAAGATTAACACTGCCCTGAACCTGTATATTTCTTTTTTCATTCTTGTGAGTTTTAATAGTTATTAATACTTTTAAATTTCTCAATCAGCTAATTATCACATCCGCTAATCAAAAAATCATCTTCTGTTTTTCATTGTTGTAATTATTGAATTCAACAATTTTTTAATACTGATAATAGATGTGATTAAATTTGTTGGCATTGGATAACTTGATAATT
>WOYV01000131.1:0-21299 GCA_011620585.1 Draconibacterium sp.
GCAAATGTAAAAATTATATTTTAAAAACCTAAAAATTGATGTGCTTTTTTAAGAATTATTTGTTCTTTAATTTTTCCTTATATTTATCTATTTGTTTTTTAACTGCATCGATAGTCAAATCAACCGCTTCTTCGAATGAATCGGCTTGTTTTTTAGCAAATAAATTGTCCATTGCAGGTGTCGAAAGTCTTAACTCAGCTACCTTATTGTTTGCTGTTTCGGGCTTCGCAACTTTTAGGGTTACGTCAGCTCTAATAATGCCATCGAAAAAAGTATCCAGCTTGCCTACTTTTTTGTTCACAAAATCGTTCAGTTTTTGATCGACATTAAAATGTACTGAATTAATTTTTACTTCCATAATTAATTGTTTTTATCCCCACGCGGGTGGGCTTGTTTATAACTGTCGCGCAGCTTCTCGAAGGTGGTATGGGTATACACCTGCGTGGCTGCTAAATTTGAGTGTCCCAATAATTCTTTAACGGCATTTAAATCGGCTCCTTTATTTAATAAGTGTGTCGCATAAGTGTGCCGTAACACATGCGGACTCTTTTTTTCGAGCAATGTTACTTTCGAAAGACTACTTTTTACTACCCTGTATATTAACTTTTCGTAGACCTTTTTGCCTTTTTCGGTTACCAACAAATTGACAGGTTTGTAGCCAAGCAACTCGTCTCTTGCTCTAACATAGTTGTTAAGCAAATTGTTGATTTCAACAGGATAAGGAATAATCCTTTCTTTTTGGCGCTTTCCAAGTACCCGGATTAATTTTTCCTTCTGGTTGATATCCTGTTCTTTCAAACCAATCAATTCTGCGAGACGTATTCCTGTACCATAGAAAAGTGCGATGATCAATTTATTCCGAATACCGGTAAAATCATCGTCGAAAATATTCCCATCATCAAGCAGGTGGTTCAGGCTTTGTTCGTCAACAAAATTTGGAAGTTTCTTCCTCACTTTTGGCAAAGTAACATTTCTGGCAGGATTTGAATCTACAATTTCCTCGCGCATGAGATAATTGTAGAATGATTTTACAGTTGTTACTTTCCTGTGAATGCTTCGCGGTGTCAGTCCCTGTTCCATAAGGTGCAGCAACCATCCTCTAACCGTATCCAGACTAACTTCTTTAACATGAAATTCCCCGACCACTATTGTAGTAAAATCCACAAACTGATCGAGGTCATTTTTGTATGCCACCACCGTATGAGGAGAGTATCTCTTCTCATACTTTAAATAGTTGATGAACGATTCCTGATAACTCATTGGCCATCTTATGAAATATGTCAGGAACCACTAAAATTAATTAGTCTTCCTGGCGCTGCAAACTTTGTACGTATGCTGCTTTCTTCATTTCTTCCCTTCTAACAACAGAAGGTTTAGTAAATTTCTGACGTTCGCGCAACTCTTTGACAACACCTGTTTTTTCAAACTTTCTCTTGAACCTTTTCAAGGCCCTCTCGATGTTTTCGCCCTCTTTTACCGGGATAATAATCATACTTATTCGGTTTTTACATTTTAAAATTGAGGCGCAAATTTAGAAATTATTCATTATATATCAAATTTAAAGGAAAATAATAATAATTCCTACCGGCAAAATTTTGTTTTGCGTCCTAACGACAAGTTAAGTATGGCCTGACCCGCTCAAATGTTTCTGAATCAAAAGCTTGAAGTGCAGCTACTTCAGAAAGATTTTTAAATGGCCCTTCTTTGGTGCGTTGTTGTGTCAGCGCATTAACCTGATCTTTATTTAAGTACGGATGCCGGAGTAATTCAGCATAATCAAGGAAATTAATCCTGAGTTGCGTCAAATAGAGCGAATCAACATTCACACGGTCACGTATACTGGAAAAGGTTTCGGGGGGGAAATTGTACACCTCGAGCAATTGTTCCTTTTTGTAAAAACCTCCAAGAAGTTGGCGATAACGAATGATCCTGCCGGCAAAGACGGGGCCGATACCGGGAAGTGAAACCAGCCCGGCTGAATCAGCCCGGTTTAGTTCGATTGTCGGGAATGGTTCCGGGTCCAAAACTTCGGTATAAATTTCTCTGTTTTGCGGGGTTTTGTATTCTGTTTTTTTGTCGAATGTTTTGTTTGACGCATATTGAACAGGAGGTTCCGACGGTTTAGCAGGTTCTTCGATGATTACATAAGGCTGAATGAGCTCAAAAATTGAATCCGACATTCCGTAAATTTTGCGCAGATCATCCGCTGAAACAAACTTTCCCCCGGCTTCCCGATAACTCACGATATTGCGTTTTACAAATTGAGGGAGGCTGAGCGAGTCGAGTGAGCTTGCCTCAATAGTATTTGGATCGAAAGTGAAAAGGCTGTGTTGTTCGGAACTTTTTACAGTGTTTTCGCTTTCCCATGCATCCAGCATTTTCTTAAACTGTGTAAAATCGTAATCATTTTTAGGCATTAAATGCGGGAGCAATGCCTGAATTGTTAGAAGGGCTAAAATTATACCAGCCAAAATAACAATGGCGTTCCGATCTGAACGATTGTAACTGAAGAAAGACCGTTTAAATCTGTGCCAGGCGTTTTTCATTCGACTTGAAAACAATTTTGGATTAACACTCCTCAAGTTATTAAAATTTCCGCATTCTGGCAATAGCATAAAAAAACGGGAATTAACTGGCTTCATTATTCTCAGTAAACTAACGTCTATGTTATTCCCTGGATAAACAAGGCTGCCACAGCAATAATTCCAATGGCCACCGGTGCAATATAACGAATGATGAAGAAAACAACCTTGAACAACCTGGATTGAAGTTCTCCTTTATTGCTGATTTCATCGAGGAAGTTGGATTTACCAAGTTTCCAACCGACGAAAATAACGATAAACAAGGCACCAAACGTAAGCATAATGTTAGCCGAGGAGAAGTTCAGGATATCGAAAATCGTCATTCCAAAGAGTTTTATGTGGGCCAGAGGCCCAAATGATAGCGTAGCGAGAACACCTAAAACAGTAATGGAAACAGATGCAATAAGAGTTGCTTTTCCACGACTCATATTCAGTTCTTCCTTTAAATAGGCTACCACTACTTCCAAAACCGAAATGGTAGAGGTCAGTGCAGCCACAAACAGCAAAAAGAAAAAGACGGCTGCGAAAATCACCCCACCCGGCATGGCTCTGAATACATTGGGCAACACTTCGAAAACCAAGCCCGGTCCGGGCGACATTTGCTCAATATTGCCTGCTGAAAATGCAAAAATAGCGGGAACCACCATTAAACTGGCCAAAATAGCGATTAAGGTGTCAGTGAATGCGACAGTAGATGCGGTGTTAAGCAAATGATTCTCTTTTTGAATATAAGAACCATAAGTAATTAAGGTTCCCATCCCAATGCTTAAAGAAAATGCTGCCTGGCCTAGCGCCATCAAAACGGTTTTAAAATTAACGGCTGACCAATCGGGGATAAACAAATATTTTACGCCTTCTCCTGCACCGGGTAATGTTACCGATCGGATTACAACCAACCCGATGAGAATAACAAGAAGGGGCATTAAAATTTTTGTGAACTTTTCAATCCCTTTTTGAATGCCTGCAAATACAATCCCTCCAGTTAGCGCCATTACCAGCAATTGCCAAACCACCGGTCGTACAGGGTCAGCGCTGAATTCAGCAAAATTTTGAGCTGTATCGTCTATATGTATTACTCTTCCTGTTAGTGCCTCCAGTAAATATTCAAGTGTCCAACCAGCTACAGTGCTGTAAAAAGCAAGAATGGCAAAAGCAGTAACGATTCCCAGGGAACCAACCAGAAACCAGGGTGTTTTTGGCGCCAATTTTTTAAATGCGCCCAAAGCGTTTGCCTGTGCTCTTCGTCCAATTGAAAATTCAGACATTATTACGGGGATACCGATTAAAATGATAAAACCGAAATAAAGAAGCAAAAATGCCCCACCTCCGTTCTGAGTCGTTACCAGCGGGAACCTCCATATGTTTCCAAGCCCGACAGCTGATCCGGCAGCTGCTGCAATCACACCAAATTTCGAAGTAAAGGAATCGCGATTGCCCGAAGGAATGTTTGCCATAGATTTCTATTTATGATTTAAGATGTGTGTTTCGCTTTCAAATTTCAACGAAACGAGGATCAAAAATGCAAAAAAATAATTCGCCAAAAAAGGTTCGCTGACAAAATCCTGAAAATTAAAATGGATAACCTATGGCAAAAGTTAAATTGAAATCATTGCCAGTCAGTTTTCGATTGCCCGGAATCCATCTTTCTCCTTCCGGTTCCGACGGATCGCGCAACTTCATGCCATAATCCACCCTCAAAATAAAGTAACTCAGGTCGAGCCTCACCCCAGTTCCGGTGCCAACCGCAATTTGTTTGTAAAACTTATCAAACTGAAACAAAGCGCCTTCCCTGTTATCATGGGTATTGATTGCCCAAATGTTTCCGGCATCCACAAACAAAGCGCCTTCCAACTTACCCAGAAGTTTAAACCGATATTCAACATTGGCCTCCAGCTTAATATCCGAAGACTGGTTAGGATACACCCCTTCCTGGGCTTTGTATGTTCCGGGCCCCAGCGAACGTACCTGCCATGCCCGAATACCGTTGGCGCCGCCTGCAAAATATTGTTTTTCGAAAGGCAAAACTCTTGAGTTGGCGTAAGGCATCCCAACACCCAGAAAAGCACGTCCAACAATCGAATTGTAACGATCGAGATAAATACCCCGGCGAATTTCGATATCGGCTTTCACATATTGAGCAAACTGAGTGTTAAAAAACTGATAGTAGTTAAAAGTTAAATCTTCTAAATCGGAATTGTTGTATTTGGATTGGTTGGTCAACTCAGACAGCAGCCAAAGTGTATTACCGGAAGATTCAACATTGAACCGAAGATAAGTATAGTTTTGACGCGTGTTAATTTGCTGGTTGTTATAGATGAGCGAGTAATTGTTGGCAAAGATAAAATGGTCGGTAAAACTACTTTTAATGTACAAATCCTTGATAACATCAATAAAATCGGGATCATACTCGTACACCTTAACCTGGTTCATGTCGAGGAAGCTCCAGAGGTGACTTACATTTGCCGATGTTTTCCACTCGTACCCTATGCGCATGGTCGAAATGGTGCGGGTATATTCGGGCCGACGTTGATAGTTGTAGCCAATATTTATTACTGTCTTAGGTAAATTTCGTTGGAAATTTCGGATAAATTCCCCGGGACCAAGCAGTTTCGGGATAATTAGGCTGGCATCTACACCCATTTCGCGTGTATTAAAATACTCCTGCATATCAATCCGGCGCATACGTTCAATTGCTCCTTTTAAACGCAACTGCAAAACTTCAGCTCCCTGAAAAATATTCCGGTGCTGGTAATACACATTGCCTGCCACCCCAAGGTTTCCCGAGGTATTTGTGCCTTCTAAATCAAGCGAAACAGATTGTTTGTTTAATGGCGCCAAGCGAATGTTGCAATCCAGTAAATTAGTGTCCCGCGCGGGATACGATTCGTTAAACTGAATATCAACATAGCGAAACTGTCGCAAACGGTTCAACGCGTTAAATGTATTCTCTACTTCGTTTACACTATATAAATCGCCACTTTGCATTAGATTGGTGCGGCTAAATAAACTGGCGGGATACTTAAAGTATTTGGTTACAAATAAATTAGAGTGTCCCCATCGGATTGTGTCATTATATTGTGTCCCACCAAACTGATATGCATCGACTGGTGAGTTCCCCGGCAATATATAGTAATTAAATGTATTGATGAAGTATGGCGTAACTATCTTTGCCGAATCAATCTGCGCTTGCTGCGATTCTCCCACAAACAGGTCGAGAACCACTTCATCTTCGAATTGCAAGGTATCGGCTAGATACCGCACCTGGTTCTTCGTAAAATAATAGTAACCGTTGTTTTTGTAGAGTTTGACAATGCGTTCCTGCTGTTTTTCCAATTCATAAATATCAAACGGATTGCCAGGCTGAAACTTGTATTTAACAGAATCGTCCATGAAAATAGAACGAAGTTCGGGCGAAACAAAATGATAGCGTACATCCCTGATCGTGTGACGAACTCCTCCCTCAATCTTGTACTTAACCGTAGCTTTTCGTTTATTGTCGTTAAAAATCACCGAGTCCGAAACGAAAGCCTGGTAATATCCCTTGTTATTCATGAACTGCTTCAACTGTTCGTTCGATCTTTGTACCAGCGCTTCGTCGTAAATTTGCGGAGCTTCCCCAATCCTTTTGAGCCAATCGTCGGTTTTCTTTTTTGAAGACAAGTTGTAAAGAAAAAGATAGAATTTCATGAACCCCAGTATCTTATAATTCTCCTTTTGCCTGATGTACGCTTTAGCTTCTTCCTTGTTTATGTCGGGTTCATTTACCTCGAGTTCAACTTTTTGCAACAAATATTCAGGCCCGGGAACAAATCTGGTTTGGGCGCAGGATGAAAGGATGATAATTGAAATCAGAATCATCCAACTTTGAGTGAATATTTTATACTTATTTCTTTTCAAATCAATTCGAGCGCTTTCGGCAAAAATAAACAAGAGTTTTTAACAGAAACTATAACTTTAACCAAAATATTTTGCAGCTTCAATAATTCCAATGATCAGTAAAAATACAATAAAACGGGTGAACCAACTTGCTTTGAAGAAATTTCGGCAAAAAGAGAAGTTATTTCTGGTTGAAGGCGATAAAATGGTCCTGGAACTGGCCAATTCGGAATGGGATATCGATGAGTTATTTGTTACCCCTGGGTTCGAACCAATTGTAAAGGAAGCAGGTGTTGCAGCCAGAATATTGCATGTTGTTACCCAACAGGAATTAAAGCAAATAAGTCGGCTAAAAACACCACAAAACGCCCTGGCAGTGTGCAAAATACCAATAGGCGAGACACTCCCCGGGTTCCTCGATGAATCGCTGTCGGTTTATCTTGATTCGGTTCAGGATCCGGGGAACCTGGGGACTATCATCCGAATTTGTGATTGGTTTGGTGTTGAAAATATTTTTGTCTCGCCCGAAACGGTTGATGTATTTAACCCCAAAGTTATCCAGGCCAGCATGGGCTCCTTTTCGCGGGTCCGGGTGTACGAATGTACTATTCAGGAAATGAAAACCCTATCTGCCAAATCGGAGGCCACTCTTTACGGGGCATTTATGGACGGGGCAAATGTTTACAAGCAGCAGTTAGCAACTAAGGCAGTGTTGGTTATGGGGAACGAAGGAAACGGAATTAGTGAAGAAACTGAAAAGTTAATCGATCAAAAACTAAGCATCCCCAACTTTTCGGCAAACGTGCAACGAGCCGAGTCGCTCAATGTTTCGGCGGCAACGGCCATTCTTTGTTCCGAATTCAAACGCACATCGAATTATTCGAAATGAAAAGATAGCGTGAAAATTTTCGAACGCAGGTCTTTAATCGATTTAGCGTAAAGTGATTTTTGTGATCCACCGGGCAAAGCTCCCAATTGGTTATTCAGCCCGTAACTAAATTTGGCTTCAACCGAGAATCTGAAAAAAGGAAAATAATGATCCCAGCCACCTCCAAGCTCAGCATAAAACCCTCCGCTTTTTAGTTTCACCAAATCCTCTTTTGCGGTTCGAGAAATATCCTGACGATATGCGGAGCCGACAATTATGTAAGGACGATCGTTATTGATCCGACGGGCCTTGTATTTAATGAGCACCGGGAAATCGAGAAAAGTCGATTTTATCGAATAATAATTAGCACCATCTGCATAGTTATCATTAATATCATAAATAGGAACATTATATGTTAGCCTTCTTTCACCAAATGATAAGCCAGGAAGAAATCTAAGATTTAAATCCTTTGAGAGCCGAAGGCTGGTTATAATTCCGACAGTAAACCCTGGAATTATCTCCGCAACATCTGCATTAATGTATTTTCCGTTATCACGCAGTGGGATGGCTTTCAATAAATCTGGTATGTCATCAGAGTTAATTCCAGCTTCTAAAATATTGGAATAGTTAACAACATTAAAATCGAGCGCGTTAATACCAATAGAAAAACCAAAGTGGATTAATTTATCATCGAAAGTGGTGAGATAATTTACTTTTTGTTTTTGCGCCAGCGCCCAAAAACCTGCAACGACTAACAATAATGAAAGAAAAGTTTTTTTCACGATAATAAATCTGCTCCTTTTTCTCAAACAACGAAACCCGCGAAATATTGTATGATCCCCACCAGTTCGTCTATTTTTTTGGTTTGTGTGCTTTATAAATAGATGCAATGCCAAAGGTTTGACGGTAGCATGTATTATTTTCAAAACCAACGGAGGCTAAAATAGCTAAAAAATCATCACCATCAGGAAATTCGTCCACCGATTCAGGCAGATAAGTATAAGCGCTTTTATCTTTTGAAATCAGTTTGCCAATGCCCGGCAAGATTCGCTTAAAATAGAACCGGTAAATTTGTTTGAACGGGGCTTTATCCGGTTTCGAAAACTCGAGGACAAAGAACACGGCTCCGGGTTTTAGCGCCCGCAAAATTTCCGAGAGCCCCTTTTCCAGGTTTTCGAAATTCCGTACGCCAAAACCTACAATGGCCGCATCAAAAGTGCCGGCTTCAAATGGCAGGTTTTCAGAATCGGCTTTCTGTACCGAAATCCGGTCCTGTAAGTTTTTCTTTAGAATTTTTTCGCGGGCAACATTCAACATCCCTTCCGAAATGTCGATACCCACTACCTTCAAATGTTCAATTTTTGTGGCAGCCAGTGCAAAATCGCCGGTTCCGGTAGCAATGTCCAATATCGTTGCAGGAGAATACGAACGTAATTTTCGGATGGTACGATTTCGCCAAAGCTTATCGATGTTAACCGATAACAGATGGTTCAGAAGATCATACCTTGGAGAGATATTGTCGAACATCTCCTCAACCTGACCTTTTTTTGATTGTTGTGATTGTTTGTAAGGAAGAGCCATTAAATTCCGGCGGTCATTTTATCAATAAAACCAAGCGACTGGTCGTCAACCCTGATTTCCCCTTTTGTAACATGCCCCAATGTAAAAAACGGAATGTTCATATCGCTCATGGCATCCACAAACTCATCCTCTTTATCGGGATCTACACCAACTAACAGGCGTCCCATTGCTTCGCCAAACAAAAACGAATCGATACGTATCTCGGCGCTTGTAGTAATGTCGAAACCTAATTCATTAGGAATGGCAGCGCGGAGCAGCGTAAAAAACAGGCCGCCTTTTCCAACCGGACTGGCGCTTTCAATCAGATGTTTTGCGTTCAGTTCGCGAATACATTTCTGGATTTTTATTTCATCCTCAATATCGAATTCCGGTAGCGGCGACTCACTAACCCCGTGGTAAAATTCAAGGTATTCCGACGAATTTATATCCTCAATCAATTTCCCGATTACAAAAATATGATTGCCCTTTCTTTTAAAAGAGTGGGTTATGAGTTGATTATCTTTCATGAGTTGCCCCATCATACTAACAATGATGGTTGGAGGAACCGGCCCATGCTCAGAGAAATGATCGAAGCGAATCTTCCGATCCGAAACTTTGAGGCCAAATTTTTCCGCTGCATTTTCGAGGCCTTTTTTAGCTCCCGACGCAATCTGATAACCATTTGGATCGGCAACATTAATATGGTACAAGAACGCGCTAATCACCGAAGGAGAAGCTCCAAAACAAAGCATTTTCCGTGCGGCACGAGAAATCAAAATTTCGGTGGCTTTTTGCGGGTCGTTTTCAAGGTGATGATGAAAAGCATGGGTACTCATAGCCATTTTCGCTCCGCAATTGTCGTATTCGAACAACCCGGATTCCTCGGTATCACTGTTTCCTATCGCCTCAGGCGAAATGCTCTGATCGTTAAAATCGTTAAAATAATTGATGGTAGATAAATTAGGATTCACCATCAGCGAAAAAATCACCTCTTCAATGTTTTCCGGCTCCGGAATACTTTCCAAAACATACTGTTCTTCACTCTGAACCATATCACTCATGTTATGCCTCCTTTCTGGAATTGCTGAAAGCAAAGGTAATTAAGTACCTGATTTATCCATAAAAATAGATGTTTTTTTTAATTTCGCTGAATACAAAAAACAACTCAGAAATGAACCGAATTGCTTTAATAACAGGCGCTTCTTCAGGAATTGGGAAAGCTGCCGCAGAGTTACTTGCCAGGAATAATTTCGATTTGATACTTACCGGAAGAAGAAGTGAAAAACTGCAAAACCTGAAGGATAAAATTGAAAGCGAAACAAAAAGCCGGGTTACCACCCTGGTTTTCGATATCCGAAACAAAAAAGAAACAGAAACTGCATTCCAGTCTTTGTCCGACAATTGGAAACAAATTGACGTTTTGATTAACAATGCAGGACTTGCCGTGGGAATGGAACCCATTCACGAAGGTTTTGTAGATGATTGGGAACGAATGATCGACACCAACATCAAAGGCTTGTTATACATTACCCGGCTGGTTTCCCCAATTATGGTTGAAAGAGGTTCGGGGCACATTATTAACGTGTCGTCTATCGCGGGAAAAGAAACCTATGCAATGGGCAATGTGTACTGCGCTTCGAAACACGCCGTGCAGGCGCTCACGCAAGGAATGCGCATCGATCTGGTTAAACATGGCATCAAGGTAAGTTCGGTTGCCCCGGGAGCCGTAGAAACCGAATTTTCGGTCGTTCGGTTTAAAGGCGACCAGTCAAAAGCAGATAATGTGTATCAGGGCTTCATCCCACTGTATGCTGAAGACATTGCCGAAACCATTCTTTTTATGGTAACACGTCCGGCTCATGTAAATATCGACGACGTTTTGATCATGCCTACTGCGCAGGCTTTCTCGCGTTTGACACATCGTAAAGAATAAGTTTATTGTTTACCTTTGGTTCCAGAAAATGTTCGGAGAATGCCCGAGAAACTGCTCAATAAAAGAAATTACATCATCGCCCATACCGTATTTTGGCTGTTCAGCATAACTTTTCTTAGCATCATATTTTATCTGAACAGTGAAATATTCAGTGTTTCGTTGATTGGCAAGGCAGCTATTTCAAATATTGGGTTTGCTGCAAGTGTTTACATCAACCTCTATTTGCTGATTCCGCGTTTCTTAAAACAGAAAAACTACATTTTCTACATATTCTGGCTGATCGTACTAATTTCTGCAAGCAGTGTGTTCGTTCAATTTATCATTGTGTACCCGCTGCGGAATATTTTGCACGTATCCAGTCAGTTTTCGGGCTTTAATGCAAACACACATTCCGCTTTCTTTTTTGCCACTTTGGTTTACGTTGGAATTTCGTCGTTTTTTAAGTTTATCAAGGATTGGATTTCGATGCAGGACCTGAATTACAAACTCGCAAAAATCGAACAACAAAAGCTCGAAGCTGAGCTGAATACTCTGAAAAGCCAGTTAAACCCACATTTTCTGTTCAATTCTCTCAACAACATCTATTCCCTGGCTTTGATTAAATCGGACAAAGTGCCCGGCTTAATCCTTAAATTATCCGATTTGATGCGTCACATCATTTACGAATCGAGAGAGAAATACATCGCGCTTGAAAAAGAAATCGAGTTTGTCGATAATTTTATTGCCTTACAGCGTATCCGAACTTCGGAGAAAACAAAAATAGAATACCACAAAAATGGTGAAGTTCCATCAGCCAGAATAGCACCGCTCCTTTTCGAACCCTTTATTGATAACGCGTTTAAGCACGGACTTCCGGGAACTGGAAAAAACGATTTTATACGAATTAATTTCGATTTTAATAATACAGAAAAACTGATCTTTACAATCGAGAACAATTATTCAGATGCAGAAAAATGGAACAATAAGCATTCCGGGATTGGGGTTCGAAATGTTAAACAACGATTGTCGTTGCTCTACAAAGAAGAAGATTATCTTTTAAAAATTGATCATACAAATTATATCTATTCTGTAATTTTAGAACTGAAACTTATGCATTAACCGATCAACAAAAACCACCGATTATGGAAATAAAAGCGCTGATAATTGACGACGAGCCCCTCGCCCAAAATGTTATTAAACAATACGCTGGGAAGATTCCTGATTTAACGATTTCCGCAACTTGCAATGAGGCCATTTGCGCGCACAAGGTATTACAGGAAACTGAAATCGATCTGTTGTTCCTTGATATTAATATGCCAAAGCTCTCAGGTATTTCTTTTTTGAAAACCTTGAAAAATCCACCGTTGGTAATATTTACGACAGCGTATTCAGAGTATGCTTTGGAAGGGTTTGAGTTAAATGCAATCGACTATTTAAAAAAACCTTTTTCATTTGATCGCTTTTACAAGGCATTCACGAGGGCTGAGGAAATCCTTCGGTTAAAGAAAAGTTTAAATGCACCGCAACCCAAACAATCGAATAGTAAGAACGAATACTTCTTTGTTAAAGCCAATAAAAAAACAATTAAAGTCTGTTTTTCTGAGATACTGTTTATCGAAGGCTTAGGCGACTATATCAAAATTCATCTGCAGAGCAGCAAATTGGTAACCAATCTTTCGATGAAAAAAATGCTGGATTTATTGCCGGAAGAGAAGTTTTACCGGATACATAAATCATATATTATTTCACTCGATAAAATAAGCTCCATCGAAGGAAATATGGTTTCGATACAAGCGAATAAGTTACCGATTGGCAACAGCTACCGACAAGACTTTGGCCACTATATTTCGGGGTATATTGCAGAGTAACGAATATGTATTTTGTGAATTAACCGCAATAAAAAAGGGAAGCAAATGCTTCCCCTTTTTAATCAATCAATTCGGTATTACCTTTTAATAATCCTTTCTGATTTAACGATTTCGCCGTCAGAGATTAAAGTGACAACGTAAACGCCGGTAACCAGTCTTCCAGTACGTATTTCGTAAGTTGGATTTTCAATGTCTAATACACGCTGACCAGCAATGTTGCTAACAACAACCCTGCTCAGTTTATCATGGTTATCAATTCTGATAAAGTCATTGAATGGGTTCGGATAAACTTTAAAGTCGATTGTTGAGAATTCAGGATCAATAACAGTCTTCAAAGAATCACCGGTTGTGAACGTCCAACTGTAATCCATAAGTCCTTCCCAAACAAGTCCTTGACCCATCACTGCGGCACTGTCAACCTGAACAAAATATGTTGTACTCAGCTCAAGCGAACCATTTACGTGCCAGTCGTAATCAACCGTTAATGTGCTGTCAGTGAACATACCTTCGGTCAATTCTATTGTCATTGCTACAGTTGAATCCGGAGCAATTACATACAGATTACCACCGTCGCCTAAACTTACACCTGTTGTGAATGTAAGAACAAATACAGGATGGTTATCAGCAATTGTATCCGTTGGAGTCATTGTAACAACTACAGGAGCGATTTTTGGTATTTCTACTACGGTTACAGTTAATTCGGCTTCACAAGCAGTATCAGTTGCATAAACAAATACATACTCGCCGCCTGTTAACATCGTATCTGTAACACCTGCTTCAACATCGCTGAATGTTAATGTATCGCCAACATAAATCTCAAACGTAGTGTCGCGTACGATACTGTAATCTACAACAATCGTGTCGGTTTGAGTACAACCGTTTGCATCCAGTACATCCACAACGTGAGTACCACCAGCCAGGTCAAGAACGATCGTTTCATAGAACCCAATGCTATCGGCAACAACAGCGCCGTCAACTTCAACGATATAAGGAGAAGTACCACCGGCAACATCAAAGCTAACTTCTTTCACACAGTCAACGCCATCCAAACCGGTAACGTTAACAACCTGTAACGGTCCGTCAACTTTATCGAAGGTAATGGTATCAACGGTTGAAATACAGTTTTGATCGTCTTTTACATAGAATTCATAGTGGATGTCATCAATATTGGTGTCATCATAAATAAATTCCTGTCCAATATATTTAGGCATATTTCCATCAAACCAAACAGACGATCCAGTATCAATTACAGTAGCTCCGTCAAATCCTTTCCAATATAATTTGAACATTCTGTTCGGAGTACCTTCTGCTGTAACTCTAATTGAGGCCAGGACATCAGAGTAACATGTTGCATCTTCGATCATAAATGTAACTTCTTCAGGAGTTACAAGATCAAGTGTATCAACAGCTATACAACCAAGTGCGTCTACCGAAACAACGGTGTAAAGTGGGCCAATCGGAACTACATGGTTCACGTTAGCTGTAGGACCCGCATATTTAGCGCCATCAGCATAAATAGTATATGAGAACGGTGCAGTTCCGCCAACGGTCGACAGAATAATAACTGCCTGTTGTTCGCCTACACAAATTCCATCGCCAACAACATCCATGCTAACTGCATATACATCAGGCTGACCGAAAGCAATGTCAACGCCGGAAGCCTGGCAGTTAAGGTCAGTCAATACAGTTAAGGTATAAATTGAGTCAGGGGCCACAACGCTATCCAAAACGTAAGCAGTTAAACCTGCTGGTTTTTCGAATACATAGTTAACATTTTCACCCAGGTAGTTAACGCCTGAAAGTAAGAATGTAAGCGTAGTAGAAGAACTACCCGCAGTAACTCCGTAAAGTTCGATCGATGCATCGCCCCCGTAACACATTGGTTCGTCAACATAGATAGAATCTACAGAAACTGAACCTTCGTCAAGGATAACAACCCGGTGTTTGTCAATTGGCAAACCTGAAGAGTTGATTTCACAACCAGTCAAACAACCGTTTGCGTCGATTACCCAACCAATGTAAGTACCTACAGGAAGACCTGTAATAGTATCGTTTTCGAACCAGGTTAAACTATCAACATCAGGTAATCCCTGATATGGATAACCATTGTCGCCTATTTCTGTACGAGTATAAGAATACAGGTAAGGAGCTGTTCCGCCTTGTGCTGAAATGCTGATCGCACCTGTGCTGTCTCCGGCACAACTAACACCACTTACCAAGTCAACATTTAACAGTTCAAGCGAGTCAGTTTCACAAACAGTTACGCGATCCGGACGACAACATTTTGCCAATGTAAATCCATCATCATCACGTAAATAGATTAAATATTCTCCCGATGCCATGGTGTCGAAAGCAACACTGTCGGTTACATATACATTATCACCTTCAGCATCTTTTGGCCACCATCTGCTTTCATCAAGCGCATCGTAATCATTGGCCACAGTACTTACAATCTGGAATTGATAAGCGCCTGAACCACCTGTGATATTGCTGATTTTAATTGTTCCTGTACTTGTGCCGTAACATAAGGTACATTCAGCTTCAGAATCGAAATCAAATGGATTTATAACTGAGATTACAATAGTATCAGTATAAGCGCACTGCTCATCAGCCGGCATGATTCCCGAGTCAATTACCGACATACTGTTGTTTACAACCGAAACAATGTAATCAACATCATATTCGGCGCTGTCAACAAAGACTACAGTGTCACCAGCCATATATAAGGTTGGGAAAATACTGTCGTTAACGGTTACCTGAATTGGGACTCCTTCATAACCACCGGCAATAATACCTTCAATAACACCGTCTTTTTCACCACAGTCGCTAGGTTCCGTGATCATTTCGGTAATCATGAATGGAAGCGGCTCCATTACGGTTACGGTGTCTATTGCAACACATCCGTTAGCATCTTTCACAACGACTTCAAAGTCGCCACCCTGAGTTTGGAACACCACGGTGTCAATCAAATCGCCCAGTTTCACGCTATAGCCTTGATCGCCGGTAATTGAGTTAACCGTTACAGTATAGGCATTACCATCCACTTTTGGAGTTGTTTGATTGCCATTAAGGGTTGAAATACCCCCCAGGCCACCGCTGATAAATACGTGGAGTTCACCATTATTTTCACCGGCACAGTTTACGTCGTAAACGTTAATGCTGTCGATCAGTAATTTAGGATATTGTCTTACGGTTACAGAGATGCTGTCGGGCGGACACATCGAAGGATCAGCAGTTATGTCGGTATTATCGTAAACATATAACATATATGTACCAGCCGATAAAGTATTCCAAACTGCAGTTTCCTGCATTTCCTTTCCTACGACATTGTCCTCATTGTCATATAACGAATATAAATACATAGCCCCCGCAACGCCATAACCAGGCGCTCCGCCGGAAACTTCGTCAGTTACTACTAACGTTCCGTTATTTCCACCGTAGCAAGTTACCGGGGTAACCGAGTCGATTGGGTTCACGTTGATCGGATCGTATCCGTCAACAGGTGCAAAAGCCACATTGCTGTACTGATCGCAACTTCCTTTTACAACAAAGTAATAATTTCCCTTTTGTACTTCTATAGATTCCATTAAAGAATCTAAAGTAAATGGATACCAGTTGAGTAAAGAATCGTATTTAGGTTGCAACACCTGTGGATTATTTGCAAAAGCATAATAGAATACTGAATCAGGAATACCTGTCAGAACTTCTAAATGTACCTGACCACTCCATGTCCCTGCACAGGTTGCATCTTCCCAGGTAACTTCAACGGTCATTTCTTCGATTGAATCGAGTACCAGTTTAATTACGTTAGAGGTACATCCGAACGGATCCATTGCACCAACATAATAGGTACCTGGCAGAACTTCGGTTGGCGTTGTTGCCCACGAAGGTTGGAATGCTGTACCCACGGTGAATACATCTGTTGAATCAACTGAGTAATAATAAGTAAAGTCAGTTGGCTCAGAGAAGTGACCCGTAGAAAGGAAATTCACCGTAATTTCAGCGCCTTCGCCGGGACAAGCAATTGTATCAATCGAGGCTGTAATAATGTTGGCATCTACAGAGTCAACAACAACATCCTGTGAAATAATACAACCATTAAAATCTTGTACTCTAAGAGTATGTTCACCTTCGGTTAAAGCGAAAGGTGGCTTAGGCATCCAATTCGGAAGCTCATCAACAGAATATGAATAAGGGGGAGTACCACCAGTTACGTACATTTTTACGTAACCATCGTTTCCACCATTACACGTAGGTGCAAAAGTTCCTAAAATGGTCATTTGCAATGCTGAATCAGCGCCATTGATGTTTATCATTTCGTAAGTTGCACATACAGAATCAGTCTTGGCAGAATCACGAACGATTACCCAATACGAATTAGGGCTTAACCTGTCGTAGATACTGTCAATCGGCATCCAGTCCGTAGGTAAACCATCAGTATTAAAAGTACCCGTATCTGCAATCATATACTGATAGTAAGCGCCTTCGTTACAGCTTAAACAAGTTCTGGTAACATCATATACTTCTACAGATCCATCTGCATCTTCAAAACATGTTTCGTCGGTTACGTTTGTTTTGAAAGTAATAGCGCCGTCATCCAAAATTGGAATGGTATTTCCTGAGTTGTCAGAATTAACATAGGCCACTGCAGGACAACCAGTTAGTGTGTCCTGTATCCAGGCGCTGTAGTTGGCGGCAGGAATACCTTTTAAAGTATCACCAGCCAAAATAGTAGTATCTACCGGTATCAGCGCGGTACCGCCCACAACGTGGAAAGTAACAGCCGAGCCAAGGGTAGAAATATCAATGGTATCCCCTTCACCATCTAAGATGTAAGAAACCCACAATTCACCGGTTGCAGCAGCACAAGGCGCATCGAGGTATTCCACTTCAAATGACCATGGGGCTACGTCAACGATGTTAATATCTTCTGAATAAGTACAATCTACGGTATCTTTAACTTCAATGGTATAAGTGCCTGGTTCAAGACCGCTAATTACATACGATCCAGAAGTGTAGTTTCCATCCAATACACCATCAACCCAAACTTCGTAACCGGCAGCGCCTACTTCGCCACCAGATACTGAAGAAATAGTAATCTCACCATTATCGCCACCGGCACATGCTACTTCAGGCACAGTCGCAGTTATTGTAGCATCCACTACTGAACTACCATCAATATAAACTTCAGCCCAGTAAGCATCAAGAAGATCAACACAACCATTTGCGTCTTGTACCATTAGATAATACCAACCTTCAGGTCTTAACACCTGATTAGAAGATGTATGGTAAATATTTAATTCAGGTGAATCTTCGCCTTCAGTAAATAATGTAATTTCGACAAAAGATAATTTCGAAGACGGGACAACCCAATAAGTATAAGGACCAACAGAAGGAGTGGTAATCTCAAACTGAATTTCACCCTGACGGTCGCAACTTTCATCGGTAATATCTACATCCCAGGCTAATGGATCGGGAGCATCAATAACGATAGCCTGTACAATTGAGACACAACCAGTAATGGTATCCATTACCTGAACAGTATTATTACCTGCAGTTGAGTTGGCTAACGGGCTATCAGACCAGGTTAAACCATTAAAAGAATACATAAGATCGTCACCAACCGGGTCGGTAACCTCAATATCAACAGGATCGTTGGCACAAACAGGTTGTGGTGGATCTACGGTGTAGAGAATGGCAGGATAAGCAATCGTGGTAGTAATGGCGCCATCCAGATAGGCTACATTGGTCCATTGCACATAAGGAGGAGTAGGCGTTCCCGATCCACCACAAACATAAACTTTACTTGCAGTTGTCCATGCCAGGGCGTTTGTGTACGAACCCGGATTTCCGGTAGTACGGAAACGTAGTGTCAAAAATGGGGTAAAAGTCCCATCCTGTGATAATTCTCCCCGATTTACTTTTTCATCCCAATGGATATTTAATACCGAACCATCGTCGTCGATCGACAATGGGACATTACCACCGGTAGTCTGGTTGAATGCGTCGTCGAGGATGGTATATCCGTCGAAAACCCAGTCAGCCTCGGTATAATTCAAGAAAAGATTAATACTGTCGAGGTTCCAAAAATTGGCAGCTGAAACCTGTACCGAATAGACACTGTCATCGGACAGGAAGCAGTTGTTAAGCTCGCCAGCTTTAAAAGTCACCTGATCATAGGGCCCTACACATCCTTGCGAAAACCCAGGGGTATTCGCAAGCAATAAAGCCACCAAGCCAAGTGCAACCGATCGAAAAATATGTAGCAGGCTACGATACTTTCCGCTCAAAAAATTTCCAGTAAATTTTTTCATAGCAAATTGCTTTTAAATTGAACTTAATTGATTGATTGATTTTAATTTATTTAATTCTTTAATCATTCTTTCAGATAGATTTTCACCGTACAGGTACGGTAAACTGTACAAACGTATAAAAATTTGCATCAATGTACAAAATATCTGTTGCATAAAATGCAATGTTTTACTTAATGTTTTCAACAGCCCGCTTTCATTTCCAAACTCCTGTGTTTACACGTTTCTGTAAATTTGGGTTTTGATCTTACGCCAGGCCCTGTGTTTTATAGTATCAAAGTACAATTTTAAACTATTTTTTTTAAATATAACGAATATTAACACTATTTTTTGCGCCCAAACGTTTGATTTAATAACCACAAGTTAAAAATCGCTCAAAACCTTGTGTTTGTTAACTATACAACAATATGAAAGCCATTGGAACGACATTATTGTTAAAAGCTGAAGTTATTGCGAAAAACAGGCGTGCCAAACGTTTGCCCCTGCTGTTACTGCTGGGTTTTAGCTTCCTGTTTATTACTTCGTGCCGCACCTGTAAATGCCCGGCATATAGTGAGGCCCCCCCTCAATATTTGCAACCGGATTGCCAACAAGTATAATTCAATATGTAAATACTACTTCCCTGGCTTATTCTTCCGTTTCACCCACCGCTTTTCAGGTCTGTGTTACATTTGATTATTGTATGTTTTGAATCGAAAGTTGAAGTGAAATTTTATCCATTACCGGTATCAATTGCTGAAATCGAACTGAAAAGCGTGTTTTTTGCCGGAACGATCAAAAACACGACACCTTAAAATCGCCGTATTGGGTTGGCAAACTGCAATTTGAGCAGTTTTTAACGCGCTGAGAATTGGATATTTTGCAAAAAACCAACTTTCCCCCATGAATAAATAAAATACGGCAATCTAAACACTTTAAGTTATTATTAAGGTTCGGACGAAATAAAATTGGCGTCTTGACATAAACCGCAAAATGTAGTTACTTTGTGTGGCTTTTAGAAACCAGGCATTTAACCTGAGCCAAGACTTAAAAGAATTTTATTACAATAATTAAAACTTTTTCAACTATGATTAAAATAGGTATTAACGGATTCGGAAGAATCGGACGTTTTGTTTTCCGCCAGGCAGTTGCCAAAGGAACAATCCAGGTTGTAGCGATTAACGACCTGATCGATGTTGAATACATGGCTTACATGTTGAAATACGATTCAACACACGGACTTTTCAAAGGTTCTGTTGAAGTAAAAGACGGTAAACTGGTTGTAAACGGAAACGAAATCCGCGTAACTGCCGAAAGAAATCCGGCTGATATCAATTGGGGAGCGGTTGGAGCAGACTATGTGGTTGAATCAACCGGTTTATTCCTGACCAAAGAAAAAGCGCAGGGCCATATCGATGCCGGCGCTAAAAAAGTAGTGATGTCGGCCCCATCAAAAGATGATACGCCAATGTTCGTAATGGGCGTAAACAATAAATCATACTCCAACGACATGACTTTCGTTTCAAATGCTTCGTGTACCACCAACTGTTTGGCCCCGGTAGCAAAAGTATTAAACGACAATTTCGGGATCAAAGAAGGTTTGATGACTACGGTTCACGCAACTACTGCTACCCAGAAAACCGTTGACGGCCCGTCGATGAAAGACTGGAGAGGTGGCCGCGGAGCTGGTCAGAATATCATCCCATCGTCAACAGGCGCTGCAAAAGCTGTGGGGAAAGTAATTCCTTCGTTGAATGGAAAACTTACCGGGATGGCTTTCCGTGTTCCGACTCCTGACGTATCCGTAGTGGACCTCACCGTTAATCTGGAAAAAGGCGCTTCTTATGCAGAAATTTGTGCTGCCATGAAAGCTGCTTCTGAAGGAGAATTGAAAGGTATCCTGGGATATACTGAAGATGCTGTGGTTTCTAACGACTTTGTTGGCGACACCCGCACTTCAATCTTCGATGCAGGCGCTGGTATTTCATTATCTCCCAACTTTGTAAAAGTAGTTTCGTGGTACGATAACGAAATGGGCTACTCGGCAAAAGTTTGCGAACTGATCGAGTATATGGAATCAGTAAAATAATTTACATTATATATAATGTATAAAGGGGAATCGAAAGGTTCCCTTTTTTTATGCCGGATGCTGGGTGACCTGTACTTCCCTGGGATTTGCAATTAGCATGTTTAAATTTGAGAATATCCAATGCGCAATGTGAAATATCCAATCCTGAAGAATACCGGGTATTGATTATTGTTTATTCGGCATTGGATATGTATTTCTTGAGGATCGATGATGGGTCTTGGATTCAGCATAAACCCTGAACCCTGAACCCTGAA